>UQLN01000065.1 GCA_900541965.1 uncultured Parabacteroides sp. | reverse complement strand
CGTTTTCAATCAGGAAAACAGCCCTCGTAAATTCTGTATCGGTATTATAGCCGTCTTCTTTTACCATGTCGCTCAATAAAGAACTTGACTCCGATATATCATATCCATTCTCAAGAATTTCACGAGCCATATCGAACTTGAAGTATCTAACCAATTGCTCAAAGACACACCCGCTACACCCTTTGGCCGCTTTTCCCGCAAGTGGTTTTATTTTTTCATCAGGCGCTCCGTCTTCAAGCATTTTATACAATCTGGCTCGATTTTTATATGGATACTCTTTTATATAATGAATAGTCGGATATGTTGCAAATAAGAGGATAATTACAGCCCACACCCCGGTCAGTACCCATCCGTTGGGTATTTTACAAGCCGCAACAATCAATGCCGTTAGAAAAACGGCAAGCAGCAAGACGGTTACAATGAATCCGACTATAACATCACCATAAGCACTACCTCCTTGCGGATCATAATTGGTGGATGAGGAAAATGATAGCGATGCGATTGCATCGAACAATGGTCCGGCGAGTATTCCCGCCAAGACTATGGCTATAAATATTAACATCGTTTTCATTACAGGTTTATTTTATTGTTTTGCGAATAGTATTTTCAATACCCGGTAACAGTTCTTCGCATTCTGACACATATTATATATTGATATTTTTACTTTCGTTTTTCATTGGAATATTATTTAACGTGCGGCAAAATTTATACGGTACTGAAATCGGTATCCGTCATAAGTTCCTTGATAACTTCCTTGTGGTGTAGTTAACATAGATTTTCGAATATTGTCTAATGCTTTATTGGAGCATCCTTCTATTTCTATATCTCTAATTTGTCTTTTATCCACGGAAATGACTAAGGCACAATCTCCTCCTTTTTTCAAAAACTGATGCAGTTTTTTTAATTCATCCAATTCCCCTGAATAATATTCTTTAGCAACATTAAATTCAGGATAACAACCCATACAGGCAAAAGCACAATAAGGGTCGCCATGATTTACTCCATCGTCATCGTAAATAGGAAGACATTGCCCATAAAAAACTTTTGTAGGTGTTTCATGCAAATTAATAATCTCAATTATCGAAATAGTGTCCCGGAATATTTTTTCTTCCAATATTACCGTACTATTATAAATTTTAGGTGTTAACTGAATAGTTATATGACTTTTACCGTACACTTCGTTCATTGGCAAATCCAACGGTTCGTATCCTTGGGCACGAAATAATAGTTTTGTACCCTGCTCGCAAGTATCGGGAACGGTAATCACGGTCTTATTGTTATCGGTAACATCAAGAAAATTATTATCACTTCCCAATTCTTTCCGGTATGAATAACTCTTGCTTTCCATCCCGGGCGAATAATAGTAAATTTCAGTATTTGTAGGTATTGTATCAAATACTTCAACAATTATATCTCTTGCAGGTGTTGTTCTGGGCTGCCTTTGCAGCTTTACACGTTCAGGGATTTCAAAAATGGGGTCTATCTTGGGCGGCTTTGGTGGAATAATTTCTTCATTTTCAGTTTTTATAAGGTTCGGGGTAATGGTTGCCTGTTGCAGAAGGCTGTCCGGTAAAAAAGTTGATGGGCTTTTGGCAAACCAAACAGTTAATAGGGAGTCTGCTTTATGCAGGGTCAGCCAGTTTATTTTTTCTTCGATATTGTAAAACTGAAGCTTGTCGGCAGGATAATCTTTTGCTTTGTTCAAATGTTCGCCTTTCCGCACAGAAGCAACGTTTATCCTTGTTGGACAGGGAATAATCAACAAAGCGACTGACAGTAGTAATATAGTTTTTTTCATCTCATATTATTCCTATTAAATTCTCTTTTTTTACTTCATTATCCAAGTGTCGGCGGCTTGCCACTTACTCAATTATAGCTTCGATTAACCGAAGCTACTTTTTATCCATGAAATACTTCATTCCATAACGCAGTTGCCGGGTACCGTTTTATCACAAGCTTCTGATAGCTCAAGGCTTACACCCTCAAATATAGCAAATAATTGAGATACGGTCCGGGATTATGGTATTTCTTCCGTAAATATCTATGGGGAGGGTACATTTGTGATGTTTTTTTGTGCCACTCATAGACTAAAAACAGAGCGTAGAAAACACTAATCCAGTTGATTCGCTACGCTCTGCTTTTGATTGTAATCTGCGATGTTGCTTATTTTAATAACTTATCTTACAACCGACAAAATAACTACGCGGAATACCCGGACCATAGATATATTTCGAGTCACGGTCTTTACCTTGATCGAAGTCATTCTGGTATGCATTGAAGATATTCTGTACGCCACCGTTTACCTGCAAAGTCACCGACTTGAAGATTGGGAAGTCGTAAGCCAGTTTGATATTCATATCGAAGAAGTCGCGAGTTTTCTCTTCACGGTCTTCCGGAATATATCCTTTCAAGTGCTGAACCAACATACTGCCGGTATAAGTACCTGTCAACGAAGCGGTAAAACGTTTCACCGGAGTGAAAGTAGAAGTCAGGTAACCGTATAAATCCGGCGAACGGAACATTTTTTTCTGAGGAACAATATTATCATTATCACTCCATTTCTCTGCTTCTTTATAACGACTACGCTGCAAGGTAAAACCAGCTTGTACCTGCATCCATTCGTATGCAACTTTACCCTCCAGGTTAATCCCCATCACGCGGGCGCCTTTCCCGTTACGACGTTCCATAATAATATTATTCTGGTCATCACGCCCTATTTCTTCCAGCACAAACACATTTCTCAAATCCGTATAGAAACCTTCCACCAGAAAATTAGTCTGTACTGCACCAAAACGATGGTAAAAGTCCACAGAAGCACTGATACTTTGCGAGTTTTCTTCTTTCAGATTGTCTGCCAAGCGAATAATAGCCACATCACCACCCACTGCCGTAACATGCAAATCCTCGTCAAACGCCTGCGGGGCACGGAAACCGCTTGAATAAGAAACACGGAAGTTAAGATTTTCCGTCGGATTGAAACGGACATTAGCACGCGGACTGAATATCACATGATTTATCAGATTGTGCTTATCCAAACGGGCACCGATCAGGAAACTCCATTTTTTTGTCTTCCACTCGTTCTGAAGAAACATACTACCAATATGGACTTTCTGCGCAATCACACGGTTATAGCCGAGCATCTCGTCACGCAAATCGTCGAAACTATATTCGGCACCACCTGTAAACTGCGCTGGCATAAAGAGACACTTATCCCATTCATAGGAATACTGTGCGCCACCGATAAAAGTAAGGTCGGTAGTACTTCCATAGGCATTCGGATTTTGTCCGGTACCGTAATAACTCTTACGCTTGGTATGCTGGCTGGAAGCATAAGCATTCAGGCGGTGCTTGTAATCTTTGGAGAAAAGGTCGAATTTCAGCCCTCCCCCATTAATATTATGATCTGTTTGTTCTGCCACATCTGCTTCATGGGGCGGGCGGTCTATCAGATTACCGCCACGGCGAAATTCACTGATGTTATGATATTCGAATGTCAGTTTGGAATATAAGCTCGTTTTCAAATATGAACGGAAACCGATCGTTTTTCCATCCAACTGTCCCAACTCGGAAAATCCATCACCATCATAATCGAAAGAGGCACGGTTTCGATGCTGACCGAACAGATAAACACCAGCTTTATGGTCGTCTGTAACTAACGAAGCATTCAGTGTCGTATTGTTATCCGGACTGCTGCCTCCAATCACAGTAAGCGAATGGGCAAGTTGGGCTGAATTGCGCATCGGTTCTTTCGTTATAATATTGATAGTTCCGGCAATCGCAGATGAACCGAACAAAGCCGAACCACCTCCACGCATAATTTCTACACGTTCAATCATATTTGCCGGAATCTGTTCCAAACCGTATACACCCGTCAGGGCACTAAAGATAGGGCGGCTGTCCATCAACATCTGCGTATATGGACCTTCCAGACCATTGATACGAACCTGCTGGAAACCACAATTCTGGCAGTTGTTTTCCACACGTACCCCCGGTTGGAAGTTCAAACCGTCTGCCAGTGAAGTAGCATGAACCGTTTCAAAAGCTTTCGAATCGAGTACATTTACCAACGACGGAGCAAGACGGCGGGTTGTCTCATTACGATTGGCCGATACAACTACCCCATCCAACGAAACGGCATCTTCTTCCGCTTCGAAATTGATTTCCAATGTCTTTCCTTTTTTCAGGGTAACCGGAACTTCCACCGTTTTGTATCCCAAGGTCTTCATGATTAAAATAAATTTACCTTCCGGCAAATTCTTCAGGTAATAATGGCCTGTATTATCCGTCGAGGCTCCCATTGTAGTTCCTTTCAGGAAAATATTAATAAAAGAAAGATGCTCTCCTGTCTTTTTGTCGATCACATGTCCTACGATATTCGCATCAGACGGGTTCAACACAGGTGCATCTTCTGCCTGTGCAACCGACAAGATACAGCACAGACATAACATAAGTGTAATAATTTTATTCATTGGTGATTAATTAAATAATAACTGAATATAGGTAACTATATAAGGTATAAAGCAGACAAGCCTAAGAGCCTTCACAGACTTTTATAGCAGCGTGTACAATCATACCTCTCCCATAATCTGCGACACCGCAAACTATGAGATAAATTCATTTCTGGTTATTTATGAAAAAACCGGAGGGGCGCGAAGGGATAGTTTCCCCAATATGGGGAGAAGGTATTCCGGAGAGACCGGATAGCTTAATATATTGAAAATCTTTTGAGCATAGAAATGCAATTGCAACGGATGAACAGCCCCGTCTTCCACCTGAACAGTCGTCAGGAAATGGAATAACTGTATTTCAGAGAGGGAAGAGTGATGATGGCATGTACCATCGGACGTTTTTTTAAACGGATGCGAATGGACAATAGTCGTACCATGCTCTATATGAGCATGCATAAACATCGAAATGCTGCTGTAGTACACAATAAAGCATACCGGCAACAGCCATTTCATATATTTTACCATTGTCTGTTTCATCGAGCCCCGATCACAATTGAGGGGACGAAGATACAACAAATCACTGAAACATGCAATGTTAGAGTTGTAAGAATGATTCTATATTCGCAATCACTTTCTCAGACAAACGCTGCATACACTGTACGGAATGTCCTGATACTTTTGGTGTATACAATACATTATCAAACATAGTAAGTGCCTCGACATGATTCCCAATCCCTACCCCGTCACAAAGATAAAAATTATGAGTATGGCTACTCAGCCATCGTTGCAAGTCCGGCAAACGGAATGTCGGACCTACGGATGTATTAACCAGGATTTTCCGGTTACCAAAACGACGGAATTCTTCCGCACCCAAAATAAACGTATTTCTTGGCAGACAAGTACACAGGATGTCTACATGCTCCAATAACCCATGCAACGGATAATAGGCAAAGCCATCCTTTTCAGCTTCCGGTTTCCGGTTGCGTCCATAATAAGAAACTTCGGCACCCAGAAAACGGAGTGCATCGGCAATCATCTTTCCCGTACGTCCCAAACCGATAATGCCAATCTTTTGCCCGGTCAGTTCATACACTTCATGTTTCCATTGTTTGCCGCCAAAGCCATGAAGCAAACGTACCAGTTCACTGATGACATACTCCACAACCCCTTCATCGCCATAATCGCGAATACCCAATACAGTTATCCCGTGTTCCCGGGCAGCAGCAATATCCACGTTAGCACTTTCTTCGCTATACAAAGAACAGCACATTCCTATATACCTGATATTCGGGCATGCCTCTATTACATTGCGGCGGATTTGTGTATTATAAGAAACCAATACACAATCGGCATTACCGATACGGTTGATTTTTTCTTCGTCTGTCTGAGGTATATCTTTATAAAATACAACATCTGTAGCAAAGGAAGACAGACGTGCGGATGCGTCACGGTTCAATCCCGTAGGATCAATAACTACGATTTTCTCAAACATATCACAATTATTTATAATTATTCGAACAAATAAAGGATTTATTTACATCTAAATGTAAGCAAACAGCACCACATATCTAATAATTTGTTACTTTTGTGGTCGGTTTTTATAAACTAACACATAGCAATAAAATATAATACTATGGCAAAGATAACAAAAGAAGAAGCACTCCGGTATCATGCCGAAGGCAAACCCGGGAAAATTGAAGTAATTCCCACAAAACCCTACAGTACACAAACAGACTTATCATTGGCTTATTCTCCCGGCGTGGCTGAACCATGTCTTGAAATCGAGAAAAATCCACTGGATGCATACAAATATACATCAAAAGGTAATCTGGTAGCTGTTATTTCAAACGGTACCGCTGTATTAGGACTGGGCGATATAGGTCCGATGGCAGGAAAACCTGTAATGGAAGGCAAGGGTCTTCTGTTTAAAATATTCGCAGGTATCGATGTTTTCGATATCGAAGTAAACGAAAAGGATCCGGAGAAATTTATCCAGACCGTAAAAGCAATCGCACCGACATTCGGTGGTATCAACCTGGAAGATATTAAAGCTCCGGAATGTTTCGAAATCGAAACACGCCTGAAAGAAGAACTGGACATTCCGGTAATGCACGACGACCAGCACGGTACGGCTATTATCTCTGCCGCAGGTCTGCTGAATGCATTGGAACTGACCGGTAAGAAAATTGAGGAAGTGAAGATTGTGGTAAACGGCGCAGGAGCTGCCTCCATCTCATGTACGAAATTATATGTGATGCTGGGAGCACGCAAAGAAAATATTGTTATGTGCGACAGTAAAGGTGTTATCTCCAATAAACGTACGAACCTGAATGCTTCCAAAAAAGAATTTGCTACAGACCGTGATATTACTACGCTGGAAGAAGCTGTTGCCGGATCTGACGTATTCCTCGGGCTTTCCGTTGCAAACGTACTGACAAAAGAAATGGTTCGTTCGATGAACGAAAACCCGATCGTATTTGCTCTTGCTAATCCGAACCCTGAAATCTCGTATGCAGACGCAATGGATTCGCGCGACGATATTATTTTCGCAACCGGACGTTCCGACTATCCGAACCAGATTAATAATGTATTAGGTTTCCCCTATATCTTCCGCGGTGCTTTGGATGTACATGCAAAAGCTATCAACGAAGAAATGAAACTGGCAGCCGTTCATGCTATCGCCGACCTTGCCAAAGAGCCGGTTCCCGATGTTGTTAATGCAGCCTATAAGCTGAAACGCACATCCTTCGGACGCGATTATATCCTTCCGAAACCGCTTGACCCACGTTTGCTGACTCGCGTTTCTGTTGCTGTTGCCAAAGCGGCTATCGAATCGGGCGTTTCCCGCAAAACAATCACAGATTGGGACAGTTATGCGAACCACCTGCGTGAAATGATGGGGTATGATAATAAGATGCTTCGTTCTTTTACCGATATGGCAAAAGCAAATCCTAAACGTGTGGTATTTGCTGAAGCGAACCATGTTAATATGCTGAAAGCGGCTGTCGAGGCTAAAGCTGAAGGTATCTGTAATCCTATCCTGTTGGGTAACGAAGAACGTTTGCAGAAGCTGGCAGCCGAAGAGAACCTCAGTCTTGAAGGTATCGAAATTGTCAACTTGCGTCACGACCGTGAAGAAGAACGCCGTAACCGTTATGCACGCATCCTCTCTGAAAAGAAAGCACGCGAAGGGGTTACTTTCTCGGAAGCTCGCGAAAAGATGGTAGGACGTAATGCTTTTGGTATGATGATGGTTGCAACCGGGGATGCAGACGCATTCGTTACCGGTGTATACAGCCGTTATTCGGAAGTAACGAAGCTGGCTGAAGAAATCATCGGTATCCGTCCGTCATACAAGCATTTCGGCGCTATGAATATTATTACTTGTAAGAAGGGAACCTATTTCATCGCTGATACATTAATTAACCGCCATCCTTCTACAGAAGTATTGATTGATATTGCCCGTTTGACAAATGATGCCGTGAAGTTCTTTGCCCACGACCCGGTTATGGCCATGTTGTCTTACTCAAACTTCGGTTCCGATAAACAAGGTAGCCCGTTGAAAGTTCATGAAGCGATCGACTATCTGCACAAGAACTATCCTGAAATCCTGATCGACGGTGAAATGCAGGTAAACTTTGCTTTTGATAAGAAGTTACGCGACGATATGTATCCGTTCAATAAGCTGAAAGGCAAAGATGTTAATACACTTGTATTCCCGAACCTGAGCTCGGCTAACAGTGCTTACAAACTGCTTGATGCGCTGGGAATAACAGAAACAATCGGCCCGATCCAGATGGGATTGAACAAGCCTATTCACTTTACAGATGTGGAAAGTTCTACTCGCGATATTGTAAATCTGACTACGGTTGCGGTGGTGGATGCGATTGTACAGGAACAGATTGAAAATACTTTTCTCTTGAAAGAAAAGTAATCAAAAGTTCAAGGCTCCATCCGGTGAGCTACTCCGCATCCTTCGTTCGCTGTCGCAGCGGAACTCGCTTCGCTCAAACAACCGCTGCTCCGGATGCTTACTACGGATGCTCCGCTTTACGCTCACCGGATGAGGCCGGAAATAGCAAAGCGATGCTTTGCCTTAGGATTGCCGATACTGACAGTTATAATAGACATAGCTCCTTTTTACTGTCGGTATCGGTTCTTTTTTATATTTATGAAATTATTTATATCTGTTCTTGTTTCCAATCCAAGTTCCTTTCTTCCACAGATATTCCAAAGGACCTTGTTTGTGACGTGCCAACCAGTAGTAACTGAACAACAACAGAAGGGTAAAGATGAATAGTCCGATAAATATAGAGGCGGTGGCACCGGTAACGCGGTACAATGCCAGACCAAAGCCATAGTAAATGAATCCTCCTATTATGGATTGTGAGATATAGTTGGTTAAACTCATACGGCCAAAGGGGATAATAAAATTTTGCCATTTATATCCGTCTTCCTTCTTAAACCAAAGCTGAGTGAAAGCTGAAACCAGAATAAGCATGAATGCAAAATTGCAAAGGGAAGAGATAGCAATTTTATATGGAATCAATATAGACGGATTCGTTATATGAGCGGGGACAATAGTTCGAAGCAGATATAAAGGGATGAAAGAGATAATGCCTATCCCTAAAATTTGTTTCCAAAAACGAATCGTATCCGGACTTTTGATGAAACATCCTCTACGCCCCAACAGCATGCCAAACATAAACAGGGCTGCTGTCTGGAATAACCGTCCGTTTTCTACCTGCCAGAAATTACTGTATAACTGGCCGTTCCAGATATTACTGCGCAATACTTCCCAGAACGTCCCGTTTTTAGTAGCCTCTTCTGCCAGAGCGCCGTAAATCGAATTATTGTTTCCGGCTACAATATAATCCGGATTAATCACCGCATACAACATTCTGCCCCATTCAAAGGGTTGAAATAACAAACATAATGCAATCCAGAAAACAACTTTATCTTTTAACTTGCTTACCGGAATAAGGGCAAAACCGACAACTGCATAAAGTAACAATATATCGCCATCGTAAAACAATGCATGAAGCTGGGAGAACATGAACAACAATACCAACCGCCACGCAAAACGTCCCCTGAAATCTATCCCTTTCTGCTCTGCATGGTGAAACTGAATATAAAAGCTAAAACCGAAAAGTAAAGAAAATGTAGCATACGCTTTTCCACCGAAAAGAAAGAAAAAACTATCCCACATACATTTATCCACAGCCTGCAACCAGACAGGCACAGATTCGGGAATATAAAAGATATTGTAATGTTCCAGATTGTGTAGTAATACAATCGCCAACAAGGCAAAACCACGGAGGGCATCCACAACGTTTAGACGCTGGGATTGCTGAATACTCTGCATCATTTTAAGTCTTATGAATTTGTTTGTTATTTGTTCCTTCTTTTCAAAATCGTTTTGCCAAATAGCGGCTAAGAACGAGAAAATCAACACAAAGCACAAAAGTAAATAAAAAACCGATACTAACAGCAAAAACTATCAGTATCGGCAATCCTAAAAGGAAGCAGAGCTTCCTACAGTACGGCCTCAGCGGTCAGGCGTTAAGCGCAGGTGAAAGACGGAGCGTCCAGAGCAGCGGCTGTTTGAGCGAAGCGAGTTCCGCTGCGACAGCGTGGTCTTTCGCCGGAGTAGCCTGACCGCTGCAGCCTTGACTTTTTGCCTACTTTTGGGTCAAGCCAAAAGTAGGTATCATCCTCCTTGTTGACTGTAGTTGAACCGTTCCACCTTCGTTATCCGTATATCCCCCTTTTCCTTATAGTGGGGAGAATTTTTAGGAAATACACTTTTCACCTCTTCCACCGTATAAGTAATATCCGTATCCCCCGCTCCACTAAACCGGTACAGTGAAGGCGTTACTTTGCCATTTATTTTCTCTTCCATCACCCTGTAGGCGGCCTCCCTGTCCTTCTTAAAAGCATCCAGGAAATCATTCAACAATTTCGCATTCTCCTGTCGATAAAATGTAACGGAAACAACATTCTTTTCCGGTTTCTTTGTCTTCGGATCTTTGTTGTAAATAACCTCCACACTGACGTTGTCAAGCGATTCGCATTTCTTCATTAAGGCATTCAGATGCTCCTGAGCCATCAGCTCGCCTGCCGATACTCCAGCAATAAGCAAAGCCATCGATAAAATAATCTTCTTTGTCTTCATATATCTATTTATTATTAAGATGTTCTTCCAACCGGGTAATCCGTCTCTCCAATTGTTCGGATTCATTCTCTATACGCTCTATATTCTCCATCGTCTCACGATGTTGCCAAACCGGACGAAGCGCTTGGCGTTCCTTTTCATATTGGCGTTTCTCCGAATCGCGGATTACCTTATCCAGTTCACGCGCCACCTCTTCGGGTATCTCCGTCTTCACGCCGTTTCGTATGATATAGCTGCCGGCATACGGATTAAAATCCTCCTCCCGGCCACCATCACCTTTATTCAATAATAAGAATAACAACAAAGAAGCAGCCACAGCGATACCTATCCATAACCACTTTTTCATAAAAGGGACTTTCAGAGAAGGTTTGGGAACAGGTATATCTTCTTTCACCTCATCTGCTATTCCCGTTTCAAAATATTCAAATAGAGGTTTATAAGACTTCAAATGTTCCGGCAAATCCGGGCGAGCAAAGAAAGCATATAGTTCCCGTTCTTCTGCATTGGAAGTTTCTCCTTCAAAGAAACGTTCCAGCAAATTCTCGATATAAGTATATTCGTCTGATTGCATCATGTTACATTTTAAAAAATAATTCTTTTACTTTTTTACGTGCCCGTGAAAGATTTACGCGGACTGCTTCCGGAGAACTACCTGTCAGTTCTGCAATTTCTTTTATCTCGAAACCCTCCACATGCTTCATGCGGAGTATGGTTTGTTGAAGCCCCGGCAATTGTTCCATAATATGCAAAACCCGGCTAACACTGTCTTTCTGTTCCAGCTCGGTATACGGGTTACAGCCTGTAGCCTCCATTTTCGAGTCGAGAAGTTCCTCCTGCCTGTATTGAAACGCCCGGATACGGTTCAGGCACAAATGTTTCGTAATCTGTACGGCAAGCGCCTCAACACTATCATAGCGTTCCAGTTCTTCACGGATATACCATAATTTAAGGAACACTTCCTGCACGATATCTTCCACATCCTGTGGGTTGTCCAGCAAGCGGCGGGCACACCCTACCAACTTTCCCCGTAATGGCACTACTTCTATTTTAAACTGTTCTTGTTCCATATCTATTCTAAAGACACGCGACCGAAACAAACGTAACATGAATTTCCGAAAAAAACACAGAACTATTGATTTTATTCCTCACATCGCTATTCACAAACATATCTTATTTATACAAGTGTGATATATTTACACTTATAGAATACATTCGCAACACATTTTCCATATCTTTGCATCAAATTTGGTTATTACTTTATGGCTACTACTAAAGAAATGACGGAGGGCGCCGCCTTACCGCTTATCTTCAACTTCACTATCCCATTATTACTTGGCAATATACTTCAGCAGACTTACTCACTTGTCGACGCTGCTATTGTTGGAAAATTTCTGGGAATCCATTCGCTTGCTTCAGTTGGAGCGAGTACATCCGTTGTGTTCCTTATTCTGGGTTTTTGCAACGGTTGTTGTTGTGGATTCGGTATTCCGGTAGCACAGAAATTCGGAGCCAGGGATTACAAAACGATGCGACGGTATGTGGCAGTCAGCTTACAACTTGCTACGGTGATGTCCGTATTGATTGCCATTATCACCAGTATTTATTGTGATGAAATTCTGAGAGTGATGCAAACCCCGGAAAATATTTTTAAAGGGGCTTACTACTATCTGCTGGTTACTTTTATCGGAGTGCCTTGTACTTTCTTCTATAATCTTCTATCCTGTATCATACGTGCATTGGGAGACAGTAAAACCCCTTTCTGGTTTTTGCTTTTCTCTACGGTATTGAACATCGTGCTCGATTTGTTCTGTATTCTTGTTTTAGGCTGGGGCGTATTGGGTGCAGCTATCGCAACTGTTATTTCACAAGGGGTATCGGCTTTATTATGCTACTTTTATATGTACCGTCACTTCGCCATACTGAAAGGTACTGCCAACGATAAAAAATTCCGGCCGCAACTGGCACGCACATTATTATATATCGGGGTACCGATGGGATTGCAATTCTCCATTACAGCTATCGGCAGTATCATGTTGCAAAGCGCAAACAATGCATTGGGAACAGCTTGCGTAGCTGCCTTTACCGCTGCTGTACGTATCAAGATGTTCTTCCTCTGTGCTTTTGAAAGTATCGGTATTGCAATGGCAACCTACAGCGGACAGAATTTCGGAGCAGGAAAACCGGAACGCATCTGGCTGGGAATAAAAGCAAGCGTTTTAATGATGATGGTCTATGCCGTATTTACCTTTATCGTATTGAGATTCGGTTCTGATAAATTATCATTAATGTTCGTAGACGCTTCGGAAACGGAAATCCTGAAAAATACCGTCTTGTTCCTGAATGTCGCCTCTATGTTTTTCCCGATATTAGGCCTGCTCTGTATCCTGCGTTATACGATACAGGGGGCCGGCTTTACCAATCTGGCCATGCTTTCAGGCGTATCCGAAATGATAGCCCGTACATTAGTCAGTATCTATGCCGTACCGGTATTCGGCTTCATGGCAGTTTGCTACGGTGACCCGACCGCCTGGATAGCAGCCGACCTGTTTTTAGTTCCGGCATTTATCTATGTATACCGGAAACTAAAAAAGAAAGTAACAGCCCCTTCTCTGTCCTAACAAGGACGGTTATCAGGCAATACTAAGTAATTCCACTTCAAATACCAAAGTAGAAAAACCGGGGATAGTTCCGGAAGAGCGACTTCCATACCCTAAAGTATAAGGAATATAAATCATCCAACGGTCACCAACATGCATCTGACGAAGGGCTTGTTGCCAGCCTTCTATCACTTGGTTCAGGCGGAATGCTTCAGGACAACCTCTCTTCCAGGAATTATCAAATTCGCGTCCGTTAATCAGGGTTCCACGGTAATGAACCGAAACTACGCTACTCAATTCCGGGGAGACCGTACCGCTTCCCTTCAAAAGTTCTTTGTATAATACTCCGCAAGGTAGTTTCACGACACCCTCCTGCAAAGCTGTCTCTTCTATAAACTGCAGATTCTTTTCTTTATATTCTTCTTTCTTTGCCATATGACCGGTCTCTTTTTTGCCGTCAAAGATAAAGACATTCCGGACAGACATCAACAAATCTCCGACTATAACTGTTCTTTATGCGCTAAATCTAAACAAAAACAGTTATGCATAAACGTATATGGTGTTATGCTATGCTCTGCCTGTTCCTTACCCTAAGGCTTTCCGCACAGACAGAACATACGTATTTGGAACATGCCTTGCCGGATACATGGACAGAGGAAGGCGATAATTTCCAGCAAATCCTGCCGGTAGACGACCAATGGTGGAAAAACTTTAACGACCCGGTACTGGATTCTTTAATCGACATGGCTGTCAAGCAAAACTATTCCGTGCAAATGGCGATAGACCGTATAGCCATGGCAAAAGCCAACCTGCGCATCCAACAAGGCAGCTACTCTCCTACACTGGGACTATCCGCCGGATGGACACGGCAGCAAAACAGCGGGAATACAACCAGTATCCCTCAATCCATTACCCAATACAGTGATGCCAGCCTTTCCATGAACTGGGAGATAGACGTCTTCGGCAGTATCCGCAACCGTGTAAAGGCACAGAAAGAAAACTTTGCCGCCTCCAAGGAAGATTACAATGCAGTCATGGTATCACTCTGTGCACAGGTTGCCTCTGCCTATATCAATCTGAGAGAATTACAACAGGAAATGGAAGTGGTGGTAAAAAACTGTGCCTCACAACAGGCCGTAGTAAAAATCACGGAAAAGAGATACGAAACAGGCTTGGTTTCCAAACTCGACGTAGCACAAGCACTATCCGTCTATTACAGTACCAAAGCCTCCATACCTATGCTTGAAGCTGAAATAATCCAATATACCAATGCCTTAGGTGTTCTGCTTGGCATTTACCCTTCGGATATCCGTCCCATTACCGAGCCGTCCAAACCATTACCTGAATATATGGAAATGGTCGGCATAGGCATTCCGGCAAACCTGTTACTTCGTCGTCCGGATATACGTGCCGCCGAAAGGCAGGTGAATGCACAGGCGGCCTCTTTAGGCGCATCCAAATCAGACTGGTGGCCGAAAGTTTTCGTAAACGGGTCTATAGGATTTGCTTCGCACGACTTCGACAAAATGTTCAACCACAAAAGCCTGACATACGAGATAGCCCCTTCCCTCACCTGGAACTTCTTTCAGGGAACCAAGCTGATACAAGCTACCCGGCTTGCCAAAGCCCAGTTGGATGAATCGATACGGCAATTCAACCAAGACGTATTGACTGCCGTGCAGGAAGTAGAGAATGCGATGAGCGCTTATAAGAACTCCATCAAGCAAATTGTAGCCCTGCGGGAAGTCGTGAACCAGGGGAAAGAGACCTTCAACCTCTCACTCGACCTCTACAAACAGGGATTGACCCCGTTCCAGAACGTGCTGGATGCACAGCGCTCCCTGCTCACTTACGAGAACCAACTTACGGAGGCCAAAGGAAACTCCCTGCTGAGCCTTATCAAACTATACCAGGCGTTAGGAGGAGGATGGGCAAGTTACAATGGACAATTGACAGGTGACAATTGACAGTTAAGAACTAAAATAATAAAGACATATGGACAGGAAATTAATACAGACAGGAGTCGTGATGTTTACACTGTTGCTTCTGGCAGGCTGCGGTAAGAAAAAAGACAACCAGGAAGCGATGCAGGCACCAGCCATCAGCGTAGCGACTCCGGAGGTAAAGGATATTACGTTGACGAAAGACTATCCGGGGTACCTAAGCTCGGATAAGACAGTCAATCTGGTGGCTCGTGTAAACGGTTACCTGCGTGCGTCCCACCTGAAAGCCGGAGCGAAAGTGAAACAGGGCGACTTGATATTCGTCATCGAACCGGATATTTACGAAGATAATGTAACACAGGCAGAAGCCGCACTCAAAACGGCACAAGCCCAACTCGCCTATGCCCGCAGCAATTACGAACGGATGACAGAAGCAGCAAAGAGCGGGGCTGTCAGCCAGATACAGGTATTGCAAGCACAATCGACCGTAGCAGAAATGGAAGCTTCCGTGCGCAATGCGACCGCTCAGTTAAATACGGCAAAGACAAACCTCGGTTACTGCTATATCCGCGCTCCATTCGACGGACGGATTACCAAGGCGAGTTATGATGTCGGAAACTATATCAACGGTTCCGTGCAACCTGTTACCCTTGCCACCTTATATAAGGATGACATGATGTACGTATACTTCAACATTGAAGATAATCAGCTTATGAAGATGATGATGGTCGCCGCCCAAAACGATTCCACAGTAAAGATGCCCAGTGACGTTATCGTCCGTCTCGGACACGAAAGCGAGCAAAGCTATATCGGAAAGCTCGATTATCTCTCCCCCAACATAGACCTTTCCACCGGAACCCTGACCGTACGTGCCAATCTCGACAATAAAGACGGAAAGTTGAAAAGCGGCCTGTATGTAACCATCACCCTCCCTTACAGCGAACAAAAAGACGCCCTGCTCGTACGCGACGCCTCCATCGGTACCGACCAGTTGGGGAAATTCCTCTATATCGTAAACGACTCCAACATAGTAAAATACCGTCATATAGAACCCGGGCAACTGGTAGGCGACACTCTCCGACAAGTTCTGGAAGGAATAAAGCCCGGCGAACGGTACGTCACCACCGCACTACTGAAAGTCAGGGACGGAATGAGTATTAAGCCAATTAAATAAACGAAGCTATGGTAAAGTTCTTCATAAACAGACCCATATTCGCTACCGTCCTCGCACTTATCATGGTGGTAGCCGGATTAGTCACACTCCATATATTACCCATTGCCCAATATCCGGAAATCACACCGCCTACCGTCGAGGTATCTGCGGTCTACCCCGGAGCGAATGCGGAAACAGTTGCACAAACCGTAGGATTACCCATCGAACAGCAAGTGAACGGTGTGGACGGAATGCTTTATATGAGTTCCAACTCCTCCAGTTCCGGAGCGTATTCATTGACTATCACATTTGCCGTAGGTACCGACATCGACATGGCCACCGTTATGGTGCAGAACCGTGTAAGCATTGCACAGGGAAGTCTGCCGGAAGCTGTTATCGTGCAGGGTATCACAACGCGCAAACAGTCGTCCAACATTGTGATGATGCTCACACTTTCATCAGATAATCCGGTTTACGACGGTCTTTACCTCGGCAACTATGCCAGCCTGAATATGACAAACGAGCTGACCCGCCTTCCCGGAGTCGGTTCCGTCAGCGTGATGGGCGCCGGCAGCTACAGTATGCGTATCTGGCTCGACCCTTCCGCCATGCGTATCCGCAATCTGACCCCCAATATGGTGTTTCAGGCTATCTCTACCCAGAATACACAAGTATCCGCCGGTTATGTAGGGCAACCTATCGCCAGCGCCGATAATCCATTTCAATACACCCTGACGGTAAAAGGCAGGCTGACAACTCCCGAAGAGTTCGGTAACATTATCCTCCGCACAGAAAAGGGAGGTAAACTGCTCCGGCTGAAAGATGTGGCACGTATCGAACTGGGCAGTTCTTCCTACAACGTCACCTCCAACCTGAAAGGACAACAAACGGCAGCCATTGCCATCTATCAGCTTCCCGGTTCCAACTCATTGGATGTTGCAAAAGCTGTAAAAGAGAAAATGGCGCAATTAGGAGCGAACCTCCCCGATGGGGTAAAATATGAAGTCACCCTGGACACCACCGAAGTAATCAACGCCTCTATCGATGAAGTGCTGGTTACTTTCCTCGAAACTACCGCACTGGTTATTCTGGTTATCTTCCTCTTCCTCCAGAACTTCCGTGCCGTTATCATCCCATGTATCACCATCCCTGTTTCCCTGATAGGAACACTGGCTGTGATGTCGGCATTGGGTTTCTCCATCAATACTCTGACCTTGTTCGGCTTAATCCTTGCCATTGCTATTGTGGTGGACGATGCCATCGTGGTGGTCGAGAACTCCTCGCGTCTGATGGATACGGGAAAATACACAGCACGGGAAGCTGTGACAGAGGCGATGAAGGAAATAACCGGACCCATCGTAGGCGTAGTCCTCGTGTTATTGGCAGTATTTATCCCGACTACCTTTATCAGTGGTATCTCCGGACAACTGTATAAACAGTTTGCATTGACTATCGCTTCAGCTACTGTACTGAGCGGTATCAACTCGCTGACACTGACACCTGCTCTATGCGCCCTGTTCCTGCAAACGAACAAGGGTTCCAACTTCTTTGTATTCAAAACTTTCAACAAAGGGTTCGGAAAAACCCAGCAGATATACGACGACATCACCGGCAAGATGCTCAAGAAGCCGGTACCCACCCTGATAGCATTCGGCATCATCACGGCTGCGGCAGTCCTGATGTTTATGCGTTGGCCGACTACCTTTATTCCCCAAGAAGACGACGGCTATTTCCTTGTATCCAGCCAATTGCCTCCGGCATCCAGCCTGAATCGGACGGAAGCGGTGAGCAAGCAAATCAACCGGATACTGGACAGCTACCCGGAGGTCAAGACCTATATCGGGATTAGCGGCTTCTCCATTATGGGCGGCGGGGAACTCTCTAATGCAGGGACTTATTTTGTCATCCTGAAGAACTGGAAGGAACGAAAAGGCGCAGTCTGTTGTGAATCGTTTCAACCGCGAAGCATACGGCATCCAAGAAGCACAGATATTCGCAATGGTTCCCCCTGCCATTCCGGGACTGGGAGCTTCCGGTGGCTTGCAACTGCAACTGGAAGACCGCAAGAACCTCGGACCTACGGAGATGCAACGTGCCATCGAAACGCTGGAAGCTTCCTACCGCACAAAACCGCAGTTGCTCAGCCTCTCCTGCATGTACCAGGCGAATGTCCCGCAATACCTGCTGAACATCGACAGGGACAAGGTACAACTGCTCGGTCTGCAACTCAACGAGGTATTCTCTACCTTAAGTTACTATATGGGAGCAGCCTATGTAAACGACTTTGTAGAGTTCGGGCGTATCTATCAGGTGAAGATTGAAGCCGGTAGCCAGGCACAAAAAACGATTGACGACGTACTGCACCTGAGCATCGAAAACAGCGATGGCAAGATGGTTCCCTTCTCCGCCTTTACAGAAATTAAAGAGACATTGGGCCTGGACCAGATAAACCTCTATAATATGTATTCATCCGCATCCATCACCTGCATTCCCAATCCGGAATATAGCTCAGACGAGGCGATACAGGCAATGGAAGAACTCATACAGGAACAACTGGGCGGTAACTTCGGATACGAATGGACCTCTGTGGCCTATCAGGAGACAAAGGCAGGCTCCACCACCTCGATTATCTTTATCATGGCATTGCTCGTCGCCTATCTGGTGCTATCCGCCCAATATGAAAGCTGGACCAGTCCGCTGGCTGCCATCATGGGATTACCTATCGCCCTGTTGGGTGCATTATTGGGATGCTTCGTTATGGGAATACCGGTCAGTATCTATACACAAATCGGTATCATCCTGCTTATCGCCCTCTCGGCAAAGAACGTTATCCTGATAGTAGAGTTCGCACGCGACTATCACAAAGCCGGCAATCCGATACGCGACTCGGCACTGGAAGCAGGGCACGTCCGTTTGCGTCCGATTCTGATGACATCCTTTGCATTCGTCTTGGGTGTGATGCCCTTGTTGTTTGCTACCGGAGCAGGAGCCGAAAGCCGTATTTCGCTCGGTGCAGCCGTAGTGTTCGGGATGGCGGTAAACACAATATTCGCGACCATGTTTATACCCAGCTTCTATGAACTGTTACAGTTGTTCCAGGAGAAAGTTTTAGACAGGAAACATAAACCCGATCTATCTGATCATCAAAATTAACTATTTGATAGTCATTATATAATATTCTATTTTTGTGATATAATTATAAACAAAAAACGTATTAAATCAGTTAATTATATAGGGAATATCTGAACTAATACAAAAAAACATTCTTATGGACAACAAAAAGCTAACTACTGCTAACGGACGCCCCGTTGCAGACAATCAGAACACACAGACAGTAGGTCCCCGCGGGCAAGTGTTATTGCAAGACCCGTGGTTAATTGAAAAGCTCGCACATTTCGACCGGGAGGTAATTCCCGAAAGACGTATGCACGCCAAAGGTTCCGGAGCTTACGGCACATTTACCGTGACTCACGACATTACAAAGTATACTAAAGCTGCCATCTTCAGCGAAGTTGGCAAGAAAACCGACTGCTTTGTCCGCTTCTCTACCGTAGCAGGCGAACGTGGTGCAGCCGATGCAGAACGCGATATTCGCGGCTTCGCCATGAAATTCTACACGGAAGAAGGTAACTGGGATTTAGTTGGCAACAATACTCCTGTGTTCTTCCTGCGTGACCCGTTGAAGTTTCCGGACCTCAACCACGCTGTGAAGAGAGACCCGAAAACGAATATGCGCAGTGCCAATAACAACTGGGATTTCTGGACATTGCTTCCCGAAGCATTGCATCAGGTAACCATTACGATGAGCACACGCGGTATTCCTTATTCTTACCGCCATATGCATGGATTCGGAAGCCATACGTATAGCTTCCTGAATGCCAACAACGAACGTATCTGGGTAAAATTCCATCTGAGGACGATGCAAGGCATCAAAAACCTGACCGACCAAGAGGCAGAAGCCATCATCGCCAAAGACCGCGAATCCCACCAACGCGACCTTTTCGAAAGCATTGAAAAAGGGGATTTCCCGAAATGGAAGTTCCAGATACAGCTAATGACCGAAGAACAGGCGAATACGTATCCCATCAATCCGTTCGACCTGACAAAGGTATGGCCCCACAAAGACTTCCCGTTGCAGGATGTAGGTATCCTGGAACTGAACCGCAACCCGGAAAACTATTTCGCCGAAGTGGAACAGGCTGCATTCAACCCGATGAATATCGTGGACGGTATCGGCTTCTCTCCGGATAAGATGTTGCAGGGAAGATTATTCTCGTATGGAGACGCACAGCGCTATCGCCTGGGTGTTAATCTGGAACAAATTCCGGTAAACAAACCTCGCTGTCCGTTCCATGCTTATCACCGCGACGGTGCCATGCGTGTGGATGGCAACTACGGTGCAGCGAAAGGATACGAACCAAACAGCTATGGAGAATGGAAAGACTCTCCCGAAAACAAAGAACCGCCATACAAGGCTAATGGAGACATCTATAATTACAACGAACGCGAATACGATGATGATTATTACAGCCAACCCGGCGCCCTGTTCCGGTTGATGACTGCCGAAGAACAACAGTTATTGTTCGAAAACACGGCACGTCAGATAGGAGGAGCCGAACTGTTCATCCAACAGCGTCATGTACGCAACTGCTACAAGGCAGACCCGGCTTACGGTAAAGGCATTGCCGATGCTTTAGGCATCAGTCTGGAAGACGCACTGAAAGAAACAAGGTAAAAGTTCCCCGGACAGTATTCAGGCACGGATTATATTTGAAATAATCCGTGCCTGTCTTTTTTATACAATCATATGGCTTAAATGCCACCGTTTATAGAACCGGAAGAAACAGCATTCCAGTCTGTAATGGTAGGATTGGAAAGACTGATTGCCGTACGGGATATGCTCACGGTATACATATATTTGGAACCTGCATTATAAGTTGTCGAAGTTAGACTTCCTGTCGGTACCGTGATGGTCGAACCTCCTTCACTCAAAGTAATCTGTACAGTAGGAATAAACGTTCCCGGCAGAATAACAAAGAAAAGGCTGGTTGCTGTTGAGCTCAGTACCGGAGGTGTAGTGGGAGAAACTGTCAATGTATTTGTTGTTGTTCCTGCAGCTGTAATAGCCCCTGTCGACAAAGAAATCGTTGAATTACCATCCGATGTATATAGCTTATCGGAAGTACCTCCGGCTAATACGCACGATTGTAAAGTAGTACCGGAAGCGACACTCGCATTAATGGTAAACTGCAACTGAACCAGAGCGAAAGCATGCGTAAAGATAAGTCCCACATTACCATTACCGCTTGCAGGACGTACAATCCCGGTTGTACCATAATTATTGGAGATAAGAAAATCCTGTGCCGGATTTACCGTACCTGTCTGAGGAGTCAATGCCGGCAACTTCACACTGGAAGCCGAAGTATTTCCGCTTGCATACGGCGCATAGGCAAGGAATGTATGCGAAGTAGCTCCATCCGCCCAATAAATACCGGTGGCCGGAGCCCATACCGGAGATGCCGGTAATCCCGAAACAGTATAGCTTACATTAACAGCCGGAGCCTTTGCCTGTGGACAGAACAGTCCCAAAGCATCTCCGTTTATCCACGAGGCCTTGCCGGTACCGTCAATGGAGGTTCGCGTAACAGGTTGCACATCTGCAAGCAGTGCCTCAATTTGAATATCTTCACTACCAAGGTCTACACCCGGTTTTTGGCTTCGGTCCCAATCACATCCCGGATCATTACTACATCCCATCAGGGTTATTGCTGTAGCTGCATAAATCATTAGTCGCTTCATCTCATTACTTTTTTAAAATTGAACAATCAATAAGGAAAACACTTTTTTTAATTAAGGAAACCACCGGTCTATTGCCACCGATAGCGTAACAGGTTCTTTCTCCCCTCCTCCGGCTTTGGTACCTCCTAAAAGATTCAAACCGACCGATACCTGATAGACATACATAGAACCGGCTTTAAAAGAAGCCGAACCCGGTAAAACCAGAAAACCTGTATTTTTAGGAAGAATTCCCAATGTGGAAAGTTTCAGGTTGATAGCCGGAGACGGATTTTCATATTCACCGGGAAGTATAAGTACATACACAGAAACAGCCGTGGTCTGGATATTGACTGAAGGAGGGGCAACTCTCAGGAACTGGGAGCAAGTCGTACTATTATTGGGTGATAAATTAAAGGATTTGGACGAGAGGTTATAACTAACCCTGTTTATATCATTCGTGGTATTAAACATGCCATAAGGACCGGTTCCCCCCTGTGCATTTCCGCCACGGACAATCAATGAATCGAGTACATAAGGATTCAAAAGGCTCAGAACACTCATTTTAATATCGAACCGCAGCAAGGCAAAGTTATGGCTCATCGTAAGACCTACACTGGTACTGCTGCTTCGTGTCTGGGTTGTAGCAACAGGCGTTACCAGCATATCGCAGGCGGCATCCGGAACGGTGGATACTTTTTGTTGGTTTAATACAGGAATGGCAACGGATAATCCCTGGCTGGAAACCGTATACGGGTAATAGGCGTAGAATGTATGTATGGAAGTATTATTGCGCCAATAAACGGGAGTTGTTGTCCCCCACAATGTTCCATTATATGAAAAAGCAACATTATTACTACCGGTCAATGTTTCAAAAACTCCTATCCTGTCACCTCCGATAAACGCAGCTTTGCTTCCTGTCATGCTTGTCCGAGAATGAACTTCCGCATCGAAAACAGGAACCGAAACGGATAAACGGACTGTTTCCTCCACCCATAGTTCATCTTTGCCGGAACAGGAGATAAACCCAAGAGTCATCAAGACAAGATATATACCAATCACACGTTTCATACCAAGGCGTTTAGTCCTTATAGAACAACCCACGGCCTAAAAAGTTAAGGTTTTAAAGACAATAAAAACAATTGACAGTTGACATGTGACAATTGACAGTTATTGGCGGCTTTCAGTCGGTTTGCATACCGAGCGCGAAGCCCAACTGTCAACTGTCACTTGTCAACTGTCACCTGATTAAAGTATGGATATTTAATAAAGAAATAGTTCCGCTGGCGAGCGAAAGCAGGATACAGCACTGTTTGATACCTTCGCTGGCGAGCGAAAGGGTTTTACAGTGCTGTTTGGTGTCTCCGCTGACGAGCGAAGTGGTTTTGCAGCACTGTTTGAAGCGTCCGCTGATGCGCGAAGCGGTTTTGCAGCACTGTTTTATGGCTTCGCTTGCGCGCGGAGGTA
>UQLN01000064.1 GCA_900541965.1 uncultured Parabacteroides sp. | reverse complement strand
CAACGACCCCGAGATTACAAATCACGTGCTCTGGCCAACTGAGCTAAAGAGGCAGGTGGGTAAGCTTACTACATCGCGCCGCTACAACCAAGTACCCTTGCTGCGGTCAAGCCCTGGGGGATTCCGAGGGAGCATGCCGTGTAGGACTTACCCGGCTGCAAAGGTAGATATTATTTTTTATGAAGCAAGTACTTTTTGTGGGAAGTGGCTTAATTTCTTGCTAACCCTTTGTATGTCTTTGATTTTTGTATTAGTTAAAAAATATATATGGATTTATTCGAATCTTGTATACCTCCGGCTTCTTTCCTTTTCTTTGATAAAACCATTACGGTATGCGTACAATAATTTTTCCAAATCGTGTATCTGCTTTTGCAGATCGGCTCCTTTGTCCGTGTCTTTTACCATTTGCCTGTGGGAACTGAGTTCTACCACAATTGTTGTAGAACGGATATCGCGCCCTTCCTTTATTGCCTGGTCTGTGGACAGAAACGGTTCGTGCTGTACCAACTGGAAGCCCCGCGAGTGGTAAACCAATGTATATCCGGCTATACCGGTCTCGGGATGATATGCTTTGGAGAATCCTCCATCGATAACCAAAAGTTTTCCGTTTGCTTTTATTGGATTCTCTCCTTGTATGGACCGGACCGGGACATGTCCGTTTATAATATGCCTGTGAGGTCCGGTTACGCCGAATTCGTCCAGTAGCCGGTCGCAAACTTCCTCTTCTTCACGTAAGGAATAATATGCACCTTTTTCTTCTATCCGTACTTCCTTATCGTTGATAAAACAACGTTCGAATGTCGCCATTTTACTTTTATCGAATAAAGGAGAATCTTTTCCTTCCCAGAGATACCAGATATAATCCATCGCAAAGTCTTTTTCCGGGCTGTCGTCTGCATCAAAATATGCCGTGCGTACCAATTGGTCTACCTTATCAAGCAGTGCTTTCCCTTTATATTTTTCTCCGTTTATCATGACTTCTTTCAGTGAACCGTCCGGATTCATGGGAACAGAGGCATGAAACAGCAGGTTGGAGTTGCATACCTGGTACATGCCACCATGTGTAAAGAGACAACGCATATGCGTTTTAAGTTTCTCGCTGCATTCGAATGAATGTTTAATACGGAGCATCAAATCTTCTTCTTCGATAGACAGGGCGTAAGGGTCTTTGGTGTTGATGGTAGGCCAATTCTTGTCTTTTAATTCGTATTCTTTTCCGTTGATATGAATTGTACCGTGTTTCAAATCAATCAGATGGAGCAGTAACCGGTCGTCCATCTGAAATTCCGGGCGACGGCGGATAATATCACCTTCCAGTTTGAACTGGATAATCGTGATGGCTTTGTGCATGCGTGCAATCAACTGAGTTGTTTTTTCATCGAATGTAACATCCGAAGCATTTGTCCGGGGGATGAACAGTTCGCAAGGGTCGTCACCATATACTTCCATTGCGAATGTAGCAAGTGGGAGCAGGTTGATACCATATCCATCTTCAAGCGTAGCCAGGTTCCCGTAGCGCATGCACATACGCAATACATTTGCAATACTACCTAAATTTCCGGAAGCTGCTCCCATCCAGAGTATGTCATGATTACCCCATTGGATATCGAAATTATGGTAGTTGCAAAGCGTATCCATGATAATATGTGCTCCCGGTCCGCGGTCGTATATATCGCCAATGACATGTAAGATGTCGATTGTCAACCGTTGTATAAGATTACACATGACTATGATGAAATCGTTGGCACGGCCTGTAGATATGATAGTATTGATAATCTGGTCTACGTAAGCGGATTTATTTGGTTCATCCGATGATTCATGCAAAAGCTCCTGTATGATATAAGAAAACTCTTTTGGTAGTGCTTTACGGACTTTGGAACGGGTATATTTGGACGAGACATTACGACATACGCGTACCAGCTGATTCAACGTGATAAGGTACCAGTCCTCCAAATCTTCTTCGTGGGTACTGATAAGTTCTAATTTTTGTTCCGGATAGTAAATCAGGGTACAAAGCTCTTTTTTCTCATAATCACGCAAGGTATTGCTGAATATTTCGTTTACTTTTCGCTTGATTGCACCGGATGCGTTTTTTAGTACATGATTGAATGCCTGATGTTCGCCATGAATATCTGAAAGGAAATGTTCCGTACCCTTCGGAAGATTCAGGATGGCTTCCAGATTTATAATTTCAGTACTGGCATCCGCTACATTCGGAAAACTGCGTGCCAGAAGATTCAGGTAACGTATATCGCCGAGTACTTGCTCGGTAGTAATATCTTTTGTCATATACTAATTGTTTAGAGTCAATATATTAAAACGTCTCCATAGTAATATCCCCAAAGTGGTAAGACTGATGGGGAAACCGCACCAGATTCCTATCGGGCCCCAGCCCAATAGGAAACCGCAAAAATAGCCTATAGGCAAAGCTAATCCGAAATGACAGGCAAACGCCATATATGCCATGTATTTTACATCGGAAATTCCTCGCAACGCATTGGCAAACAATATCTGCAAACCATCGCCGAACTGGTAAAGTATGACCGACCAGGCAAGCAGCGCCACCATTTCCACAACTTCTTTTTCCGGGGTGATTAAATACCCCATGTTATCTCGGAATAGGGCTATCAGTAAAACGACCATCAAAGCTGCTACCATAATCAAATGCAATCCGGCAAAGGAGGCACGCCGTATATTCGTAAAATCGTTCCAGCCTTTAAAGGAACTTACGCGTATCGTAACAGCTGCAGCAATTCCATAATATACCATGAATCCCAGTGTTGTAATTACTCCCAATACCTGATGAGCAGCCAAAGCGATGCTGCCTATCCATCCCATCATAATCACGCTCAGGCTGAAAGAACCGGTTTCAACTCCCATCTGGAATCCAACAGGAAGTCCCATCCGTACAAGATTGGAGAGATTCATCCGGTTGACAATTCCGTTTTTGAAACCTTTCAGGTATTCTTTATAGCGGGAACAGCGGGCAAAGAGTATGCAAAATGCGATCAATGTCAAAATGCGGCTTGCCAGTGTTGAAATACCTGCGCCTGTCAACCCTAATTCCGGAACTCCGCATTTTCCGTATATAAGGAAATAATTTCCGATAATGTTCAATATATTCGCACCTAATGTAATCCACATCGGTGTGATTGTATCGGTGGTGCCGTCGCTGAATTGTTTAAACGAATTAAACAGCATAGCAAAGATAACGGAAAAAAGTTGCAATACATAGTAGGGAATGATATATGGTTTCAACTCTTCCGGTTGTTTCAACAAGTCTATGTTGAGTAGTAGGAGTAGCATGCAGATACTGATAAGAACGCCGACAATAAAGTTTATAAACAGGCTGTTCTTTAATGTCTCTCCTGCTTTGGCGTATTCTTTATTCGCAAATAATCCTCCGATAATGGGAGTCAGCCCATACGAAAAACCCATCCCGAAGATAAAGGCAAGATTGAAGAAGTTATTTACAAATGAAGCCGCAGCCAGTTCGTCCGTACTATGGTGCCCTACCATGATGTTGTCGGCAAACCCGACAATAATAATGCCCAGTTGTCCCAACATAATCGGGACCCCCAGGCGTATTGTTTCTTTATAATGCTCTTTATAAGTAGAGAACCGCATTATAATTTCAAATAATCTCAATGGAATTAATAACGATATTTTCTGTCGGGCGGTCTTGTTTGTTCGTTTTAACCTTCTGAATGGCGTCAACCACGTCCATGCCCTCTGTCACTTCTCCGTAAACGGTATATTGGTTATCCAGGAAAGGAACGCCGCCAAGAGTAGTATATGCTTCACGCTGTTCCGGTGTCAGTTTGGCTTCGTCTTTCCGTTTTTCTGCTTCCAATTCGGTTTTACCAATCAGCGTGTCCCGTAGGATTGCCAGTTCGGCTTTATCTCCGCTACGGTATAATTCCATGATTTTAGGTTTGTTCTCCGTTTGCAGGCGGGCAAATATGGATTGTTTCAGGCGGTTTTCCAGTTGCATTTCCATTTGTTTCAGTTCGTTTTCTTTATAAACCTTACCTGTAACAATATAAAATTGAGAAGCCGAAGAAGCCTTTTCCGGATTTACTTCGTCGCCGGTACGTGCAGCACATAAAGCTCCTTTTTTATGGAAGTATTTGGGATAAACAAATTCTGCCGGAACTGTATATCCTAAATCACCGGCTCCCAATTGTTTGTTCATCGGAGCATCTTTGGAAGTAACATCTCCTCCCTGTACCATAAATTCTTTAATAACGCGGTGGAACAATAATCCATTGTATTGTCCTTCTTTCACCAGTTTAAGGAAATTATCACGGTGCCGAGGTGTTTCGTTGTATAATTTGATTTTGATTTTACCAAGTGTGGTATCCATTACCACTTGTGTTTCTGTTGTTTGGGTACTCATTTTTGTTTTGTTTATTTTGTGACAATCGTCATTGTCTTGATTTTGATATTTTTTGTCGGGCGGTCGTCTGCATTTGTTTCAGTAAACTGAATTTTGTCTACCACCTTTATGCCTTTTACCACTTCTCCGAAAATGGTATATTTATTGTCCAGATGAGGAGTGCCACCTTCCAACATGTAAGCCTGCCGTTGTTCGGGTGTAAAAGTTATACCTTGTTCTTTCTCCATCTTATCCAATTCCATTTCTGTAAAGAACTTGCCGGTTACTATATAGAATTGAGTTGCAGAAGAAGCCCGTTCCGGGTTTTCATCATCACCTACGCGGGCGGCACAAAGCATTCCGCGTTTGTGGAAATATTTTGGAAAAACAATTTCGGCAGGGATTGTATAATCCGGGTCTCCGTCCCCTAAATGTTGTTCTATGGGGGCATCTTTGGAATTTATATCTCCTGCCTGTATCATAAATTGCTTGATGACGCGGTGGAATAGTAAACCATCATATCGATGTTCTTTCACATTTTTAATGAAATTATCACGGTGTAGGGGAGTATCATTAAACAATTTCACTTTGATTTTACCCATATCGGTATCAATCAAAACCTGCGTTTCAACTTCCTGCGCTTGCAAATGAAAGGATATAAGCCCCAGGAGAGCTACAAAACATACAGCAAACAGCTTTTTCATCTTCATCTTGATTTTTTGTATTATGGCAACAAAAATAGTGACTTTACTCGTTAAAGCAATCATTTAACACAACCTTTTCTGCCTGCATCTGTTCAAATTGGTAATTCATCTAAACAAAAAACGCATTTATGAAAACATTATTGAGAAGCGCAGCCCTGCTGCTCGGAATGGGAGTTTTTGTTACTCATTCCCAGGCTCAGAAAGTTGTAGTTGAAGACAACGAGCCTAATACTGTGATGTTGGTAACACGAGACAAGGCGGGTGATGAAATCATCCGTGTTATGAAAGAGACGCAGAGCCCGCGTTTTCATGACCCCGGGGTTCCCCGATTTATTCTGACTGATAGAAAAGGCCGTTTTGCTCTGGGTATCGGCGGATATGTAAAAGCAACGGCCGAATATGATTTTGGCGGTATCTCCGACGATGTGGATTTTTATCCATCCCTTATTCCAAACAAAGGTCAGACCCGTGATAGGAATCAATTCCAAATAGACGCTTCTACCAGTACGATTTTCCTGAAATTGATCGGGCGTACCAAAAATCTGGGAGATTTAGTGGTGTACACGGCTGGTAACTTCCGTGGTGATGGGAAGACTTTTGAGTTACAAAATGCTTATGCTTCATTTCTTGGTTTTACAATCGGATATGATTACGGTCTGTTTATGGATGCTTCGGCTCTTCCTCCGACAATAGACTTTGCCGGTCCGAATGGTCAGGTTTTTTATCGGGCTACCCAGTTCCGTTACGAACGTTCATTTACAAAAAGCTGGAAAGCCGGTATCGGCGTGGAAATGCCAGTTGTAGATGGTATAACGAATACAAATGTAAATATAACCAGACAACGTATGCCTAATTTCCCTGCGTATGTGCAGTATAGTTGGAATCAGAACAGCCATGTGCGTGTAGCAGGTGTAATACGTAGCATGACCTATGATGATTTGGTCGCTCAAAAGCTAAATTCAAAAGTGGGGTGGGGTACTTTTGTGGCTACCACCTTCAATATCGGAAAGCAGTTCCAATTCTTCGGACAGGCTACTTACGGAAGAGGTATCGGTCAGTTCCTGAATGATTTGAGCAATCTGGATGTCGATATTGTTCCGGATCCAGCTAAAAGGGGAACAATGCAGGTTCTTCCTATGATGGGATGGTATGCAGGTTTGAGATATAATATCTGTCCGAAAGTATTTCTTTCTACAACTTACAGTCAATCTCGTTTGTATAGTGAAAATGATTTTCCGGAATCACCTTCCGAACAATACCGTTACGGTCAATATTTTGTTGCCAACCTTTTTTGGAATGTAACTCCCGATTTACAGGTAGGTGCCGAATATTTACGTGGCTGGCGCACTGATTTTAATGACCAGACCCGCCATGCCAACCGGTTGAATGTAGCTGTCCAGTATAGTTTCTGATAAAAACTACTTTTGTATTTGACGCTGATTCTACATAAACTTATAGAATCAGCGTCATTTATATAATAGTTTCGGTTTAGAACAGTTTGGCAGGATATTCTCCGGCATCAACCAAAGCCTGGATTTTGTCTACAACCCCTTGGCGGTCGGCAGCATAAGTTACACCGAACCATTTAGAGGTGGTATCCAATACTTTTACTGTTGCAATACCTTTTGTAATCAGTTCGTTTACAACCAGCGGGATGAAAAATTCACTTTTCGGCTTATCAATGTTTTCTTTCAGGAAGTCGATAAAGTATTTTTCGGAGTATTCGAAATAATCAGGAGTGAAACCCCACATATTCATAGAAACCGGAGTCTTTTCTTCCAAAACCACTTTGTTTCCGTTTTCATCTTTGAATTGGATTTCACCATCGATTTTTTCGATAGCTGTACGTTCAACCACACCTGTAAGGAAACCTTCTGCATTTGTTTCGCAAACGCCACGTGCCACGGAACCGCTTTCACTCAAGGTATTACCTACACGGTAACCTATCATGCAATAATCATTTTTTTTACCAGCCATTTCGGACAAGGCTTTTCCTAAAACGGCAAAACTGTCGCGACCGTAAAAATCGTCAGCATTAATAACGGCAAACGGTTCGTTGATAGCCGTTTTCCCCATCAGGACAGCATGGTTTGTACCCCAAGGTTTTTCACGTCCTTCCGGGCATGTGAAACCGACAGGCAGGTCGTTTAGATCCTGAAAAACGACTTCAACCGGAATATGATTTTCATATTTGGATATGATTTTTTCGCGGAAATCCTGTTCGAATGTTTTACGGATAACGAAGACCAATTTTCCGAATCCACCACGGATGGCATCGAAAATAGAGTAGTCCATGATAGTTTCACCATTAGGACCCAGGCCATCCAATTGTTTTAATCCTCCGTAACGGCTACCCATTCCGGCAGCTAATACAAATAATGTAGGTTTCATAATCATTTATTTTTATGTAATGCGTTATAGTGTTTTTCTTTTAGTTGTGGGCAAAAGTAGAAAATAATTTTTAATTTATTTTACTTCCAGAACGACAATTGATTTAGCGGGCAAAGTTACTTTCAGCTGACCTTCGCTTATCTGGATGTTATCAAGAGATTCCAGTATTACAAAGTTCATTTTTTGACATGTTAAAGTTGTTGATAAAAGGGGGACAGTATACTATATATCCGTTCGCTTTGGATACCTGCAGGTTTTATAAAAAGATGGTAGCGATTTATTCATTCATAACTATGGTTTTCTAAAATCATAACTATCATTTTGGAAAACCATAGTTATGAATGAATTTAAGCCTAGGGATAATTTTTGTGTGTAAAAATACATAAATTAAAAATACACAAGGGGGGATTTGCTGTTCTTAATACAAACAAAGAATCATGTGCGAGGTATTTTTGTACCTTTGCCACCATATTTAAAACGTTTTACAAGAATGAAGAAGTTAAAAGTAATTCCTCTTGTTGCTATCGGGATGGTTGCAATGACCAGTTGCGGAAGTGGTCCTGCGAAAGATACTACGAAAATGAATGATGCTATCAACTTAGCTAACCTGGATACAACAATTGCTCCCGGAGCCGATTTTTACCAGTATGCTTGTGGAGGCTGGATGAAAAATAATCCGCTGAAACCGGAATATGCCCGTTTCGGAACATTTGACCAATTGCGGGATAATAACCTGCAACAGATTCGTACACTTGTTGAAGAACTGGGTACCACTTCTCCGGAAGATGGAAGCAATGCACAGAAAATCAGTATGCTGTATACTATCGGATTGGATAGTGAAAAACTGAATGCGGATGGTTTTAATCCGATAAAGGAACAACTGAATGATATTAAAGAACTGGCTACTAAGGAAGAGTTATCTAAAATGGTTGCTACTCTTCATAAAGAAGGAATGGCTCCCTTCTTTGCTTTGTTTGTGGATGCTGATGAAAAAAACAGTTCCATGAATATTGTCCAGTTATATCAGGCAGGATTGGGTATGGGAGATCGCGATTATTATCTGTTACAGGATGATGCTTCCAAACAGATGCGCCAGGCATACCGGGGATATATTACCCGGCTTTTCACTCTGACCGGTTGTTCTCCGGAACAGGCCGAAGCAGCTGTGAGTGCTGTGATGAAGATAGAAAAAGGTATTGCTGCCGCATCTTTCAGTCGTGAAGACCTGCGTGATTCACAGAAAAATTATAATAAGATTACGGTTCATGATTTCAAGCTGAATAATAGTTTGTTGAATTGGGATGTATATTTTGAAAGCATGGGTTTGATGGATATCGAATACCTGGATGCCAAGCAGCTTCCTTTTTATGAAGGAGTGGCACGCATGTTGGAAGGAACGACTCTTGATGAACAAAAATATTATCTCTCTTTTAATCTGTTGTCTGCTGCCGCACCTTACCTGAGTGATGCGTTTGTCTCTGCTAATTTTGATTTTTATGGTAAGACAATGTCCGGAAAACAGGAACAACAGCCTCGTTGGAAACGTTCGCTGGCAACTGTAAATGAAGCTTTGTCGGAAGCTGTCGGTCAATTTTATGTGGAGAAATACTTTCCGGCGTCTTCTAAGGAAAAAATGTTGAAGATGGTTACCGGTTTACAAAAAGCGCTGGGAGACCGTATTGCAGGATTGGAATGGATGAGCGATGCCACTAAGGCGAAAGCACAGGAAAAACTATCCGCTTTTATTGTTAAAATCGGTTATCCGGATAAATGGCGTGATTACAGCGCTCTGGAAATCAAGAATGATTCCTACTGGGATAATGTACGCCGTGCAAATATATTTGATACGGAATACCGTTTGAGCCAAGTCGGTAAACCTGTTGATAAGGCACGTTGGGGAATGAGCCCGCAGACAGTAAATGCCTATTATAATCCGACAACCAACGAAATCTGTTTTCCTGCCGCTATTTTACAACCGCCATTCTTTAACCCGGAAGCTGACGATGCCGTAAATTATGGTGCTATCGGCGTGGTGATCGGTCATGAGATGACACATGGGTTCGATGACCAGGGGCGTAATTATGATAAAGATGGAAACCTGACAGACTGGTGGACAGAAGAAGATGCTGCCCTGTTTGAACAACGTGCAAACCGTTTGGTCCAGCAGTATGATAATATTATAGTAGTAGACAGCGTACATGCAAACGGGCGTTATACCCTTGGCGAAAATATTGCTGACCAGGGAGGTTTGATGGTTGCTCATTTAGCTTACCTGAATAGCTTGCAAGGCAAAGAAGTGCCGGCTCCGATACAAGGATTTACGAATGAACAGCGTTTCTATCTCGGATATGCCACTTTATGGGGGCAGAATATCCGTCCGGAAGAAATCCTGCGTTTAACGAAGATAGACCCGCACTCTTTAGGCAAATGGCGTGTGAATGCAGCACTTCGTAATATTGATGCGTTTTATACTGCATTTGATATAAAAGAAGGCGATCCGATGTATATGTTGCCGGCAGACCGGGTGGTGATCTGGTAGTTTAATCAGGTTGTTACAGTTCCTATTATAATTGACCGGCGATAATTGATTGTAAGTAATTATCGACGGTCAATTTTTTTGAACAATCTTTCGGATATTTTTTTTATATTTATGGCAATTTATACCACATGTCAGTCTTGCTGGGATAGCTATTAGACGGATAAATGGGAAATGTCATAACTAAAAAATAAAATCCTTATGTTTTCAGAGCTGAGTTTTAAACAGATTACCAGTGCATTTATCGTACTGTTTGCCGTGATTGATATAATAGGTTCCATCCCCATTATTATTAATTTGAAAAGACAAGGGAAAGGTGTGAATGCTTTGAAAGCCACCATTATTTCTTTTTTGCTATTGCTTGGTTTCTTTGTCGCGGGAGACGTATTGTTAAAACTATTTCATGTTGATATTGAATCGTTTGCCGTAGCTGGTGCACTTATTATCTTCCTGCTTGCCCTGGAAATGATTCTTGATATTGAAATCTTTAAAAATACAGGTCCGATAAAAGAAGCGACTCTTGTTCCGCTTGTTTTTCCTTTACTCGCCGGAGCGGGTTCATTTACTACCTTACTTTCTTTGAGAGCGGAGTATGCCAGTGTGAATATAATTATAGCATTGGTATTGAATATGCTTTGGGTTTATATCGTTGTCCGTATGACCGGCAAGATAGAAAAAGTGCTGGGCAAAGGAGGCATTTACATTATACGTAAATTTTTCGGTATTATCCTCCTTGCTATTTCTGTCAGGTTGTTTACCGTCAATATCACATCGTTGTTGGAACAATTAGGCAAATAGAAATGCTACTGTATGAATATGTATTTTATGATGAACAATGCGGCAAGTATATACATTGTCAAGTTAATCTCGTGCCGTTTTCCTGTACATAATTTGATAAGGACAAAAGAAAGCAATCCTAAAACCAGCCCGTCTGCAATCGAGTAGGTCAGTAACATCATGATGATTGTTATGAAGGCGGGGAGTGCCTCAGAGACATCTTCCAAATCTATTTTGGAGATAGAGTCCAACATAAAGACTCCTACCAGCACTAATGCACCCGATGTTGCTGCTGCCGGTATTAAAAGGAATATCGGAGAGAAAAACAATGCCAGGATGAATAATAGTCCTGTGATCATAGAAGTAAATCCCGAACGTCCTCCCTCTGCAACTCCGGAAGCACTTTCCACATAAGTAGTAATTGTGGAACAGCCAAGCATTGCCCCGACAGTTGTTCCGATAGCATCAGACATCATGGCTTCTTTCACCCGGGGAATATTTCCTTTTTCATCGATAATATCTGTTTTGAGTGCTAATCCAACTAAAGTACCCAGTGTATCAAAAATATTGATAAACAATAAGGTAAATATCAGGATTGCCATATCAAATGTGAAGAACTCCGAAAAGTCGAATTGCATAAAAGTCGGAGTTATGGAATGTGGAACCGATACTGGAACAAAACTATCCGGTATTTGAGTAACGCCAATCGGAATCCCGATAAGCGTACAGATCAGAATGCTGTAAAATAAAGCACCTTTCACCTTCTTTATTACAAGTATGCCACTAAGAATGATACCTATCATGGCAAGTACGGAATCCGGGTCGAAGTCGCCGAGTGTTACGAGGGTTGCCGGATGGTCTTCAATAATGCCTGCTTGCTTCAGTCCCACAAAAGCAATGAACATGCCGATTCCTGCAGAGGTGGCATAACGTAGATTTTGTGGAATACTTTCCAAGATGATTTCTCGGATATTTAAAAAAGTTATCAGAATAAAGATTACCCCTTCTACGAACATGGCAGCCATAGCGGTTTGCCATGAATAGCCCATGCCTTGTACGAGAGTAAACGCGAAAAAGGCATTCAATGCCATGCTTGGAGCTTGTGCGAAAGGTAATTTTGCCATAAAAGCAAGCAGGAGAGTGGCTATTGCAGAAGCTAATGCAGTAGCCGTAAACACTGCCCCTTTATCCATACCTGTCATAGCAAGGATAGTAGGATTTACGGCAAGTATATAACTCATCGTAAGGAAAGTGGTAACTCCGGCTATCACTTCCGTACGGTAATTCATTGTTTGTTTATTGAATCCTAACAGTTTTTGTATCATGTTGTTGTATTAATCGAACGACCACTTGATTGCGGCAGTCGGGATAACATAAAGCCCGTTTTGGAAAGCAAAGTTATGACTTATTTTGACCTCACTTCCGATGCTTAACTTAAATTTGTCGTCTATACCCTTAATCTTGTTTAAGTTTACCCAAAATTGAGGTTCCGAAAGAAAAATGAAGTTTCCATGTGGATTTTTTTCTCGCCACCAATCTGCAAATCCGCTGAATGTACAAAGGCCGTTTTTGGCAAAATGGATGTACCAGGTAGCAGTCAACTGGAAATTGTTCGGGCTTTCATGTTTTTGAATATACTTGTACATTGGGGTAAAAGTGAATCCTTTTGTAAAATTTTTATTATTATACGTAAAGGTAATACCTCCAAGATATGCATTATTCATTTGTCCACCGCTGGTAATACCTCCGTTGTATTCTATGTGCGCTGAAAATGGAGGTTTCCAGAAACGTAGTTCACGTGAAATTTCCCAATAGGCAAGATCAACTCCTTTACTGTTATAATTCATATCTACAAAGAAATAAGTGCTGCCCCATTTATCGGCTTTAAACATCTCGACAGTAGAAGTAAAAACAGGGCGTTCCTTTAAATCATTATTATAAAATAAATTACCGAAATCGTAATGCAATTGTACATTTTGGGCTTTAATACCCAATAATATAAAAAAGAGGAAGATAAGAATGGCGTACTTTCTCATTTTAACAGATTTTTTATTGAATTATTTTTAAAAGTACAAAAGTACTATATAATTTATTTGTAGCAAATAGGCTTGTAACTGGCAGACCATCTCTTTTTTCAGGTTCAGGAGTTTTCTTTAGTTAATAAAAGAGATATAATCTATCATGGAATAAATATAAGTTGACCGAACTTTAAAAGAATAAATATAAAAATTAAGAATTTTCTTTTTCTTATTCTATTTTCTATCTTGATTTGAAAATCAAGATATGAATACTTATTATTGTGTGTTCTAATACTTTTCTAATTTAAAATATCTGCACTTATTTTAAACAACATCAAACTTCCTTCTGTTATACACCAGTAAAATCTTTAGACCTTATTAACCCTGATTTATTAATTATAAAATTTTAGAAACCAACGATTGAGACAGATGTCATGAAAAAACGAAAGTTCTGTTATGCCAATGGAAAAATAGGAAGAATACCACTGTTTATTGGCTTTTTTTGTTTATCAGCGAATTTTTATGGAGTAAGCAATGTCCGGGAACCGTTGCATGCCAATGTGCAGCAGCAATATAAGACAGTGCGAGGTATTGTTATCGATAATTTGGGTGAACCTGTTATCGGAGCGAATGTCGTGGAAAAAGGTACGACCAATGGTACTGTTACGGATATGAATGGTTCTTTTTCTCTGGAAGTGTCCCCGAAAGCGATATTGGAGTTTTCATTTATAGGCTATATCACCCAGGATGTTCCGGTAAAGGGAAATGAAATCAATATTACGTTGAAGGAAGACACACAAACACTGGAAGAAGTGGTGGTCACGGGATTTGGTCTGGCGCAGAAAAAAGCGACTTTGACCGGGGCTATTTCTTCTGTGGGTGCCGATGAGTTATCCCATTCTGTTGCGTCGACTGCATCGACTGCATTAGCCGGTAAAATTGCCGGTATTAATTTCCGCCAGCCGGACGGTCGTCCGGGGGCGTCGACCAGCCTGCAAATCCGTAACATGGGTACGCCGTTGTATGTAATAGATGGTACGATTATGGATGAAGGACAGTTTAATAATATCGATTTCAACGATATAGAGACTATCTCTATTCTGAAGGATGCTTCTGCTGCTATTTATGGCGTTCGTGCAGCAAATGGTGTTGTGGTTGTAAATACCAAGAAAGGGAAGCGGAATACTAAAAATACCGTAGGACTGAATATGTATTATGGCTGGCAGAGTCCTACTAAATTTGCCAAACCAGCCGATGCAATGACTTATATAAGTCATTATGTACAGTCGCAGACTGTACAGGGGCAACCTTATACGTACGATAAAGCAGCATATGCCAAATGGGAACAGGGTACGGAGAAAGGATATGTACCGTTTGACTGGTATGATTATATCTGGAAAACTTCTCCACAATATTACGTAAGTGCGAATGTTTCCGGTGGTTCGGATAAGGTGAACTATTATTTTTCAGTAGGACATTTGAATCAGGATGCAATTATCCAGAATTATGGAGGCTTTCGTCGGACAAATGCACAGATGAATATTGAGGCCCAGATAAATAAACGTTTTAAAGTAGGGGCGTCTATGAACGGGCGTATTGAAACCCGCGTTAATCCGGGAGTCCCGGGAGAAGATGATTATTGGACGGCTATTTTTGCCACATATCGTAATCTTCCTACCAAACGTCCGTTTGCCAATGATAATCCTAATTATCCACAGATGACTTCAACGGACAAATCTACGAATTTTGCTATCCTTAATTATGAACGGTCCGGTAAATATCAGGAAGACTGGCGTGTTATCCAATTGAATGCCAATGCAGAATATGAAGTAATAGATGGATTGAAAATTAAAGCTTTGGTAGGTTATTTTCTGGCAAATCAGAATCTGAATAATCATGAATATACTTACAAGTTATATAAATATGATGAAAAGACGGATACATATTCGGAAGATACGCCGAACTGTAACTGGAATCCGTGGCGTGAGCGCCGTGTAGGGTATAATCAGGAGGTAACTTCAAATATCCAGGCTTCATACAATAAGAAAATAGAAAAGCATACGCTTGCGGCAATTGTAGGTATGGAGGCCTCAAAACGTATTACACCGTCTTCCTGGCTACATAGCATACCTGTGTCCAACTCAATTAATTTGATTGATTTTGAGACGATGGATACGTATAACGACCGGGGAGATAATCCGGAAGCCCGTATCGGTTATCTGGGGCGTATAAATTATGACTATGCCAATAAATACCTACTGGAATTGTCTGCCCGTTATGATGGTTCGTGGAAGTTCCCTCCTCATCATCGTTGGGGATTCTTTCCTTCTGCATCAGCCGGATGGCGTATCTCGGAGGAAACATTCTTTCGTGACAGCAAAATTTCCGGTGTTATTGAAGACTTAAAGATTAGAGCATCCTATGGATTGGTAGGAGATGATAATGTAAGTGGTTATTCTGCTTTCGATTATTTAGGCGGATATACCTATAAAAACGGCGGTTCCGTAATAGACGGGCAATATGTTATTGGTTCTGTTGCACGTGGAATACCTGTAAGGACCTTATCATGGATTAAAGCAAGAATTCTCGATGTAGGGTTTGATGCGGCATTTTTGCATAATCGTCTGACTGCGACTTTCGATTATTTCCGTCGTGTTCGTACAGGCTTGCCGGCATCCCGCTATGATGTGCTGATTCCTTCGGAAGTAGGTTTTTCCTTACCGAAAGAAAATCTGGAGTCTGATGTACATACAGGTATCGATTTATCGGTGCGTTGGACAGACCATGTGGATGATTTCCATTATTCGGTGGGAGGAAATATGACCTATGCACGCCGCTATCTTTGGGATCGCTATAAACCGCGCTACAGCAATTCATGGGATAAATACCGAAATACAAATGAGCACCGTTTCGACCAGATTTATTGGGGATATAAATCCGACGGACAATTCCAGAGTTGGGAAGAAATAGCCAACTGGCCTATCAATAACGACGGACACGGTAATACGACATTGCGTCCGGGAGATATAAAATATCAGGATGTAAACGGGGATGGCGTGATTAATGATTTGGATAAACGTCCGATAGGTTATAGTACCAGTGGCGATTTCAATCCGATATTGAGTTATGGATTAAACTTCTCCGCTTCTTGGAAAGGTTTTGATGTGAGTATGGATTTTACCGGTTCGGCATTGTCTTCTTATTTCCCGAATTATGAAAATAAATTGCCTTTCCATGACGGAGGGAACTCCCCTCAATATATGATGGACGATTCCTGGCATCTTTCTGATATCTGGGATGCAAACAGTGAACTGATACCGGGTAAATACCCGATGTTCCTTCTGGGTAATAGCTCGCATAGTAATTATTGGGACAGCGATTTCTGGGTAAAGAAAGTCCGTTATATCAAACTGAAAAATTTTGAAATCGGTTATAACCTGCCGCGTACATGGCTCGAAAAGGCATGGATGCAAAGTTGCCGTGTGTATGTAGCCGGGCAGAATCTGTTTACACTCTCCAACATTCCGGGTACAGACCCTGAAGTAATTAAGGATTCGGGTCTGGTTACCCCGACTACACGTATTATCAATATTGGTTTAAATGTTAGATTTTAAAGGAAGATGAAAATAAAATATCTATTAACCTTCACAATACTATTTGCACTGTCGCTAAGCAGTTGCGGAAATTTTCTGGATCAGGACCCGGATAATATTCTGGATGATGAACAGGTATTTAATGACGAAGTAATGATTAAGTCCCTTCTTGCTAATTTTTACGGACGTATGGAAGGCAAATCGTGGGGGCAACGGATTAAAGATGGCGACGGTTCGTATTCTATGACTATTCTGGATGATGCAGCCAAATGCGACGGCGGACCGGATACACGTACCTCTTTTGAAGATGACCGTTGGCGTGTTTACGACTATACTTTTATCCGGAACCTGAACCAATTCCTGAAAGGTGTAAGGGGGACAAAAGTATTATCGGATGCCAATCAGAAGGAATTGGTGGGAGAAGCCCGTTTTATCCGTGCGTGGGTATATTTCTGTATGGGAAGAGGCCTGGGAGGTATGCCGATTATCGGTGATGAAATATATGATTATGAGAATGGTGCGGATATATCCAAAATGCAGGTGGCGCGTTCTACGGAAGCAGGTTTGTATGACTATGTGATTAAAGAATGTACGGAAATAGCCAACGACTTGCCTCTGAGGCCGACAATCAACGGAGCACGTGCTACAAAATGGGCAGCCCTGATGCTGAAAGCACGTGCTGCTTTGTATGCCGGGTCTTTGGCTAACTATAATAGTAAGCTACCTACTCCGGTGGCTACTCCGGGTAATGAAGTCGGCATTTCTGCTGATAAGGCACAAGGCTATTACCAGACAGCTCTTCAAACAGCAAAAGAAGTGATAAGCAGTGGGGTTTATACATTGGTGACTGATGCGAATAATCCGGGTAAGGCTTTTTATAATGCCGTATCCGTGAAAAATGCGAATACGGAAGTTATCTGGGCGTGCGATTATAAATATCCCGGAAAGGTGGTTGAGTTTACCAAACTCAATATCCCCAAATCGCATGCGGAAGATATTGATAACAGTTACGGTGGTCCTATCTTAAATCTTGTGGAAGCATTTGAACATATAAACGACCGTGATGGAACTATCCGGATTAAAGATGCTAACGGAAATTATATATTCTATGACCAACCGGAAGATGCGTTTGCCGATAAGGATGGTCGCTTGTGGGGCACTGTTATCTGTCCCGGAACTGATTTTAAAGGAACCAAAGTAGAATTGCAGGCCGGTCAGTTGGTTAAAAAGGATGGGAACTGGGAAAAACTGGTGGCTGCAACTCCGGGTGAAAAAGATAAGGACGGTAAAGTGATTACTGCCCTGAACGGTCCTGCCGCAACAAACAACCAATATGTAAACAAAACCGGTTTCTTTTATCGTAAGTTTATGGACGAAACGGCTATGGCTTCTACCCGTGGACGTGGCTCTGAAATGTGGTGGCCTTATTTCCGTCTTGCCGAAGCATACCTGATCGTCTGTGAAGCTGCCTTCGAGTTAGGAGATAATACAACAGCGGTAAATCATATCAACGAAATCCGTAAACGTGCCGGCATACAGGAACTGAATGCGGTAACTCTGGATGATATTATACGCGAGAATCGTGTGGAGTTTGCCTTTGAAGACCATCGTTACTGGGATATGAAACGTTGGCGCAAAGCCCATCAGGTATGGAATGGCGTGCAGGATGATGCAAATGCACAGCAATGGGCTTTGTATCCTTATAAGGTAAATGCTCCTGGTGACCCGAATGATGGCAAGTGGGTATTTGAAAAACGTCAGGTGAACACGGAGCCTTATCCCCGTCATTTTGAAATGAAGAATTATTACAATTTTGTCGATTTGAATTGGGTGAACAATAACCCGAAGTTTGTGAAGAACCCATACCAGTAATTAAAAACCATGCATAAAACAATGAAATTAATATCTACAATCAGTTTCAGCCTGCTGTGTGCTGCCTTTTTTACAAGTTGCGGGCTCGATAATTATGATGAACCCAAATCCACTCTTCAGGGTAAGGTTGCTTATAACGGGCAGGCGATCGGTGTGAGAGGTACTTCCGATGCCGTCCAGCTACAGCTTTATCAGGATGGTTACGAGAAACGCGACCCTATACCTGTTTATCTCAGACAGGACGGGACGTATAAAGCCTCTCTTTTTAATGGTCAGTACAAATTAATAACCAAATCCGGTAATGGGCCGTGGCAAAGCCGGAAAGATACGCTTCTTGTGGATGTGAGTGGCACTACAACCTGCGATGTTTCGGTTACTCCCTATTTCTTACTCACAAAAGAATCTGTTTCCCTTAGTGGAAATAGGGTGAATGCATCCGCTACGCTTGAAAAGGTTGTTGCTTCATCTACCGCGTCCAGCTTGCTTTTACTGGTCGGTAAAACAGCTTTTGTGGATGAAGGTACGTATATAGCCCGTCAGGAAGTAAAGAATCCGGAAGCAGGAACGGTTTCTTTATCTCTCGATTTGAAGGATAATAAGGAGGCGGCATCTGCTAAAATACTATATGCCCGTATCGGGGTGAAAGCAGCAGAAGCAGACCAATATATCTATACGCCTGTTATCAAAATAAGGTAAAAGTTTTTGGGGGGCTGTTCTTATTTGTTATTCATATCACAATTGATTTTAGTTTGTATCACAGTTGTGATATGAATAGCAAATATGTTGTTCATCCATTAGCAGTTGGTCCAAAAAGAGATATAAGGCCGCTTTCTTTTCTTCTTTTTGGCAGCTGATTAACATTATTTCCCTATAAATTCTGAAGGAGTCTTGCCATATTGTTTCAGGAAGCAAGTGGAGAAGTAGGCAGGTGAGGAGAAACCTACCTGGAAGGCTATGATATTAATGCGTTCTTCGCCTTCCTGCATAAGTTGTACGGCTTTTTTCAGGCGTGCCACTTTGATAAAGTCTACGGGTGAAAGTCCGGATAGTCCCTTTACTTTCCTGTACAGGCTGGAAGTACTCATTCCCATTTCCAGTGCCAGCATTTCTACATTCAGGGCTTCGTTCGACATCTGTTCTTCCAGGAAAGCATTCAGTTTGTTGAGGAATATATCATCGACAGGTGATACGGAAAGCGTACTGACCGGCGTTGACGGTTTTTCAGAATAGGTCTTAACCAACAATTCACGGCTTTTCAGGAGGTTGTCTATCTGGGCGAGCAACAGTTCGATGGAGAAGGGCTTTTCCATATAGGCATCTGCTCCGGTATTCAAACCTTTCAGGCGCGATTGCAGATTGTGCTGGGCTGTCAGCAAGAGGAATGGGATATGACTGAAACTAACGTCATTTTTTACTTTGTTGCATAATTCGAAACCATCCATAACAGGCATCATCACATCACTGATAATCAGGTTTACGGCATTGTTATTAAGTTGTTTGAGAGCCGTATCCCCGTTATCGGCTTCCAGCACTTGATACTTACCTGATAATTCCCCGGCAATAAACCGGCGCATATCGCTCTGGTCTTCTACAATCAGGATTAACGGTTTATCCGGGGTTTGTGTAACAGGATCTGCTGGCATTGTTCCCGTTTCTTCTCCTCCGGAAATCGTTTTGTAGAAATCTTTCTGTTTTCTTGGAAGTGTCAGGGTAAAACGATTCATTTTATCCGGTGTCTGGCTGTAAGATAAAGAGCCGCTATGGAATTCGGCAAGGGAAAGGGCAAGAGATAGCCCGATGCCACTACCTTGTTTGTTTTCTGTTTCTTTCAGGCGGTAGAAAGGGGAGAATATCTGTTCTTTTTCACTTTCCGGAATCAGATAGCCATCGTTTGTTACCATTATGGTGAAGTTTGTTTCATCATTCAAAACTTGCAAAAGGATCGTTTTGTCTGAATATTTGATTGCATTCGTTATCAGGTTATCCATGATTTTGGAAAAGGCTTCCCTGTCGATGTAGGCAAAGAAGGAGGAGGCCGGAATGTCGAAAGTAAAAGTTTTATGTTCTTTCTCCATGACCGGAAGATAGGGTTGCAAAATCGTATTCAGCCAAAGCTTGATATCTGTTTTTACATAGTTCAGGCGGAAACCGCGGCTTTCTGTTTTGCGGAAGTCGAGCAGTTGGTTGCTGAGGCTGAGAAGCCGTTGTGTATTTTTTTCGATAGTCCGCAGGTTCTTTTTTGTCTCAGTGGTACCGTCCCCCGATTTGATAATCTTTTCCAACGGGGCATTAATCAGTGTAAGCGGAGTACGTATTTCATGCGTAATAAAGGTGAAGAATTGTATTTTGGCATCATACAGTTCCTTTTCTTTTTTGTTTTCAAAAATTTGTCGGTTGATACGGTGCCGTTCCTCCAGTTTGGCCTTTTTATATCTGTAGAACAGATAAATCAGGATAACAGCAATCAGTATGTAGCAACCGATAGCCCAACTTGTCGCCCAGAACGGGGGAGTGATAAGGATTGTCAACGTTTGTTCGTTGTCTTGCCAGATACCGCTGCTATTGGTCGATTTAACCCTGAAGGTATAGTTGCCCGGTGAAAGATTGGCAAAAGTAACTTCCTGCTTTTTATCCATGTAAATCCAGTTGTTGTCGCTACCGTCCAACTTATACATATACCGGATTGCATCGGGAGCGGTGTAACTGAGAGCCACATAGGATAAAGTAATTGTGGAGGCATTGTGAGGTAATTTCACCTTTTGCCAGTTTTCCGTATAAGAGGAAGAAAGCTCCTGTTGTCCTTTCTTTTCTGCAGGGGCATGGATACGAGTGATATAAATGGGAGGGGAGAAGGTATCTTCCCTGAACTGTTCGGGTTTGAAAGAAATCATCCCGTTAATCGTTCCCATATAAATCGTACCGTCCGGGGATTTGTAGGAAGAACTGTAGTTGAACTGGGTTTCATGCAGCCCGTCCTGGTAGGAGAATATTCGCATCGTGTAACTTTCCGGGTTGAAGCGTACCAGCCCGTTTGCCGTCGAAATCCAGAAATACCCGTTTGCATCTTCCACAATCCGGTAGATGATGTTACTGGGCAATCCGTCTTCAACGTTGATACGGTTGAACAAGTAGGTCTGTTCATTGTAGACGGAAAAGCCGTTGTCGGTAGTAGCCCATATACGTCCGTGCGAGTCCTCGAATACGGATGTTGTATTGTTGCTGCCGATGCTTTGCGAACGGTTCATATCGGATGTGAAATGCAGCATGGTTCCATCTTCCCGCCGGAAACAATGTATGCCGTTTGTTGCTGCTACCCATATATTGCCGGATTCGTCTTCGTAAATTTGCCGTATCGAGGCATGAATATTTTTCCATGGGCTGAAACTGTCGTTTTCTTTATTATAGATAACAGTACCATTGGAAGTCCCGGCCAGAAATTCGTTGTGTCTGGTTTTATAAAAACAAAGAACGAAATCCGAGTTCAATCCGTTTCCGGTACTTTCCTGGGTATAACGTTTGATTATTTTTCCGGAAGGTATATCTAAAACATCGATACCTCTATTGAATGTTCCCACCCATAACTTGTTCTCATCAGCAAAAAGGCCATGTACGTTGGTTGCGGATAAAGGATGTTGCGGATTATTGTAAGAATAGTTTGTAATTTCTCCGGTATTCGGGTTATAACAGTTTATGCCGTTGTCTTCTGTTCCCAACCATAAGTTACCATATTGGTCCGGACAAATTTCGCGAATAGCATTACCCAATAGCTGAGGATGTGTTTTCCCCCCGATGTAATGTTTGAATGGTGTATATTCTTTAGGCAGATAGCTTATTCCACCGAAAAAGGAACCGACCCAAATGCCTCCTTCACGGTCTTTCGTCAGAGAATAAACGGCATTGTCTGAAATGGTATATTCGTTTGTCAGTGATTTTTTTAATTGGGTGACAGAGCGGGTCAGAATATTATAGATGAAAATACCGGATTCCGAAGCAATCCAATATGTATTGTTATTATAAGGAATAATGGCACGTACCTGTATGCCCGGTATCAGGGTGGTTACTGATTGGTCGGATGAATTATACAGTTTAACTCCTCCCTTGTCGGTCCCTATCAATATACCTAAATCCGGGACTGTACAAATCGTGGAGATACTGGTTTGCTTTTTCCTGTCTTCTTCATTTAATACGGATACGGAATTAAATTGTTCGCTATGGGTATTATAAAAATGCAGGTTGTGGAAATCCGCAACCAACGGTTGCCCCTCATCCGAAAGCGTTATTGCCGAGTAAGCATCCGGGAAACAGCGGAACAACCGTGTCGTTTGGTCTGCTGGCGAATATCTGACCAGACGGTCGTAATCGAGGAACCATAGATTCCCTTGGGTATCTTCCTGCACGAAACGGAAAAACTCAGGATTGCTTTTTCCCGTATCGAATTGTAAGGGGTGAAAAGTATCTGTTTGGTAGTCATAGTAAGAGGTTCCCCAGTTGGTACATATCCATAGTTTATCTTCCGAATCTTCAAAGAGACTGATAATACGGTCGTTCGGAATACTTTCAGGGCGGTAGGAGTTATGCCGGTATACTTTGAATGCATGTCCGTCGAAACGGTTCAGTCCGTCATCCGTACCAAACCACATAAATCCCCGTTTGTCCTGTAAAGCGCAATAAACCGTATTATGGGATAATCCCTGTTTATTATTGTAATGCCGGAAATACATATTTTCTCCCCGAACTATTTGTAATCCGGGCAGCAGGAACAGATAAACAAGGAAACAGAAAAAGATTCTCATAAGATACCGTATCATGTGCTTTTCTGAGAACGAAAGTAGTAAAATAAAGAAATATACCATAGAGTGGCACAATTGTTTTTTTATTTGCTCTTAAATCCGCGTTTTCCGCTTCATTCGCATCTGAATAATTATTAGCCTCGATCATATTTTATAACTCTTTTGAATATCAATCATTTAAAAAATGCATGAATGATTTGTTGAATGATATTTGAACGCTTTTGACCGAAAAGAGAAACCCGTTCCAGCATAAACGCCGTTATTTTGCAAAGAAATAAATCGCGTCGTTTAGGGGATGGCAGTTGATTCTGCGTCTAACTATGTGAAATCAACTTTGTGAAGATTTAAAACAAAAGTCAAATATATCATGAAAAAAGTTTCTGTATTATGTGCTTTGTTCTTCTATTTATTAAGCGCATGTAATAGTTCCTCCACTTATTTTCAACCGGAGAAAGAAAATGCACTCCGTGCTCCCGCTTATCCTCTGGTAACGATTGACCCCTATACAAGTGCATGGTCGTTTACGGACAAACTGAATGAAGATGCCATCCGTCATTGGACGGGAAAGAAGCATCCGTTAGTAGGTGCGTTGCGTGTAGACGGACAGGTATACCGCTTTATGGGTGTGGAAGAACTTCCTTTGAACATGATATTACCGACTGCGGTACGTGAAAGATGGGATGCCACCTATACGGAAAAGAAACCTTCCGGTAACTGGACAAATCCCGGTTTTAGTGATGCCTCCTGGGAGAAAGGGAAAGCAGCTTTCGGAACTACCGATATGCAAAACCTGTCTACCCCGTGGGAAAGTAAAGATATCTGGGTACGCCGTACCTTTGACCTGCCGGAAGATTATAGCAATAAAACCGTTTATCTTGAATATTCGCACGATGATGTCTTTGAATTGTATATTAACGGACAACAAGTAATCGCGACTGATTATTCCTGGAAAAATAATGTATTGAAAGAGTTGCCAGCCGAAGTAAAAGCAACCCTGAAACCCGGAAAGAATGTAATAGCGGCCCACTGCCATAATACAACCGGAGGTGCTTATGTGGATTTCGGTTTATATACAAAGGAAGAAAACAGCACATACTTTGACCGGGCAGCTATCCAGAAGTCTGTGAATGTATTGCCAACACAGACCTTTTATGTATTTGAATGCGGACCTGTACAGTTGGATGTCGTCTTTACCGCTCCTTTATTAATGGATGATTTGGATTTGATGACGACACCTGTCAATTATCTGTCTTACCGGGTACAGTCATTGGACGGAAAAGAACACGATGTACAGATTTATGTGGAAGCTACTCCCGATTGGGCTGTAAATAATCACGGTCAGGCTGTGGAAACAACACTTTCTATCGGTAAACCGGGCGACAAACTTATCTATGCAAAAACAGGAACGGAAGAGCA
>UQLN01000063.1 GCA_900541965.1 uncultured Parabacteroides sp. | reverse complement strand
GTCTGATAGGGGGACATAGACCTTGTAACTTTGTTTTCATATCCATATATATTTAGTAATTATGTTTGTTATTACCCTATATCTTAAATCTGGTTCTTTGCGATGTCTGATTCATTTCTGAGACCTGTTTGATTGTATGTTTTCCTTCAAAAAAGGAATATTTGTAAGTTCAGTAAAGACTACGTTAAAAATTAGAATATCTTAATATTTTTCATGCCGTGAAAGTTGTTGAGATTCATATATCCTCAGGATTTTGACCACTTTTTATAATTAATATGCTTTAAATATCAAAGGGTTATAATATTAATATGTGATAATATCTTTATATATTTGTTCCGGTTAACGTAGTCTTTACTGAACTTACATTATTTTTCTACCATTTATTTAAAGAATAGCATATAGGGATTTTATATCATATTATTGGGGCAGTAGGGAAGAGGTATTATGTTGAAAAAGTAGTCGTTTTTTTATGAAATAGGATAATAATAAACAGAAAACCGGTTTAAAGATTGGACATCTTCTGAAAAGAATTACTTTTTCGATACCCTTCTTTAATCCGGTTACCTTTTGTGTTTGAGGATAATATCTCTTTATATTCTTTTTGTCCAGAGTTTACTCATATCCTCCAGCGTTTTACCTTTCGTCTCCGGTACCCAGCGCCAGACAAAGATAGCAGCCAGTACACAAATCATTCCATAGAGGCTATATGCAAACATCGGGCTGAAATCATACAGGGCAGGGAACGTGGAGGAAATGATATAGTTGAATATCCACTGGAAAGCAACAGCGATGGCAATTGCCTTGCCACGGATTGTGTTGGGGAAAATTTCGGCAATCAACACCCAGCAAATCGGGCCCCACGACATCATAAAGAAAGCTGCATACACAATAACAGACAATACGGGAACAAGTCCTTTGATAGCCAGTTGGTCGCATATGGCAACCGCAAACGCCCCTGATGCCATACCGATGGAACCGATAATCAATAAAGGCTTTCGTCCGAATTTGTCTACGGTAAAGACTGCAACCAGTGTAAACAGGATATTTACAACCCCCATGATAACCGTTTGCATCATACCGCCACCTTCGGCCCCGGCACTTTCAAAAATACGCGGTGCATAATAGAGTACGGCATTGATACCGATGGCTTGCTGGAATACCGACAGCAAAATGCCGATGACGATAACCGTAACGCCATACGTGAATAACTTCTCCGTCTTTTCTTTTGCCGTGGCTTTGATTTCTCCTAATATCTCTTTAGCCTTGGATGTGCCGTTTATTTTCTCTAAAATAGCATACGCTTTCCGGTCTTGATTTGCCATCACCAGGAAGCGTGGAGTTTTAGGTACGAAAAATAACAGTATGGCGAACAATATAGCCGGATAAGCTTCCGAAACAAACATATAACGCCATCCTTCCATCACAGACCACATATCCGAATCCGGGCTGACAGACAGTAGCCCCGCTGCATTTTTCAGGATAATCGGATTCTGATGGCTTCCCATAATCCGGAAATTAACGAAATAGACCACCAGCATACCGAATATAATGGCAAACTGGTTACAGGAAACCAACGTTCCCCGGATATTCGAAGGAGCTATTTCCGCAATATACATCGGGCAAACGGCAGAGGCAAGTCCGACCCCTATGCCACCAATGATACGGTACAGGTTGAAAGCAATAAGCAGTCCCATATCCGGTTTGCCGTATTCGAAAAACAGCATCTCAGGGTAATATGAACCGATTGCCGAGATGAAAAAGAGAACGGCAGCCAACCGGAGTGAATTACGGCGCCCCAACCGGGATGCCGAGATTCCGGATAAAAGACTTCCCAGGACACATCCTATCAGTGCACTTGAAGAAGTGATTCCGTGCATCACTTTGTCGTACTGGAAATCTGTTGCCGTAAGGAAAAAGGCTTCAAGCCCTTTCTCTGCTCCGGATATTACTGCGGTGTCGTAGCCAAACAGCAGTCCGCCTAAAATGGCGACGGAGGTTATGGAGTACAGATAAAGCTTGCTGCCTTCGTTCGTGTTGTTCATGGTAGTAGAAGCCGGCTTTATTTAACAATACATATTGACTATCGCTTCGTATAATTCCTGTTTGCCGCTGATTTGCTTCGGCTCTCCGTTGGCCTTGGCATAGGCGACGATGTCTTCCAGTGTCAGCTTGCCTTCTTCGAATTCTTTTCCTTTGCCGGAATCGAAAGAGGCATATCGGTCGGCAAGCATCTTCTTGTAAGGCGATTCGTTCAGAAGGGCGGATGCGTTTTCGAGTGCACGTGCCATAGCATCCATACCGGCGATATGGGCAATGAAAATATCGTCCAGATCGGTAGAGTTACGGCGGGTCTTGGCGTCGAAGTTCGTGCCTCCGTTGCCGAATCCTCCGTTACGGATTACTTGCATCATGGCTTGGATAAGGTCGAAATTGTCGATAGGGAACTGGTCTGTATCCCATCCGTTCTGATAGTCTCCCCGGTTGGCATCGATGGAACCCAACATATTGTTGTCTACAGCAACAGCGAGTTCGTGTTCGAAGGTGTGGCCTGCTAATGTTGCATGATTCACTTCGATATTCACTTTAAAGTCTTTCTCCAGTCCGTGTGCTTTCAAGAAGCCTATTACGGTTTCCGTATCTACGTCATACTGGTGTTTAGTCGGTTCCATAGGCTTGGGTTCGATCAGGAAGGTTCCCTTGAAACCTTTTGCACGGGCATAATCTCTTGCCATAGCCAGCATTTGTGCAAGATGGTCTTTTTCGCGTTTCTGGTCGGTATTCAGTAAAGACATATAACCTTCGCGTCCGCCCCAGAATACATAATTCTGACCGCCCAGTTCGATGGTTGCATCGATTGCATTTTTAATCTGTACGGCGGCACGTGCCACAACGTTGAAGTCCGGATTTGTTGCTGCACCGTTCATATAACGGGCGTGGCTGAATACGTTGGCAGTGCCCCATAATAGTTTGATGCCCGTTTCTGCCTGTTTTTGTTTGGCATAGGCAACCATTTCTTTCAGGTTTGCTTCATATTCCTCGATAGTGACGGCTTCGGCTATCAGGTCTACATCATGGAAGCAGTAATATTCGATACCTATTTTCTGCATGAATTCGAAACCTGCATCCATTTTGTTTTTAGCAGCTTGGATTGGGCTGTTGTCCCCGTTCCAGGGGAATTGTTTGGTTCCGCCGCCGAACTGGTCGCTACCTTCGGCACAAAGCGTATGCCACCATGCCATAGAGAATTTCAACCAGTCTTTCATCTTTTTTCCATCTATGACTTTTTCTGCATTATAATAGCGGAATGCCATTGGATTCTTACTCTCTTTTCCTTCAAATTTAATCTTTCCTATTCCGGGAAAATACTCTTTTGTAGCCATAATAGTTTTTTTATTAATTAATATATGATTTAAGTTTTATTCCCGTCTGTAAAAAAACAAACTGGTAGAAGGCGTTATTTATGCCTTCAGTTTTATGATAAATAGGACAGGGTTGCTGTCTGTTGTCCTTTCAGAAAATAATTCTTCCACATCTTTCCCGGTTTTACAGTAACAATAATAATTACTATTTATATCCATAGGCTGTAATTCGGGAACATTGCCTGTCTGGTAGAAATTGTCTGTTAATCCGCCGGCTACATTGTAGGCCTGGTTTTTAAGACGGTCGAAACAGAATGTGTAACTTTTTTCTTCCACTTGTGCGTTGTAATGGGTGGAGATAAGGAAACGTTTGTTGATGCGTATGGGAAGGATATACGGATAGTCGTCAGTGATATCCAGTTTGTTCTGGTTTATCAGGTATAAGGTATCCCGTAACAGCAAATCCGGTTGTACCGACGGCGATTGTACATAAACCTGTTGATTGGCTACGGCAACTTCCGGGGCAAATGCTTGTCCTAAGGTGAACCGCCCTAATTCGGCGTTGGTTAGCCGGCGTGTCTCTACTTCATTGAATGTGGTATCGAATTTATATAACCATTGCTCTACGCAATAGCGGTTACCGGCTTCTTTTCGCTGTATTTGCCGTTCTGCTGTGGCATATAAATGATTATCGTAATAGGATAATTTGAATAAAGAATTCCAAGTGCGGTGTTTGGATAAATCAATTCTACCTAAATAATCACCTTCATAATTGAAATAGTGCGCATTTAGTTTGTCATCCATTACAATCAGTTGTTTGTGGATAGGGTCTACTACATAGTCGGATACTGTAAAACTATTCTTGTGGGATTGTCCGGCATAAGTAATTTGATTGATAAATTTTCCGGAACAACTGAAATGGTAAAGCTGGCGTTTGCTCAGTAAAAATAAATGATTGCCATCCCGTTTAATCCGGTGGACATGTCCGAGTTGGCAATGGAGATTCGTTTCCAAAGGAATGGCGGTTACCTCTTCGGCTACATCAGACAGGTTGCCTGTAACGGCACATTTAACAGGAGCATCTGCCGTTACCAGTTCATATCCTTCTTTTAGATAGAATACAAATATGCACAATAGGATAAAAATACAACTTCGTTTCATAGCCTGAAAGAATAAGATTTTCTTACGTAAAGTAAAGAATTTACTTAGATATAATATACAAATTTTCAAATTTAGCGGAAAATATAAAATAAAGTATCATCTTTTTTATTTACTTTTGCATCGTTTAATATATTTTGAATATTAAGTATTATGGTTATGAGAGGTAAAATTTTATTTCAAGCTCTACTTACAATTGTGTTTTTTTGCACTGCGTGTGTTGATAGCAAGTATGATTTGTCGAAAGTGGATACAGACGATATAACGATCGGGGACGAATGGGTAGTTCCTTTGGGTTCCGGTTCTGTCGAGGTAGACGACGTGATTAAGGTGTATAAAGTTCCATCTATTCAGAAAGAAAAAGAGAAAGAAGGAACGGATACTGTTTATGTGGCTCGTTATCAAGGAAACTTGAGCATATTGGGTGCACCTTCCGGTACAGCAGTCACAATACCTCTTACTGATACTCCTCAATTGATTGCATATAGCTCAGTAGATTTGAAAGAATTACGAGGTTTGTTTGATCAAGGGTTTGTATTAGGCCTGGTTGACCCCCATGTTATGTTGAATGCCGGTTTAACGGATGGAGACATTGGTTGTGAATTTGAAATAGCAGGTGCTAAAGAGAATGCGAAAACAAATTTCATCCTTGCCAGGGATGAGTCGGATGTATGGATAGGACCAAATGAATCGTCTGTTGTCGGTGGATATAAATTCTATGAAAATAAAGAGATACCTAAAGTAATAGAAGAACTTCCGGAAACGATATCCTTAAATCTGACAGGAAAAAAGAACACTTCTTCAACTGTTTCTATTTCTTCAATCGGTTATGAATTGGAAATCCCTTTAGTCCCTTCTGCAAGTTTTCAAGCGGTAACTACCGAACATGTGAAGGATGCTTTTGACGAATCATTTGTAGATTATCTGTTTTCCGGTGGGACTGCTACCATATTCGGAACTGTAACGAATACAATGCCATTTGACCTTTCTTTTATTATGAAAATAGTAGATAGCTATGGTCGTCCTTTGGATATTGTATTTCCTGAACAAGAGATAAAAGGGAATACCGGTGAATTTTCTTTTGAGATTAAATCTGAAGATATGTACAAGATGGTTAATGCAAAAGATATTCAGTTTGTTATGGAATTGAGTGGCCGCGAGCAACCTGAAGCGCTGAAAACAAACCAGAAAATTTCCCTTGAACTTAAATTGAAAAAAACAGGTGGTATCTCTATTTAATCTATTAACTAACAAATTATACTGAAGTAAAATGAATACTATATTTAACAGACAGGCTAAAGGATTGCTGACTTTGGTTTTGTGCTTATTTATCGGAACATCTGTTTCTGCCCAGCAATTGCGAACTTCCTATTTTATGCAAAACTCTCCGCTGCGTACGGCGCAGAACCCGGCATTCAGACCTGAACGCGGATATGTGTCTATTCCTGTATTGGGCGGGGTAAATGCTGCTTATACAACCAATGGAGTGGCATTGGACAATATCTTGTTTTCTAAAGACGGCAGATTGGTTACTTTCATGGATAAATCTGTGAATACGGAATCTTTTTTGAGTGGCTTGAAAGACCGTAACCAGGTGAATACGGATTTCGGTACTCAGATATTATCCGGTGGCTGGTATGCCGGAAAAGGTTTTTATTCTGTGGATATTTCTGTGAAAGGTTTGGCAAGTATCGGGGTTCCTAAAAACATGCTTGAATTTGTAAAGCGGGGAAATACGGTAGCAGGTACTACCTACGATATTACTAATATGAAAGCGTATTCGGAAGCATACGTCGAAGCAGGAGTCGGTTATTCACGTCCTATTACGGATAAATTGACTGTCGGAGGTAAACTGAAAATGTTGTTTGGTGCCGGTACAATGGAAGCGCAGATAGACCATTTGCATGCCGTGATGAATGAAAATAACTGGGAAATTACTTCGCAAGGTACAATGAGTGCCAATGTGAAAGGCTTGACTGCTGAAAACAGTTATGATGATCAGGGACGCCAGTATATTAGCGGTTTCCAATATGATTCGCCGGGATTGGGCGGTTTCGGTATGGGTATCGACTTGGGTGCTACTTATCAATTACTTGATAATCTTACGCTATCCGCATCAGTGCTTGATCTGGGATTTATAAGCTGGAATAAGAGTTCTAATATTTATGGCGAAGTAAACGGCCAATTCGATTTTGATGGCTTCGACCTGGCTCTGGGAGATAAAGTGGATGGCAGTAAACCCAGTATGAGCGACCAATTTGATACGATGAAGGGTAATCTGGAACAATTATTCCATTTTACTCAAAAAGATCCGGTTAAGAATACGACTTCTTTACGTTCTACAATCAATATAGGAGCTGAATACCGGATATTAGATAATCAATTGGGATTCGGTTTATTGTCGAGTACACGTTTCTATACGCCGAAGGCTTATTCGGAGTTGACGGCTTCTGTTAGCTATCGTCCTGTGTATTGGTTTGAGGCTGCAGCCAGTTATTCTTTTATTCATAGTAATTTTAAGACCTATGGCTTGGCTTTGAACTTTACTCCGAAATGGATTAACTTCTTTATCGGTTCCGACTATATGTTTACAAAGGTTACGCCACAGTTCCTGCCGGTAAGCGGAAGTGCAGTGAACCTTTATATGGGAATAAGCGTCCCGTTGAGGAATATGATGTGTGATTGATAATCCATAGAAAACATTACCGAACGCAGACGACAGAATGCGTTCGGTAATAGAACTGTAACCTTATTCGCTTTTTTGTTTAGTCCTGTAAAAATACCCACCTGTCTTTTTCTGACATATCTTCTTTATAATGAAATCCTTCCCAGGTAAAAGCTTTTAATTCTTCAGGAGCACTTATTCTGTTTTTGATGATATGGCGAACCATTTGTCCACGAGCCATTTTTGCATAAATAACAATCGTATTTGCTTTTCCGTTTTTCCATACCCTGAAATCGGGAGTAATGATACGGATTGCCTGTTCAATACTTTTCCAGTCGAAAGAAGGCTGTACATCCATACTTGCCAGGTTGATTAATGTTCGGTCGTCAGCTTTAATTTCATCGATAAAAGGCTGTGTGAGTCTTGAACGCCAGAAATTATACATATTCCCTTCTTCCAGTTCCGGCAGTTTTACATCATATTCCATTCTATAGGGCTTGATGAGGTCGAGGGGACGAAGGAAACCGTAGCAAGGAGATGCCATGCGTAAGTGTTCTTGTGCAAAGAGGAAATCCTCTGCTGTAAAATCTTTGGGATTCATATTTTTAAAAACAACACCTGTATAGGCAAGAAGCGCTTGCAATGGCTTTTCTTCCGCATGAAAATCTTGAAAACGCTGATACATTTCAATCGCGAGTTTAGGGCTGAGTTTTAATGTCCTGGCTAATTCTTCAATCGGGAATTGTGCCATGTTCAGTGCGATTTCCGAGGCTTCTTTCCGGAAGAAAGGAACTGTCCCGGCGGGTGCTTTTATTTTGGATGTGCCTGCCATTGTTTTGGCTGGAGAGATAATAATATGCATGGTCCGTGTATTTATAAGATTTTGTTTGTAAAAATAATCATTTTATTATTCAGGGGAAAAAGAATATCTTTAGAACCTGTTTAGCAGATGAATTATGGAAATGTTAGATGATTTTATAGAGCAGCAACGTCAGATTTATCCTTTTCCGGATGAAGCGGCACAACTCTTTTTAAGCGAACTGGAAGAAGTTTCTTTCCGGAAAGGGGATTGGTTGGTCAGGGAGGGAGATCATGATTCGTATGTATGGTTTGTACTGAATGGATTAGTCAGGGCTTTTGTGGAAAGAGAGACACGGGATGTTACCTTATGGTTTGCATCGGCCGGAGAATTATTAAATAGCTCTTACCGGAAAACTGCCGCCTATAATATCGAGATGATAGAGGATACGGTATTGCTTCGTATTCATACGGATCGAATGGAAGCCCTTTGTGAGCAATCGCTTGGCCTATGCAATTATCTGAGGAAACTGCAGGATAATTATCTTCGTGAATATGAGAACTATTTTATAAATGATAGTTGGAATGATGCACGTGCCCAATATGAAACCTTAATGAAGGACCATCCGGATTTGTTCCAGCGGGTTTCCCTGAAACATATTGCTTCTTATTTACAGATTACTCCTCAATCGCTGAGCCGCATCCGTTCTTCTTTTAAGTAACTTTTCGAAGTTATCTTATGGTAACTTTATTCTGTTCGGGATGTCCTATTTTTGTGCCTCAAAATAAAAGGTAGAAAATATGACGGAGAATAAAAGTGTGGCTTACCACCTTAACAGGGAAAAATTATTGTTGAACGGACCCATTCCTCATTTATTTGTAAAGTATGCCCTTCCCGGTGTGGCCGGTTTGCTTTTTATCGGATTACAGTCTGTTGTCGATGGGGTCGTATTGGGACATTTTGTCGGTGCAAATGCATTGGCAAGTGTAAACCTGATTCTTCCCTGCTATAGCTTATTTACAGCATTTGCCATTATAATTGGTGTCGGATGCCAGACCATTATAAGTATAAGCCTGGGGCAGCGCGACCGGAAAAAGGCGAATAATGCATTGACTTCTCTTTTTATTTTTCTGATAATATCGTCGGTACTGGTGAGTGGGCTTATTTTTATTTTTGCCAAAGATATTGCATGGATACTGGGTGCAAATGATGTGCTAATAAACGATTCTGTTGCTTATATACAGAGTTTGGTTCCTTTTTACCCGATTCTTTGTGTGATGTTCCTGGGGGATTATGTTATTAAAGCTATGGGGCATCCTCTTTATGCGACTTCAGTAATGGCAACCAGTGTGGTGATAAATATTGTTTTGGCAATATGTATGGTCGGTGTATTGGGCTGGGGCGTTAAAGGTGCGGGTTTGTCTACAGGTATTGCCTTTACAGTAGGCGCCATATTAAATGTACCGCGTTTATTTAATCCTTTGTGGGTTGTGGCAGTTCAACGTGGAAAATTTGACAGGAAGTTAGTTTGGCAGGCTTTTTATAATGGTTCGTCCGAAGGTGTGTCGGAGCTGTCGGTTGCTGTTACAGTCTATCTGTTCAATCTTACAATGATGAAATATATAGGGGAGAATGGGGTAGCAGCATTTACGGCTATCAATTACACACTATTTATTGGAACAACTTTTTTCCTGGGTGTATCGGATGGAATTATTCCAATTATCGGGTATAACTTCGGGGCTAATAAAAAAGACAGGATTAGAGCCGTATTGAAAATAGCTGTTTTTACTAATATGGTTATCGGGCTGTCGCTATTCCTTTTACTTTATTTTTTTGGCGAGCAGGTGATAGGGATATTTTTCAAAGATGATGATGCCCAGGCTTTACAAATAGCATCGTATGGGGTTTCCATCTATTGTTTTGCTTTTTTATTGATGGGATTAAATATATTGGCGTCCAGTTATTTTACAGCTATCGGCAATGCAAAGATTTCAATTATTATTTCAGCTTTGAGGGCTTTGGTTTTTGTTTCAATAGGTATTCTTGTTTTACCGGCATGCTTTGGTATTGAAGCAATCTGGTTTGATATACCTATAGCGGAAACTTGTACATTATTCGTTTCTCTCTGGCTGGTAAGCAAGTCTTTGAAAAAATAATGCAGCGTTTCTATTTCCCGTTGCATCTTATTAATAAAGGCTATGGGCCGTTAAATACTATAGATGGTTAAAGTCTATGTAAATCATTGTTGATTAATAGTAAACGCTTATATTTGTAAATAATATAGTCAGGCGGGAAGAGTATTTAAACCTTAGCCGTATAAATTTGTCTAAGCAATAGAATATAATTAGAGGAGAAACGAATATGAAACCCATGAAATTAATATCATTGACAGTCATGCTTCTGGTTGCATTCGGTGCAACAGCTCAGGAGGAATTCTTCGATGATGTATATTTCTCTTCCAGTAAAAGCAAAAAGAAAGAAAAAAAAGAAGAGAAAGTTATACATCCTAAGCAGGAAGCAACACGGACTGTAACATATGTATCTGCGTCTTCAGCCCGTTCGGCAACTGATGGCCGGGATGTGGATGAATATAATCGCCGTTATTCTTCTGTAGAGGTGGAAGAACCTTATAAAGAAGATAGCAGTGAAGTGCTTGCCGAATATAATGATGATATAGCGGCAAAAAATGACAATAAGGTTGCGGCAAAATCATCAGATAAGCGTCGTTCGGATACGGAATATACAGAGCGTATTATCCGTTATCATTCGCCCAGTAAAATAACGATAGCCGGTGCTGACCAGGTAGATTTATATTTGAGTGACGGTTACTATGGATATGGTTATGATACGGATTATTCGGATGGCAGGACCAATGTCAGCTTTAATATCAATGTTGGCAACAACTGGGGTTGGGGCGGTTGGTATGACCCTTGGTATTATAACTGGTATGATCCGTGGTATCGTTACAGCCCTTGGTGGACTTATTCCCGCTGGTATTATGGCCCGAGTTGGGGCTTCGGCTGGGGTGGTTTCTATGCAGGCTGGTATGATCCTTGGTGGGGGCCAGGTCCTTATTGGGGCGGCGGCTACTGGGGCGGCGGTCATTATTGGGGACATAACCATTATGCAAGGCGGACTTACAGTAGTGGTGGTGGTCGCTCTTCTTATGCTGCCCGAAATAGTGGTAATGGAGGACGTAGCAGTTACCGGGGAAGTAGTAGTAGGTACAATGGATCAGCCTCTTCTTTAAGAGGTGAGAGTGTAAATTCATCTTCAATAAGAGGATATAGCAATCGTTCAGGACGTCCTTCTACTACTCAGGGTTCATCATATATTCGTAATGAAAATAGTGGAGGTGGCTCAATATCGACACGTCCATCGGGTAATAGTAGTACCAGAACCCGAGTAAATCGCCGTGATGATAGTGGCATATCAAGTTCAACCCGGCAATATTCAGCTCCGTCAAGGAGTAGAAGCGATTATAATTCAACTCGCTCTATCCAATCACGTGAGAGAAGTCAAAGTACTTATACACCTTCCAGAAGTAGTTCTTCATCCTTTGGTGGAAGCAGTATTCGTTCTAGCGGCGGAGGTAGTAGCCGTTCCAGTGGTGGAAGCAGTGGATACAGTAATAGAAGCGGTGGCGGAGGTCGTCGATAAGTTCGATATTTGATAGAGTCTTAATATTAAGTAAGGGGCAGACTACTGCCCCTTTATATATATGGTATAAGTAAAAAATAAAATAGATGAATAGGTTAATATGTTTATTGGCTTCGGCATTTGTGCTTAGCGGTGGTGTCGTATATGCTCAGGGTGAATTGGATGCCTATAAGTATTCCCAATATGATTTGAATGGGACAGCTCGTTATTTGGGTATGGGAGGGGCTTTTGGTGCATTAGGTGGAGATATATCAGTGATGTCTGCTAATCCTGCCGGACTTGGCATTTATCGTAGTTCGGAAGTTGTAACAACGATAAGTTTGTCTTCCATAAATGCAAAATCAGACTGGAATGGTTCAACCGCCAGTGTTAATAAAACCAAGTTCAACTTTGATAATATTGCCTATGTAGGTTATTTCCCTACTGGTAATGACGAAGGGCTTGTAAGTTGGAATGTAGGATTCGGGTATAACCGATTGAAGAATTTTAACCGTTCTTACCGCATGTCGGGAGTGCAAAATTATTCACTTGCAGATTATGCCGCAGCTATAGCTACACTTTCCGGAATAGATCAAAATAAAATGCCTTCGTTAGGTTCTGGTAATAATTCGGCAACTCGTTCTATTTATGAATCTTTGGCTGGATCTTGGTTGCCGGCGTTAGCCTACCAAAGTGGTATTATCGGAGGGGATAACGAAGTTGGTGGAAACACTTATCATTCATCTTTTGCTGAATGGGATGAAAAGAATCAAAGATGGTATTCGGACAGCCGCCCGGATCATTCATTATTGGATGTAAATGAAAGGGGGGCTATCGACCGTTATAATATTTCATTTGCAACGAATATATCCAACCGGGTATTTATAGGGGCTACCGTAGCTGTGACAGATTTGAATTATAGATTATCTTCAGAGTATACAGAGGAATATGCGTATACGGATGGTTCTGTAGACCGTTTACTTTGGGATAATATTAAATCGACAGATGGTACAGGTTATTCATTTAATATCGGTGCGATTGTTCGTCCAAGCGATTTCTTACGTTTGGGAGTCGCTTATGCTTCTCCTACATGGTATAAAATGAAAGATAGCTATGTGGGATATGGAACTTCTGAGATTGGATATTATGATCCTCCTGTAGAAAATGGACAAACTCCTAGTAATCCGGATCCTTATACAGACTATAAGCTTAAAACAGCAGATAAATGGATATTTAGTGCCGCCGGTATTATTGGTCAGACAGCATTGATAAGTGTGGATTATGAGTTGTCTAATTATAAATATATGAAATTGTATTATCCGGACGGTTATGAATATGACGATAATAAGGGGTTGATTCAAAAGCGTTTTGGTCTTTCTCATACAGTGAAAGTCGGAGCGGAAGTAAAAGTGACTCCACAATTTGCAGTGCGTGCCGGTGCGAATTGGACTACAAGTCCGATGAATGCAGAATTACGTAATGGGGAGGTTGAAGTGTTTACAGCGGGAACAGTGGCTCATTACACTTTGGATAAAGGTTCTTCTCTTTATTCTGTCGGTTTAGGTTATCGGTTTACTCCTCATTTTTATATGGATTTGGCTTGTGTATACCGTCAATATAAGGAGACTGCTTATGCTTTCTCAAATGTGATAGATAAAAATGATAATGTTCTTGTAAACTCAGAAGGAGCTAATTTGAAAACAAATACGACTCAAGTTGCTCTAACTTTAGGATATAAGTTCTAATTTATATTTAGAATTAATCGGAAAGGCTATCCAATAATAAAAAATTGGATAGCTTTTTTTTATGAGAAAAATGTTAGAAAGTTTGCCTCCCTCAAATACATTTTGTTCTTTTGCCACCGAATTGAAAAATATTGTATAAACTTTAAATATCATCGCCTATAGCAAAATCGTTACTCAATTATTTTAAATAGTGTAAAAATGAAAGAATTGAGAATGATGACCGACTATGAGTTGGTTGTTTGTTTTGCAGAGGGTGATAATGTTGCTTTCAATGAACTGTTATGCCGTTATGGAAAAGCCGTGTATTCTTATATTCGTGTTATTATATCGGATAAAGAATTGACGGAAGATCTTTACCAGGAGACGTTGATAAAGATAGTAACCAGTATTAGGCAGGGGACATATGTAGAACATTGGAAATTTAAATCGTGGGTTACCTGTATCGCACATAATCTCGTTGTCGATTATATCCGTCAAAATAAAAATGAGAATATCCGGTTAATGGAAAATCTGAATTATAATCTATTCAGCCAGTTGGAATTAAGTGAGCTGACGATTGAAGACCAGATAATTCATCAGGAAATAGTATCGGATATACAAAGCCTAATCACACATTTACCCTATCTTCAGAGGCAAGTTGTTGAATTATATTATTATTCGAGGCTTAGCTTTAAAGAAATAGCGGAAACAACGAATGTCAGTGTGAACACTGCATTAGGACGAATGAGGTACGCAATACTTCATATGCGGCGTATGGTTGAGAAAAATAAAATAGATCTGGATTGGTTTCCAAATAAATAGAGCTATTCGATGGGAATCGAATAAATTATTATATTTGCAAAAAACATGAAAATATGGAACATAAAATAGCCCCATCTCTTTTGTCTGCTGATTTCCTGAATTTGCAGAAAGATGTAGAAATGATAAATGCAAGTGATGCCGATTGGCTTCATATGGATATTATGGACGGAGTATTTGTCCCGAATATTTCGTTTGGTTTTCCAGTATTGGATGCTGTAAAGAAAGTTTGCAAGAAACCAATGGATGTTCATTTAATGATTGTGGAACCGCAGAAATTCATATCGGAAGTAGCTGCAACCGGTGCTTACATGATGAATGTTCATTATGAAGCTTGTACACATTTGCATCGTACGGTTGCTGCTATCAAAGAAGCAGGTATGAAAGCCGGTGTTACATTAAATCCGCATACCCCCATCTGTTTGCTGGAAGATATACTTCAGGATTTGGATATGGTTTTATTAATGTCTGTCAATCCGGGTTACGGCGGACAGAAATTTATAGAACATTCAGTTGAGAAAACAGCCCGTCTGAAAGATATGATTTTAGGTAAGGGACTGGATACCCTTATCGAAGTGGATGGAGGGGTAAATATGGAAACCGGAAAACGCTTGGTTGATGCTGGTGCAGATGTGCTGGTTGCCGGAAGTTTTGTTTTCCGTTCTCCGGATCCTCAGAAAACCATTCGCGAATTGAAAGATTTATAAGATATATTGTAGCATATAGGTAATACGCTATTCATTTAGCCAATGTTACTTGTGTGCTACTAATTTTCTCGCCTGAAGATGAATCGGGCAAAATAACCAAACCTCTGCTTTATGATAAAATATTTACAAATGAGGCCTTTTTCCAGGCCTTTGATTGTGTGGGTTACCGGAATCTTATTACAAGTCATATATCCCTCCTTTGTTTATATTCTCCTCTTTTCACTCCTTCTCCTTTTTATCTTTTTATTTTTTCAATGGATTATAGCCCGTAAGATTACTTATGTTTTCAGCTATGATACCCGTTGGATGTGGGGAATTGTGTATTGTTCGTTATTGTTTTTCTTGTCTGTACAGAAAACGGCATGTTCTCAATTAGAATGGAAGGATGAACCAAAGGCATCTGTTATTAGGCAATGGGCGAAAGACAGGCAGTCGCAATTACTCTCTTCTTTGGACAGTTTGCAGTTGTCGGATCAGGAAAAATCTGTATTGGCAACAATTACGATTGGTTACCGCAAATCGATGGACCGGGAAGTACGTAAGCGATTTTCTGTAGCCGGCGTGGCACATATCCTGGCGGTAAGTGGTTTTCATGTAGGTGTTGTCTGTGGCTTTGTCTCTTTTATCCTTTCTTTTTTACCACGGAGTTTGTTGTCTAAGTGGATAAAATATCTCTTTACAATTTTACTGTTATGGCTATTTGTAGTTGTTACAGGGTTGTCTGCTTCTGCTGTTCGCGCAGCTTTAATGCTTACAATTTATTTGACCGGATATTTGCTGAGGCGTAATACCGATAAATACAATATTCTGGCCGCATCTGCTTTTTGCATGTTGGTTTATGAGCCTCTTTACTTGTTTGATATTGGATTTCAGTTAAGTTATACCGCAGTGTTTTCTATTTTGTATTTACAACCTCGTTTGAAGCGGACGATAGAAGTGAGGAATCCTTTATTGGCTTATCCTTGGGATTGTATCACAGTGACACTGGCAGCACAGGTGGGAACAACCTTCCTTTGCCTTTACTATTTCGGACAGTTTTCTCTTGTTTTCCTGTTGACTAATTTACCTCTTACTTTTTTAGCATTATTGTTGATACCGGCAGGGATTATATGGATGCTACTGCCTGTTGGATTTCCCGGATACGGTTACTTGCAATTGGCAGTTGAATATCTGACTGGGAGTATGCTCAGGCTTGTCGATTTATTCAGTCGTATCTCTTTCTCTTCTTTGGCTTTCAGTTTTAGTTTTCCCTTATTGCTGGCAAGTTATGGAGTCTTATTCCTTTCGTTATTATATATCCGGACTAAACGCCCGGTTTATCTGTTGGGTGCTTTAAGTTTGGTGTTAATTCTCTCTATAGGATTGCTTATAGAGAAAATAAAGCAATGCCGAATATAAAAAAAGTCGTACCTTTGTCTCTGAAAATTAGATAAAACATGATTACGAAAATCATTCACGAAGAGAAGATTCAGAAGGCAAAAAAGTATGTCGAAAAAGGAGAAAGTTTTGTTATAGTGACCCATGTAAGTCCGGATGGTGATGCATTGGGTTCAGCTTTAGGACTTTATCATTTTCTTCTTAATTATGGAAAAGACAATGTTTCTGTCATAGTTCCCAATGAGTTCCCCCGTTTTTATAAATGGATGCCGGGACGCAAGGAAATAATTATTCATGAAAAATATCCTGATTTTGCAGAACAGCTGATTAAGGATGCAGATGTTATATTTTGTCTGGATTTTAATGAGCCTAAACGTATAGAAAAGTTGGCTCCGGCGGTTGTTGCTGCGGAAGGACGCAGGGTTTTGATTGACCATCATCTGAATCCGGCTGATTTTTGTAGAGTTACCATGTCATATCCGGAAATGTCCTCTACCAGTGAGATGGTTTTTCGTTTTATATGCCGGATGGGCATGTTCGACCTGATTAATAAGCAATGTGCCGAATGTATTTATACTGGTATGATGACAGACACCGGTTCGTTTACGTATAACTCCAATAAACCGGAGGTATATATAATCATCAGCGAACTTATTAAGAAGGGAATAGATAAGGATGAGATTTACCGTAAAGTAAACCAGGTATATTCTGAAAGCCGTCTTCGTTTGATGGGGTATGTACTTTACGAGAAAATGAAAATTTACCCGGAGCATAATGCCGCATTGATAGCCCTTTCGGAGGAAGAACAGGCACGCTTCAATTATGTAACCGGAGATACGGAAGGTTTTGTAAATATACCGTTAAGCATAGAGGATGTATCTTTCTCTGTTTTTATCCGTGAGGATAAAGATTATATAAAGATATCCCTTCGTTCCGTTGGTGATTTTCCATGTAATATTTTCGCTAACCGTTATTTTAACGGAGGTGGACACAAGAATGCTTCGGGAGGAGAATTTTACGGTTCATTGGCTGATGCGGTCGCCACCTTTGAGAAAGGATTAAAAGAATTTAATCCTAATAAAGCAGAAGAAATAAAGAAAGATGTATGAGATATGGCAGAGAATGTATACATTTGTCGCTCATTTACAATTAATATATAGCAGATGAAGAAAGGTTTTTATATCCTGTTGATTATGTTTACTGCCATGGTGGTGGTATCGTGTGACAAGACAAAGTCATATACTGATATGTTGAATGCAGAACGGAAAGCTATTGACCAATTGATTGATGAAAACGGCTTTGAGATTTTGGATGAATTTCCGAAAGACACAATCTTTAAAGCGAAACAATTTGTCGAATTGGAGAACGGAGTCTATCTGAATATTATAGATCGGGGTACTAAAGATACGGCAGTTTTGTATACAACAGAAGTAATGGCTCGTTTTACAGCCCGCCTGTTTTTAAATGGGGATACGACAGAAGTGGATAATCTGGGACCGCATTCTAACAATACCTATCCGGTAAAATTCAAGTATGGTTATAATACAGGTCTGGAGAATTACTACCTGAATTCCTTTATCTCTCCGGGAATGGCATCTGCTTTGAAATATGTAGGCGATAGTTCACGAGTAAAACTGATTGTGCCTTTTAAACAAATGAGTTCTGATTTCCAGAGTAGTGGCTTACCTGTTTTTTATAAAGAAATAAAGTTCGTATTTTTAAAATAATCTAACGTATGACACTGATTAAATCTATTTCTGGTATCCGTGGCACAATTGGAGGAAATCCGGAAGACGGGCTGAATCCATTGGCTATAGTTAAGTTTGTGGCAGCTTATGCTACATTCATAAAGAAAAACACAAAGGTGACAACAAATAAGATCGTAGTAGGTCGTGATGCCCGTATCTCCGGTCCGATGGTAAAACAGGTTGTCTTAGGTACATTGACTGGTATGGGATTTGATGTGGTTGACATTGATTTAGCTACAACTCCTACTACTGAATTAGCCGTTGTTATGGAAGGCGCATGCGGAGGTATCATTCTTACTGCAAGCCATAATCCGAAACAATGGAATGCTCTGAAATTATTGAACGAACACGGTGAATTTCTGAATGCTGCCGAAGGTGCGGAAGTGTTGGCTATTGCCGAAGCCGAGAGCTTTGAATTTGCTGATGTCGACCATCTTGGAAAAGTTATCGTAGACAATTCATATAAACAAAAACATATCGAGAGTGTACTCAATCTGGACTTGGTGGATGTGGAAGCTATCAAAGCTGCCAACTTCCGCGTAGCAATCGATTGTGTAAACTCTGTAGGCGGTATTGTATTACCGGACTTATTGCAAGCACTGGGTGTAAAGGAAATCTTTAAACTGCATTGTGCGCCTCATGGAAACTTCTCCCATAATCCGGAACCACTACCGGAAAACCTGACAGAAATATCCGCTTTGATGAAACAGGCAAAGGCTGATGTCGGTTTTGTTGTTGACCCGGATGTAGACCGTTTGGCTATTGTCAGTGAAAACGGTGAAATGTTTGGCGAAGAATATACTTTGGTGGCTGTTGCCGATTATGTATTGGCTCATACTCCGGGTAATACGGTAAGTAATTTAAGTTCGAGCCGTGCTTTGCGTGATGTAACCCGTGCCCATGGCGGCGAATATAATGCGGCTGCCGTAGGTGAAGTGAATGTTGTTGCTAAAATGAAAGCGACAAATGCTATTATCGGTGGCGAAGGCAATGGCGGTGTTATCTATCCGGCAAGCCATTACGGGCGTGATGCTTTGGTAGGTATCGCATTATTCCTGAGTCATCTGGCAAAGAAAAAAATGAAAACGAGCGAATTGCGTGCCAGCTATCCTCCGTATTTTATCTCTAAACAGAAGGTACAACTTACTCCGGAGATTAACGTGGATGCAATCCTTGCTAAAGTGAAGGAGAAATTCTCTCAATATGACATTACTGATATAGATGGTGTAAAGATTGATTTCCCGGATAAATGGGTACACCTGCGTAAAAGTAATACCGAACCGATTATCCGTATCTACTCGGAAGCTCACACAATGAAAGAAGCTGAAGAGATAGGAGGGGAGTTGATTCATATTATCAACGAAATGTGTAAGTAATCATATCGGATATACATATAAACGAAAGGTCATTCTCTAAAACAGGGAATGGCCTTTTTTTATATGGCATAGTCTCAGGAGCATCTGGTGGAAGTTTTATTTTTATATTTCATTTTTCGTTTGGTAGCTAAATGCTTATTTTATACTTTCGTGGCTGTTTTCTAATTATTTACAATACTATTATAACCGTTTGATAGTAAAGAAAAAGTAGCATAGAGTATGATAAAAAATGACTTTGTTGAAATAGTAGCCCGCAATTATGCCTGGATAAAAGGTTTTGAAGCAGCCGCATTCGAAATTCATGACCGGGTGAATCAGAAATATGGAGATATGTTGCCGTATGGTTTTCACTTGAAGATGACTGCATCCTATGTCTCCCGGTACGGTTATCTGGTTGCAAAGACTGAAGAAGATATATTAATCCTCTATGCTGCCGCTTACCTGCACGATTCTATCGAAGATGCCCGTTTGACATTTAATGACCTGGTAAGGTTTATTTCCGAATTTAAGGTAGAAGGGTTCATTTTACCCGAAAATATTCTCCAGCAAATCCGCTGGGATGTTCCTGAAATCGTTTATGCTTTAACAAATGAAAAGGGACGTAACCGGAAAGAAAGAGCCAATGCCGCCTATTATGAAGGAATCCGGAATACGAAATTCGCTTCGTTTGTAAAGATGTGCGATCGCCTGGCAAATATCCATTATACTACATTATTCTTTTTTGCCAACCGTATGTTGGATGTGTACCGCAGGGAACATGAAGATTTTATTATTTCTATCAGCGAAGGGGCGGTTACTCCGGTTCCCGAAGAAATGAAAAAAGAAGCGCTTCGATTGTTGAATGACGAGTGTTACGTCATTTCCAATAAAGTGTTGCTTTAATACTCTTTACAGTCGTTTTTAAAACATAGGTGTTTTGATTTCAAAACATATATGCTTTGCATTCAAAACACCTATGTTTTAAAAATGGGGTATGTATTCCCGGTTTATAAGAAAAGGCGTTGGTATTCTTTTTCAAAGTTAGGAGTGAAAATGTTTTTCCCTAAATTGTCTTTTATCTCTTTTGCTGTCCAAAAACGTCCTCCATCCAATTCGGAAGGGTCAGGGGTAATTGTTCCATTATAAATAGTGCGGAATGAGTGGACCAGTTCCTTTTCAATTTCGGATTCAAAGATATAGCGGGTAATAAGTTGAGGAATGAAATCGGTGATACCCAACTCTTCCCGTACTTCCCGGCGTAGTGCTTCTTCTACTGTTTCGCCTAAATCGACATGGCCGCCTACTGCCGTATCCCATTTTCCGGGTTGAATATCTTTGGTCATAGACCGTTTCTGCAAATATAAGTCACCCGTATCATTGAAGATATGCAGATGAACGACCGGATGTAATAATTTGGAACCGCTATGGCATTCTTTGCGCGTTACTTTCCCTATTGTTTCGCCCGCTTCGTTAACGAGAGGGAACCATTCTTCTTTCATAGATTGATAAACTATTATTTTTATTGCACATGCAAAAGTACATATTTTGGCTTAGTATGGATTAAGAATGCAATCTTTGTGTTCCAAATCTATTATCCAAGTTCCTTGATGATTTTTATCAGCTCCTCATCACTCAGTCCTTCGCCGTAAGTAGCATAATCCATCCGGAAAGCACAACCATTCTTATACTCGGAACAGCCATAAGCCGTTTTGCCACGTAGGATACTTCCTTTTTTGCAAACAGGACATATGGGTTTTGCCGGAGGTTGCTCTGTGCTCTCTGGCTGTACTTCTTTTTTTGTACGAGGTTTACGGGGCTTTTTCTCTTTCTTTTCTTTTTCTTCCTTAGGAGCTTCCTTTGCTGGTGTTTCAATTGTGATGGTTCGTCCAGTCTGGTCGGATAAGACATTGAAAACCACTTGTTGTACCATAACTTTCAGCTCTTCAAGGAACGTACGGGCTTCATAGGTTCCCCGTTCAATCTGGCGGAGTTTTTTCTCCCAAAGACCGGTCAGTTCCGCACTTTTTAGTAACTCTTCGTGAATCGTACCAATCAGTTCCACACCGGTAGCGGTAGGATACAAGTTCTTTCGTTCCTTACGGATGTAGTTACGTTTGAATAATGTTTCTATAATAGCTGCACGGGTGGAAGGACGGCCGATACCGTTTTCTTTCAAGGCATCCCGCAGTTCATCGTTATCAACCAGTTTACCGGCTGTTTCCATCGCACGGAGCAGAGTTGCTTCCGTATAAGGTTTGGGAGGCTGTGTCCATTTCTCTCCCAAAGTAGGTTTATGCGGACCGCTTTCGCCTTTCACGAACTCAGGAAGTACACCTTCTTCCTCGTTCTGCTCGGCATCTGGATCTTTCTGCTCGGCACCGAATACAACACGCCATCCGGGTTTAAGGATTTGCTTTCCCGTTACCTTAAATTCAACCTTTCCGACTTTGCCTAATACGGTAGTGGTCGATATTTCGCAATCCGGATAAAATGCAGCGATGAAGCGACGTGTTACCAGGTCGTATACCTTCTTCTCATTCTCTGTCAGGTTACGTGCCGGAACTCCGGTAGGAATGATAGCATGGTGGTCTGTCACCTTCGAGTTATCAAATACTCTTTTGTCTTTCCTGATTTTAGCTTGCAGGAGCGGAGCTGTCAGTTCGGTATAGTCGACCAGCCCTTTTAATGTAGCCGGTACTTTCGGATAGATATCCTCACTCAGAAAAGTCGTATCTACACGAGGATAAGTCGTTACCTTTTTTTCGTAAAGCGATTGGATTAACTTTAATGTATCATCGGCAGTGAAAGCGAACTTTTTATTGCATTCCACCTGCAATGAGGTAAGGTCGAAAAGGCGGGGGGCATATTCTTTCCCTTTCTTTTCGGATATGCTGGTGACGGTAAAATCTTCCTGTTGTACGATTTCCAGAAATGCTTCCCCTTCTTCTTTCTTCGTAAATTTACCTTTGGTTGCGGAAAAGCTCGTATTACGGTAGACCGTTTTCAATTCCCAGTAAGGTTCCGGTTTGAAATTATCGATTTCAGCTTGCCGGTTCACTATCAAGGCAAGGGTAGGAGTCTGGACTCTTCCGATAGAAAGCACTTGCCGGTTCTGACCATATTTAATGGTATATAAACGGGTGGCATTCATTCCCAACAACCAGTCGCCTATTGCTCTTGAAAGCCCGGCTTCATATAGTTTGGCAAATTCTGTCTGGTCCTTTAGCTTCTGGAAACCTTCGCGGATAGCCTCTTCGGTAAGAGAAGAAATCCATAGGCGATAAACCGGGCATTTACATCCGGCTTTTTGCATCACCCAACGTTGTATAAGTTCTCCTTCCTGTCCGGCATCACCGCAATTGATAACCATTTCTGCATTTTGCATCAGGTTTTCAATCACTTTGAACTGTTGCTCGTAGGTAGGATTATTAATCAGCTTGATACCAAAGCGGGGGGGAATCATAGGAAGGGCGCTGAGGCTCCATCGTTTCCAGCTTTCGGTATATTCCTGAGGTTCTTTTAGTGTACAGAGATGACCGAATGTCCAGGTTACCTGGTATCCGTTTCCTTCGATATATCCGTTCATCTTTTTCGTCGCCCCGAGTACTTCGGCTATTTCGCGTGCTACACTGGGCTTTTCAGCAATACATACTTTCATCTGTAAACTAATCCTTTCGTAATAAGCATACAAAAGTAGGAAAAAATTACGAACTTTGCCCGCTGTAAACATTGTCATACAGATTAATGTTGTATAGGTAAGTAGATTCATAATCTATGTTATACGTACAAAACAAAATAGGAGAAAAAACATGGAAACTTTTAATGACATTATACATGGCGATAAACCGGTATTGGTTGACTTCTTCGCTACCTGGTGCGGTCCTTGTAAAGTATTGAGCCCGACAGTGGAAGCTGTGGGAAAAGAATTAATCGGACAGATACGTGTATTGAAGATCGATGTGGATAAGAATGAAGCCTTGTCCGCCCAGTACAGGATTCAGGCTGTTCCTACATTAATCGTCTTTAAAAAGGGAGAGATACTTTGGCGTACTTCCGGAGTGATGGATAAGAATGCTTTGATACAGCAATTGAAAAAGTTTATAGATTAAGTTGATAATTATTTATAGTAAAGGGGCTATCTGACTTGGACAGCCCCTTTTATAATTCTTCAGGTTTGTCTCCATTTGCTGTATTGGCAGGCAATTGAAGATAAGCCTTGGTAAATTTGCCTGCCTGTTTTTATTGTTTGATACACCTAACAGGATGTCCTGTAGATCGATTGCCTGCGTCCTGAATGAGTGTTTTACTATTAAAGCTCATGCGATGGGCAGTTGTACCGCCTGACGGAATCGACGATTGCCAGTAGTAGCCAATCTCGCCCTGTCTGTTGAATCCTCCACCACTGCCATTACGAAAGCCCGCAGCAGGCAGAACAAGTTGGGGATAACCACTATCTGCATTTACTTTGAATAAGCCATCGCTCCAAGTTGTCGCGTTTCCGATAGCCTGTGATTCGCTTTGAGTCGGCACACGGTATCCTGAAGGGCAAGGGTCGTTTGTCCCTTTGCTACTACCGTTCCATAAAGTGTTATTTTTAGGTGTTAACCAGTCGTAAGGAGGACTACCTGCATTATAGAAAACATGATTGTTCGGTTTTGAATTGCTTATGGGACCGGATGCTACGGAACTTTCCTGGTTTGAGTAATCAGCACGTCCCCATTGATAGAAATTGCCGGTTCCGGCTATTATCACGTTTTTCGCATCGTTAGCTTGTGCCACACGTGTAGCCCCGCAATTGACGGGAGCCCACCAATAGCCTCCTTTCTTGATAGCTGTATAATACGGGCTGCCATCTCCGGCAGGATAACCATAGTAAGAAGCACCCCGCCAAATGGTGTAAGATTTGATATTGCTTCCTTTATGTTTGATATTTATTGTCGCTTTGTGAAGTTGATATTCGGCATCTGTCCCGCTTGAATTAGTCACAACTAGGTTGTAAGTATATTTGCGGCGGTTGTTTTCAATCTTTGTTTCTTTATATGTGATATTTCCTAACCATGATTTACCACCATTTGTTGTAGAGCAATATGTATTATCATAAACAATCTCAGAAGATAGTTCAGGAATGGCAAACATGCCATAGAAAGAAACAGTCATCGTTTTACCACTTGTTCCCACCCGGTAACCATACGAGTCGTTTTTCTCATCCTGTCCTGCAAGGTCTTCCGCTAACCAGGCTGTCGCTTCACTGAAGCTTACCGTAACAGGTGTTTCTTTATCTTTTGCCAGCCCATTGATGACTTTAATCGTCTGGTCGGCAGGTACGGTGGTAGGGAAGCCGCTTTTG
>UQLN01000062.1 GCA_900541965.1 uncultured Parabacteroides sp. | reverse complement strand
GGCGTGGCGCTTCTTACTATGGCTATCCTGCCGGAGGCGGAAGTCCGTATTATACAGCCATTAAGAAAGGTTCTTACTATTGGGCTCCCGTCAATTGCGGAGCAACCCGTGTAGCGCAAGCAGGTGACGGAAAGAACGGTACAATAGCCGGAGCTGGAAACATGTACCAATGGGGACGTCAGGATTATACCAACTATGGAGGTTCTACGGCTTCCGGTCCAACAAGTAATTCCAAACCCAACAACCATATCTTCTACAAAGGCAATAATTGGTTAAATAGAACAGATAACACATTATGGAATGGAAGCAGGAAAGGGGTAAACGACCCTTGCCCTTCGGGATATCGTGTACCAACTATTGACGAATTAAAATCTATTAGGAATGCAAATAGTTGGGATGGTAGTGGAGGGTTATATAAAGTGAATGCTGATAGTGGTTGCCCTCAGTTGATTTTGCCAGCTGTGGGCTATCGCCTCAACAGTGAAGGTTCGCCTGTCAATCTCGGCACCTTCGGTGACTACTGGTCATCGTCAGCTTCATCAAGTACAGACGCGAGCTATATATACTTCGGCAATACATCATTAGGGACGGGGACATATCCAAAAGCAAGCGGTTTCTCCATTCGATGTATAAAAGAATAAAGACGGCGACCGGCGTCAATGGAAGACGGCGACCGGCGTCAATGGAAGACGGCGGTAACTGATGCCTTAAACTCCGAAAAAAGGCGGCCATTACAAAAACAGCCGCCTTTTTCTCATTATGTCAAATAATTATAAAGCTATCTTAAAGAGCAAGTTCTTTCAATATCTTGTCTGTTGCCCCTGCATTTCCATTCACAAAACGACCGGCACTCTCTCCTGCCGCCTCCAATACTTCATGATAAGTCAGTAACTCATCCATTTTACTGCGGAACGCTTCTGCTTCAGAGACGGAAAAGCCACCGCCAACAGCAATCAAATCACGCGCTTCCTTGAATTTCTGGTATCTGGGACCGAATAGAACAGGTATACCATACACAGCAGCTTCCAGCGTATTATGGATTCCGGCCCCAAAGCCTCCGCCGATATAGGCAATCGTTCCATAACGATAGATAGAAGAAAGCAGCCCGAAACTATCTATAATCAAGCAATCTTTTCCCTCCAGCAAACTTACGTCATGCAAAACTTCCGACAAACGGACAGACGGGCGCTTCAACAGCGACTCGATTGACATCAAATGTTCACGGTGTATTTCGTGAGGCGCAACAATCAGTTTTAATTCCGGATGCTCATTAAAATACGGAATCAATATATTTTCATCCTGCGGCCAGGAACTGCCGGCAACCAAGGCCGGTTGCTTTTCTCCCTTTTCATTTGTCACAAAGCCCTCCACATGAGGTAAATCCCGAGCCAGTTTACGCACATCCAGCACACGGTCGAAACGGGTATCTCCGGCCACCGTCACGTTCGTAACGCCATATTCATTCAATAACGTTTGCGAACGTTCGTCCTGGACAAACAGGTGAGTAAAACAATGCAGCATTTTCCGGTAAGTGCCGCCATACCACTGGAAGAATAATTGATCCTGACGGAAAATTGCCGAAATGATATAAACCGGTATATTCCGTGCTTTCAATTCTTTCAGGTAATTTCCCCAGAACTCATATTTAATAAAGACAGCTATCGCCGGATTGGCAAGATTAAGGAATTTCTTTACCCGGTAAGGAGTATCGAAAGGAAGATAGCAAATGACATCCGCTCCATTATAATTTTTCCGGACTTCGTAGCCGGAAGGCGAAAAGAAGGTGAGCAATATCTTGTATTCCGGATGTTCCGCCTTGATTTTTTCCATCATCGGGCGTCCCTGTTCAAACTCGCCCAGAGAGGCGGCATGAAACCAGATATATTTTGCATTCCGGTCTATCTTTTCACGAAGAATACTATTTGTTTTCCATTGCCCCAAACGCATCATCCTCGCCTTTTTATGGAAAGGTGATATCAATTCTATAATAAATGAATAGAAATGGATAATCAGGCTGTACATAAATTCATCTGTTAACGGTCTATGATTGGCAACCGGCAGTATATGTTCCCACATAAAAACTGCCGGCTGCTTATGACTTTATTATTTCAAAACCTCTATGGCTCTTTGTATACGTCTGATAGTTTCCTCTTTGCCAAGGGCCTCCGTTATATCAAAGATATGGGGTCCTTTGCCTTCACCTACCAACGCCAGACGAGTCGCATTCATTATGTTACCCAAATGGTACCCTTTGCTTTCAATCCAGGCTTTTACTTCTTCTTCCGTTCCTTCTATATCAAAAGGTTCGCGAACACGAAGCACCTCGATTAGTTCAGCCAGCTGTGCAGGGCTGTCTTCTTTCCAGCGTTTCTTGCGGGTCTTTTCGTCATATTCAGTCGGAGCTACGAAGAAAAAAGCACATACATCCCACAATTCCTTGATGAAGTTGACACGGTCTTTCATCATACCGACCACTTTTTCCACATAAGCGGGTTCCGCTTTTACTCCGTGGCTTTCGAGGATAGGCATAAACAAGGCGGCAGCCTCTTTATTATCCATTTCCTGTATATAATGGTGGTTGAACCATTTTCCTTTTTCGTAATCGAATTTCGCACCGCTCTTACTGCAACGGCTCAGATCGAAATGCTCAATCAGGTCGTCCATGCTCATTACTTCCTGATCGTTACCCGGATTCCAGCCCAACAAAGCAAGGAAATTCACCACTGCCTGCGGCAGGTAGCCACTCTCACGGTATCCTGAAGATACATCACCGGTTTTAGGGTCGTGCCATTCCAACGGGAAAACAGGGAAGCCCAAGCGGTCTCCATCACGTTTACTCAGTTTTCCGTTTCCTTCCGGTTTCAATAACAGAGAAAGGTGGGCAAACTGCGGCATTGTATCTGTCCAACCGAAATAGCGGTACAATAAGACATGAAGCGGGGCACTCGGCAACCATTCTTCACCACGGATAACATGGCTGACTTCCATCAAATGGTCGTCTACGATATTTGCCAGATGGTAAGTAGGCAACTGGTCGGCCGATTTATATAAAACCTTATCGTCCAGGATAGAAGAATTGATAACAACTTCCCCGCGGATGAGGTCGTTTACATGGATATCTTCATTCGGCTCGATTTTGGCACGGACCACATATTGTTTGCCTGCATCAATCAACCCTTTCACTTCCTCGGCAGAAAGAGTCAGCGAGTTGCGCATCTGCATACGGGTGGAAGCGTCATACTGGAAGTTCGGAATCTCTTTACGCTTTGCTTCCAGTTCTTCCGGAGTGTCGAACGCAATGTAAGCACAATCGTTGTCCAGCAACTGGTCTACATATTTCTTGTAAATCTCACGACGTTCACTCTGGCGGTACGGGCCATACTGTCCACCGAAACCAACCCCTTCGTCGAACTTGATACCCAACCAGGTAAGCGCCTCGATAATATAGGCTTCCGCCCCCGGAACAAAACGTTGCGAGTCTGTATCTTCTATGCGGAGAATCAAATCGCCGCCTTGCTGTTTTGCAAATAAATAATTGTATAAAGCTGTACGAACACCTCCGATATGCAGTGCTCCCGTAGGACTCGGTGCAAACCGGACTCTAACTTTCCTTTGAGTCATAATTCCTTGTATTCTAAAAATGATGCGGCAAAAGTAGCCCTTTTTTTTCTCTTACTAAACTTTTTTATGTACATTTCGCCCACAAAGGAAAAACTTATGAAAGTAAAGAACTATAATATCCACCCCAGTGTATTTTTCATCACAGCAGCATTACTTATTGCCTACTTTTTTCCACGGGAAGGTAAATTCCGTTACCAATTCTACGAAGGTAAACCCTGGCGATACGGGCTGCTCACCGCACCGAGCGATTTCCCCATCTATAAAACCGATGCGGAAGTAGAAGCAGAAAAGGACAGTGCATTAAAGAAATTCGAGCCTTATTACCGTATGGACCCGGAAGTGGGCCCGGCACAAATAAGCAAACTCAGGAACGACTATAGCAAGACGCTCAATAAGCGGGCGACTCCTGCCTATATGCAATACATTGAAAACAGTTTGCAGAAACTATATAATAAAGGTATTATCTCGTCCCAGGAAATGGAGGATTTGAAGAAAGATAAATATCCCCGCATCAACCTGCTGGAAAACAATACAGCCCAACCATATTATAGCAGCGATTTCTTCACCACACGTACGGCATATGAATTTATCATAGACAACTGCCCCTCTTACCTGACCAAATCAATCCTGCAATCGTGTGATATAAATAATTACCTGACGGAAAATACGTCTTATGACCAGGTTATGTCCGACAGGATTAAAGAAAACATACTGAACAGTGTCCCTCTGGCAAACGGGATGGTTCAGGCAGGCGAACGGATCGTGGACCGCGGGGAAATCGTCGACAACAGGACTTACAACGTACTCCGCTCCCTGAAAATCGTACATGAAGCCAAATCGGGCGGAACACAACGGCAAAGCCTCATCCTCGGAGGACAATTCGTGCTGGTATTCGGTATCATGTTCTGCTTCTGGCTATACTTGTGGTCTTTCCGGTTAAAGATATTCCACAACAGGAAGAATGTATTATTCCTGCTGCTCTGTATTTTCGTAAGTTGCATGATGACGGAACTTTGCGTAACATACGGCCTATTCAATATTTATATACTTCCCTATGCGATTGTGCCGATTGTAGTCCGTACCTTCTTCGACTCCCGGACGGCATTGTTTACGCATCTGGTTATTGTATTGATGTGTTCGCTGATGGTTCCGTTCCCGCACGAATTCCTGCTGTTGCAGATTGTAGCCGGCATGGTCGTTACATTCAGCCTGAGAGAGTTATACGAACGCTCCCAGCTTATCCGCTGTGCATTCTTTATATTTACCTCCTATTCGCTTTGCTATATCAGCCTTGCCATTTACCAGGAAGCGGATTTCAATAAGATCAACTGGATGATGTTGCTTTATTTCGGTATCAATTTCATCTTACTGATGTTTACCTATATATTGGTATATATGCTTGAAAAGACATTCGGCTACGTATCCAGCATCACACTGGTCGAGCTTTCCAACATAAATACGACCATCTTGAAAAGATTGTCGGAAACTGCTCCGGGAACTTTCCAGCACTCTTTACAGGTATCCATCCTTGCTTCTGCTGCAGCAGACAAAATCGGTGCCGATACGCAATTGGTTCGTACGGGAGCGATGTACCACGATATAGGCAAGATGAGCAATCCGGCTTTCTTCACTGAAAACCAGGGCAGTGTCAACCCGCATCACCAGCTTATGTTCGACCAGAGCGCCCGCGTCATTATCGACCATGTAAATGACGGCGTACGGATTGCAGAGAAGGCAATGCTTCCGAAAGCCATAACCGATTTCATCCGTACCCATCATGGGCGGGGCAAAGCAAAATACTTCTATAATTCCTATAAGAACGCTTATCCGGAGAAGGAAATAGACGATGAAGTTTTCACTTATCCGGGACCGAACCCGTTCTCTAAGGAGACGGCGATTCTAATGATGGCAGACTCGGTCGAGGCGGCATCCCGCAGCCTGAAAGAACACACGGAAGAAAGCATCCGCCAACTGGTGAACAAAATTATCGACGGTCAGATAGCCGACGGCTTGATGAAAAACGCACCACTGACTTTCAGAGACGTGGAAACCATCAAAGATGTGTTCGTAGATAAGCTAAAGATTATGTACCATACACGTATCAGCTATCCGGATTTGAAGAAGTAAGCGTTTCCAATAATCCGGAACAGGCATCTTCCAGCAAATCGAGCACCAGCTCAAACCCTTCCGCCCCACTGTAGTAAGGGTCGGGCACATAGTCATATAATTTGTTACGGGAGAATTGCGTCATCCGGTGAATTTTATTCTCGGATTCCAAATCCGGTGCTTTCCGCTTTAAATCCGAGATATTCTTGTCATCCATACCGATAATCAAATCAAAATCGAAAAAATCGGCTATACGGACAGGGCGGGAAATAGAATCCAAAACATATCCTCTGCGGGCGGCATGGGCACGCATACGCTGGTCGGCAGGCTCCCCTTCGTGATAACCGATTATCCCGGCTGAATCGATTTCAAAACGGGCTTCCATTCCCGCATCCTTCACCAGTTTCTTCATTACGGCTTCTGCCGATGGGGAACGGCATATATTTCCCAGGCAAACGAATAATATCTTATACTTCTTTTCCATACGCATTGTTTTCATCTTCTTATTTCTTCTTTAAATAAAACCATTAAGCCGGGTCCACATCATAATGGACTATTAGCTGTTTAAACGGCAGGTAACGCTGCATCTCCGCATAAACGGTATCCAGTATTTCGCGCACGGGAGCAATCGCCGCCGCAACTTCTATCTTTAAAACAATTTTCTTTATATGTAAGGTTTGCACACGGGTAACAGGAGGCGTAACAGGACCGAGCACCCGTTCTCCCAGCCGCTTCCGCAGGCTCTCGGCATACAATGTGGACAGTTCTTGCAAAGCCGTATCATTACGGCTACGCAACACGATAACAATCAACCGGTAATAAGGAGGATAACGGAACATGCTACGTTCGCTTAATTGCAGGCGGACCATTTCTTTATAAGCGAATTGTTGTACCATCCGGATTAAAGGATGTTCCGGCTGGGAGGTCTGCAAAACAACCGTGCCCTGCTTATCCCGCCTTCCGGCACGACCGCTCACCTGGACCATCAATTGATAAGCCCGTTCATGTGCCCGGAAATCCGGAAAGTTCATCAGGCTATCAGCATTCAAGATGCCGACCACACTGACATTTCCAAAATCCAATCCTTTTGAAAGCATTTGGGTCCCGATTAATATCTGGGTTTTTCCTTTCTCGAAATCAGCAATAATCCGTTCATAAGCTGTGCGGGTACGGGCAGTATCGAAGTCCAGTCGCTCCACTTTCGCATCCGGGAAAAGAGTGGCAATCTCCTCTTCTACCTTTTCTGTCCCGAACCCCATCATCCGCAAATCCGTACTCTTGCATTCCGGGCATTGCAGGGGTAACTGATAAGTATATCCGCAATAATGGCAAACCAACTGATTGTGATATTTATGATAGGTCAAACTGACATCACAATTTACACAGTGAGGCACCCACCCACAACTCTTACATTCTATCATCGGTGCAAAACCACGGCGGTTCTGGAACAGGATAACCTGCTCACCATGGGAAAGCGCAGTACTTACCTTTTCTACCAGCAGGGGAGAGAAAAGCGTATCTTTCATTATTTTCTTACGCTTAAGCTCCTTAATATCGACCGGAATAATGTCCGGCATCCGGCAATCCCCATAGCGGGTAGACAATTCCACCAACCCGTACTTTCCGATAGTTGCATTAAAATAGGAATCGATAGAAGGCGTGGCAGAGCCAAGCAAAGTCTTCGCTCCGTGCATACCCGCCAATACAATTGCTGCATTCCGGGCATGGTAACGGGGTGCCGGGTCTTGTTGCTTATATGTATTTTCGTGCTCTTCGTCCACGATAATCAGTCCCAGGCTTTTAAAGGGCAGGAACAAAGAGGAACGAACTCCTAATATCAGCATCGGTTCTCCCCCGTACAACAGCCGGTTCCATACCTCTACCCGTTCGTTGTCCGAGAATTTGGAATGGTATACCAGCAGCTTATCTCCAAACAGTTTAGCCAACCGCTCGGTAATTTGGGTGGTTACGGCAATCTCCGGCAGCATATACAGGACTTGCCGTCCCATTTTCAGCACCTCATCTATCAAACGGACATATATCTCGGTTTTACCGCTGGATGTAACTCCATGCAACAGACAAACTTCATGGGATTTGAACGCTTCGTGTATCTCCTCATAGGCTTGTTCCTGAGCCGGACTAAGCGGATTCGGCTCCTGAAGGCGACAAACAGACATCTGCAACCGGCTTACTTCTTTTTCATAACTTTCCAGAATACCGCGTTTGAGAAGCCCCTCCAGAATAGCAGTCGAACAACCACTACGTTCCAACAGTTCTTTCTTGGAAACCTCCTGTACCAATACGGGATTTAATGCATGACTCAAATCAAGGAAACAAACCAGTAAGTGTTCCTGCTTCTTCGCCCGTTTAAATTCTGAAAATACAGCCTGAAGCTTTTCTTCGTCACGATAATTATCGGACAGACGGATAAATGTCTGCGTTTTAGGGATAAACCCCCGTTTCAATTCTTCACTTACCATCACAGCACCCCGTGCCATAAGTGAGGCTATTACCGGAACTACATTTCTAAGCCCGGTCTTTTTCTCCAACTCGGCAACAGTCAGTTTCAATGTTCCGGAAAAAGCATCCAACACCACTTGTTCATTCGGACGTAACGGGGCATCCGCCTCAAAATCATCATTGTAAGTTACAGCGGTCTCGCTCTCTATTTTTAAACCGGAAGGCAAAGCTGCTTTATACACATCCCCCAGCTTACATAAATAATAAGAAGAAAGCCATTGCCAGAACCGTAATTGCGGGCGACGCAGGATAGGTGTTGCATCCAGCAAGGCATATATTTCTTTTATTTCGTAGGGAGTATCCGGCATCCGTTCATGCACGCTCATCACAATAGCCGTATAATAGCGTTTTTTACCGAAATGAACAATCACCCGGCACCCGGGTACTACGGACTTTTCCATATCCTCCGGTATGCTGTATGTATAACTGTTCTCTAAAGGGAGAGGGAGTATAACGTCTGCGTACTTCATTCAAATCCTATTTTCAATTCATAGTTATGGTTTTCCTAAATCATAACTATGAATCGGGAAAAACATAACTATGGTTTCCTGATGCCAAAAGTAACAAAAAAAGACCGCACTCGTATAAAACGGATTCAAAAAGCCCTCTGTTGTACGCAAACCGGAATAAAGTCTGTTTTTCAAATTTCACACATAGCAAACCGAAAATCAGGCATTTTTATCTATCTTTGCAACATATAATAGACTTATTGCGTTATATTTTTATAAAGAAAAGCAAAAGAGTGATGAAGAGAATACTTATTCCACTATGTTTAGTGTTGGGAAGTCATGTGGCAAGCGGGCAACGATCCCATCAGTTTGATGCACCGGACCGTCTGTTTGTAGAAGGCAAAGAACTATTCAGTTTAAAAAATTATTCCGGGTGTATCGACAAGCTGGAAGCTTATAAAGAACACTCCACGAATACGGACCTTATCCAGGAAGCAGACTATATGCTGGTTTGCTCCGCTTACGAACAGGGACGTGCGAACGCCGGAGAGTTATTAAAAGATTATCTGGAAAACTATCCGTCATCACGGCATAGCGATGAAATTAATTTCCTGATCGGTTCCGTCCATTTCGGAGAAGGAGAATATCAAAAAGCTATTTTCTGGCTCAGAGAATCGGATATTGATATGCTAAGCCCTGAACAGCAGGAAACCTACTCGTTCCGTTTGGCGTACTCCTTACTTCAGACCGGCGACAAAGATAAAGCAAGAAGCTATTTCTCCCGTATTACCCAGGTTGGAAATAAATATAAAGAAGCATCTTCCTATTATGTCGCTTATATCGATTATGCTACAGGGAAATACAATAATGCGCTGATTGAATTCAATCGTTTAAAGGAAAACCCGACCTACCGGGAACAATCACTCTATTATATCGCACAGATCTATTTCATCCAAAGCAAATACGAAAAAGTGATAAACGAAGGGGAAGAACTTCTATCCTCTTATCCGAACAGTAAAAATAATAGCGAAGTATACCGGATTTTAGGTAACTCATACTACCATTTGGGAGACCAGAACAAAGCAATCAGTATGCTAAGCCAATATGTATCTTCCACCGACAATCCGTTGCGAGGAGATTTATACATATTGGGTGTTTGCTACTATAATAAAGGGAACTACCAGGATGCTATAAAGGCTTTGGGACGGACAGTCAACGAAAATGATGCCTTGACCCAGAATGCCTATCTTTATCTTGGGCAATCTTACCTGAAACTGGGGAATAAAAACAATGCACGTATGGCATTCGAAGCTGCGGCTACCGCATCTTACGATAAACAAATCAAAGAGGTTGCCTTGTACAACTATGCATTGTTGATACATGACACGGCGTTCACCGGTTTCGGAGAGTCTGTTACTATCTTTGAAGATTTCCTGAATGATTTCCCGAACTCACAATATGCCGACAAAGTAAACGACTACCTGGTAGAAGTGTATCTTACCACCAAGAATTACGATGCGGCATTAAAATCTATCAATAAGATCAAACATCCGAGTGTAAAGATACTGGAAGCCAAACAGGATATTTTGTTCCAGTTGGGAACACAGGCTTTTACAAATATGAAACTGGATGAAGCTGTTAGTTTATTCAGCCAGTCCATTTCTTTAGGTTCTTATAATATGGAAGCCCGCAACGAAGCTTATTTCTGGCGTGGAGAAGCTTATTACCGCTTGGGAGAATATACCAATGCCATATCGGACTTCCGTACTTACCTCAACAATACCCGCCAGCGTAACACCGATATGTATGCGCTTGCTCATTACAACCTCGGTTATTGTTACTTCAAGCTGAGACAATACAGTGAAGCATTGAACCGTTTCCGCCAATATGCCGATTTGGAAAGCAACCAGCAGGCTGCTTCTTTGTCTGACGCTTATAACCGTATCGGCGACTGCCTTTACCAGAACCGCCAGTTCGCCATGGCAGAGGAAAACTACTCAAAGGCAGCTCAGCTACAACCTTCAGCCGGAGATTATTCTGTTTATCAGAAAGGCTTCCTGCTTGGCTTACAGAAAGACTACCAGGGAAAAATCAATGCGATGGACCGCTTGATTCGCGAATATCCGGAATCCCAATATGTAGACGATGCTTTGTATGAAAAAGGACGTACTTATGTGCTGATTGAAAACAGCCAGTCTGCTGCACAGGCTTTCCAACAGCTAATCAGCAAGTTCCCACAGAGCAGCCTTGCCCGTAAAGCCGGTATCCAGTTAGGTTTGCTTTATTTCAACAATGACCAGCCGGAAAAAGCGGCTGATGCCTATAAGCATGTTATCAGCAACTATCCGGGAAGTGAAGAAGCGAAAGTTGCCTTACAGGATTTGAAGTCCGTTTATCTTGAATTGAACGATATCAATTCGTTTGCAAACTATGCCAACTCTTTGGGCGGTAATGTCCATTTTGAAGTGAGCGAACAAGATTCTCTTACTTATCTGGCTGCTGAAAAATTATTTACGCGTGGCGATAACGAAGGAGCCCGCAAGAGCTTGAATAATTATTTACAAACATTCCCGGAAGGAGCATTCAGTGCAAACGCAAATTTCTATCTGGCAAGTATTGCTTTTGCTAAAAAAGAATATGACGAAGCAAAACGTCTGTTCGACACTGTTGTAAAGAGCGGAGACATCAAATTCCGCGAAGAAGCGATCGCACGTAAAGCGGAAATCGAATATGTAACGAAAGATTATCCGGCAGCATTAGAAAGTTTCAAACAATTGCAGGTAGTTGCCGAAAAACCGGAAAACAAACAGGCTGCCTCACTCGGGATTATGCGTTGTGCCGTACAGGCTGGCGAACCGAAAGAAGCACTGCTGGCTGCAACAGAGTTGTTGAAAGCGACCAAATTATCACCCGAACTACAGGCTGAAGCACATTATGCCCGTGCAAAAGCGTATATCGAACTGAAACAGGAAAACAAAGCTTTACCTGATTTGAAAGAATTGAGCAAAGATACACGTACGGTGCAAGGTGCAGAAGCGACTTACCTGCTGGCTCAACTCTATTTTAACGGTAATGACGACAAGAATGCAGAAAAAGTGCTGATGAATTTCATTGAAAACGGAACACCTCATCAATACTGGCTGGCACGCGGATTTATCCTGTTAGCTGATATTTATATCCACCGCGGCGACGATTTCCAGGCACGTCAATATCTGACCAGTTTGCAAAACAACTATAAGGGTGACGATGACATTGCAGGAATGATAAAGAACAGATTGGGTAAACTAAAGAATTAAAAAACGATGAAGACAGTATCTAATATAAAAGCCTTGTGCGTAATAACCCTGCTGGGTTCCGTTGCAACCGTCAGTGCGCAGGAAGACAAGACAAAAGAAAAAGACTTGAACCGGGAAATGACGCTGGAACGGGAATACGACCCGACGGTGCAGGATGCCAACAAAGTCAACACACTTCCGGTGATAAAAATGCCGGTAGTTAAGAAAATGCCTATTTCTTATGCCACATTTACCGTGCCGGCAGACCCTGAAAAAGAAATCAGCCTGCTCCCTTCCGGCAATGTGATGACAGATATCCAATACAACAAGCGTCGTGGTTATTTTAACTTCGGTCTGGGTACGTATCTGAATATCAACGGCGATTTCGGATACCATATATTGAGTACGGAAAAAGACAATCTGAATATCTGGCTTTCCCACCGTTCCACTAACGGCAAAGTAAAATACATAGACTGGGACGAAAAAGTAAAAGCCAAACTGAATGATAACGTGGGAGGCATCAACTATAAGCATGCATTCGATAAGTTAGTATTTAATGCCGGTTTCAAATATGGCTACTCCGGCTTCAATTATTACGGGCTTCCGATGTATAACACCACTAACAGTTTCGACCCGGATTTTACAGACCGCAGTACAAACCAGGTAAACCAGACCGTGCAGGGTAAAGTCGGCATCGAATCAAAAGAAGGTGCTCCTTTCGGATATATGCTGGATTTGGGTTATACCTATTTTTCTCATAAATACGCATTAGAAAAAGAGTTGAACGGACCTGCCGAGAATACATTTGATGTAAAATTCGATTTGAATGCGGCTTTCGGTGGTAACCAACTTATTGGGTTAGGTGGTAGTTTCGAATACTTCAACTATAACCTCCCCTTAAAAGGCAATACTCCGTACCTGTTCTTCGAAAATCATGCGGAAGGTACCCTTTCTCCTTATTATAAGGTAGAAGGCGACAACTGGAATGTAAAACTGGGAGCTAATGTGATGTTCATTACCGGAGAAAACAAAAAGATAATGGCTTCTCCCAACATTGCAGCAGACATAGAAGTTGCAGACAAGACTGTATTGTATGCTATCGCAACCGGGAAATTATATTCCAACAGTATGTACGACATTTCCCAGGTAAACCGTTATATCAATCCTACCATGGAACTGCTTCCATCCCGTAACTTCCTGGATGCAACTATCGGTATCAAAAGTGGTATCGTTCCGGGATTCTGGTTTGACGTATTCGGAGGATATAAGATTACAAAGAATGACGTATTCTTTATTCCGGGCTATTATTACAGCAAAAACTATTTCGGCAACGTAAGCAATGCCTTCCAGGCTGATGCAGACCATTTATTTGCAGGAATCAACCTGAAATATAGCTATCAGGAACTATTCGATATTAATGTAAAAGGAGTTTATAATCACTGGAAAGTAAAATCTCCGGATGATTCTAACGTTACCTATGCTGCATATGGAAAGCCTAAAATGGAATTCACTGCCGGTGTAACGGTTCGTCCTATTCCCAAACTGTCTGCTTCTTTGGATTATTATCTGGCAACAGACCGCAAAACTATGGCTATCGGTTATGGAGAAAAGAAGATGAAGAACATCAATGAACTGAACCTGACCGGAACATATGCATTCAATGATACATTCGGATTGTACCTGAAACTAAATAACGTTTTATGCCAAAAATACGAAATGTATTATGGCTACCCGCTCCAAAGCTTCAGTGCAATGATTGGGGTAAACATCAATTTCTAACAGGTAGAAACAAGTAAATGCTAAATTATCGATATATTCTTTTAGACCTGGACGGTACGATTACAGACCCGGCTGAAGGTATTACAAAATCTGTAGAATATGCATTAAATCATTTCGGTATCGGGGTAGAAGACAGAAAAGTCCTCTACCCTTTTATCGGTCCTCCCCTCTACGATTCGTTTCGCGAATTCTATAATTTTACAGACGGACAGGCAAAGGAGGCGATTGTAAAATACCGGGAACGGTTTGCAGAAACCGGCATTTACGAAAATAAACTGTATGAGGGAATAAATGATTTTCTGGAAGCGGCTAACCTGCAAGGAAAATCTCTTATGTTAGCCACTTCCAAACCTACTATCTTTGCTAAACGTATCCTCGATTATTTCAATCTAAGCAAGTATTTCTCATTTGTTGCAGGCAGTGGGCTGGATGGCTCGTTTTATACCAAAGGAGACGTTATCCGCCATGTATTAGAAACAAACAAACTAAACACCCCCTCTGCCATCGTTATGGTTGGCGACCGCAAACATGATATTATCGGAGCAAAAGAGAATAACATCGACTCCATAGGCGTCCTTTATGGATATGGCGACCGGAAAGAATTGGAAAAAGCCGGGGCAAATTACATAGTCAATGATATTGCCGGGCTTAGGAATAAACTCTTATCGTAGATGCTTTTTAATGAAAGAGGTAAGACATGGAACTAATGCCGGACTCAAAGGCAATGAAGGATCCGCATAAATGACCAACTGTTTATTCGGTTCTGTTGTATCACATTCTTTCAAAACATGGTTCATCCTATCTATCAGGCATATTTCAGCAGAAGGAGCCGATTGTTTGAGTAACTCTGCATCCTTTACAGAAACCTGGATATCGGTCTTCCCCTGAATAATCAGCACCGGAACCTTTAATGTTTTCACAATCTCCGACGGATTATATTTATAGCAAGAAATTAAAAAAGGCTGAACCGACGGACGAAACAAGGCCTGCAAACCTAAGGGAACATTCGGTACCAACTTACCTCGTTTTAATGAATCGTTTATGGAAACGACCATATTCCGGATTACTTCCGGCTGAGACGAAACCTGCTCTTCCAATAATTCATATAGAGGCCTTCCCGGACCTGCCAAAGAAATAAATGCTTTTACTTTCGGATTGTTCTGAGATGCCAACATTCCTATTAATGACCCTTCACTATGTCCGGCAATCAGAATACCGGAAAACCTTTTGTCATGGGCCAAAAGGTCTATCCAACCTTTCACATCCTCTACAAAGTCTTCCAAACGTACGGAATACTCATCTTTTCCTGCTGACGCACTGGATGCGATTCCGCGTTTATCAAAACGTAAAGAGGCTATATTCTGCTTCGCCAGATTATCTGCCAGATATTTCAGCGAGTTATTCTTCATTTGCCCTATCGCCGAATTACCATCCATATCTGTCGGTCCGGAACCTGATATCAATAAAACGACCGGAATATTCCCTCCTTTTGCAGGCAAACTAAGTTTTCCGTTTAACGTACCGCTCTTTGTATTCAGGGCAATCGGCCGTTCATTTCCCGGAGCAAGCATTTGCCCGAAACAAGAAATGCCAAACAAAGAAAATATACAAATAAGAAATAACCGGAAATGTTTCATAATATCCTCCTTTTTAAGTTAGCAGACCTAAAAGAACAAAGATAATGTTCTACTCCGGAAATACGACGCCGAATTAATATTATTTATTCAAATTGGAATTATCGTTGCCCTTAGTATCAACATCCCCACACAAACTTCCATATTCAACAGGAGCTGCTTCATTATGAAAAAAGTAATACGTTTTTTCATACCTGTTGATTTATAATTCTTACTACAGGCAAAACATAATGTTTACAAAAATATTTTTAAATTTAAATTTTAGCCTATATAGTTAATTTAGATAAAGATTTTATGGTTACAATTCAGTATTAAACTATTATCTTTGTCTTCATAGAATCCTAAAAAACACATTGATCTTATGAAACAAAACTTCTTATGGATGTCCGCGCTTGCTTTGAGCATTACATTCTCTGCACAAGCTCAACAGGACAAAGGCGGTATTTCGCCACAGATGCTACAGCAAATCAAACAAGCTTACCAAGGAACGCCGGCTGATAAAGCAATTCACAATGCCATTAGCAATAATGACATAAACAAACTGGCAGTTAATTCTGACAGTAAAAACAATTTCGACACGTATTTCTCGAACAAAGTAAACAGTAAAGGCATTACCAACCAGAAATCATCCGGTCGTTGCTGGCTGTTTACAGGTTTAAATGTATTTCGTGCACAAGCGATTGAAAAATATAAAATGGGCGACTTCCAATTCTCCCAGAACTATTCATTTTTCTGGGATCAACTGGAAAAAGCCAATCTATTCCTGCAAGGCATCATCGACACTCGCGAAAAGCCGATGGATGATAAAATGGTTGAATGGCTGTTTAAGAATCCTTTAAGCGATGGCGGCCAGTTTACCGGAATTTCCGACATACTGGGGAAATATGGTGTTGTGCCTTCTGACGTGATGGTTGAAACAAACAGTAGTGAAAGTACGGGCCGCATGGCTAACCTGATAGCACTGAAACTGAAAGAATTCGGTCTGCAATTGAGAGAAGCCTCCGCAAAAGGGACCAAAGTAACAGATTTGGAAAAGCAGAAAACAGAAATGCTGGGTACTGTTTACCGTATGTTAGTACTGAACCTGGGCGAACCTCCTACGAAATTTACGTGGACACGCAAAGATGCACAAGGCAAACCGGTTGAAACGAAAGAATATACTCCGAAATCATTCTTCGACGAATATATCGGACAAGACCTGACGAACAACTACGTGATGTTGATGAATGACCCGAGTCGTGATTTTTATAAATTGTATGAAATCGATTTCGACCGTCACCGTTATGACGGTAAAAACTGGACTTACGTAAACCTTCCGATTGAAGATATTAAAGAAATGGCTATTGCCTCAATCAAAGACAGCACTATGATGTATTTCTCCTGCGACGTAGGTAAATTTTTCGACCGTGAAAGAGGTTTGCTGGACGTTAATTACTACGATTACGGCTCGTTGATGGGAACAACTTTCGGTATGGACAAGAAACAGCGTATCCAGACATTCAGCAGCGGTTCGTCACATGCTATGACTTTAATGGCTGTTGACCTCGATGCTAACGGTACGCCTAAAAAATGGATGGTTGAAAATAGCTGGGGACCCGGAGCTAATGGAGGTCATCTGATTATGACCGACGAATGGTTCAACGAATATATGTTCCGCCTTGTTGTCAACAAAAAATATATCACCCCCAAAGTTCAAGAGGTATTAAAACAGAAACCGATCCACCTTCCGGCATGGGATCCTATGTTTGCTCCGGAAGAATAGAAACTGAAATTCAAAAAAAATTAAAGGACCATTTCCATTTTATCATATTCAAGTGAAAATGGTCCTTTTATTGGCATCCATCACAAATCGAACGAACTCACAACACATGATCGCAATAGCATGAATATAGAAAAATACAAACAATCTTTAGCAGTACTAATTGGCATAAATATTATTTTACTCATTACGTCATTTTTACTTGACAATGATAAATTATACTCCATTGCTATTGTATTACCGTTAGTTATGTCTGGCGTTCTCTCTGGCTTTACAATAAGAAATAGAAGCCAATACAATATTGAGATAAAAAAAATAGCCCGGCTACAATGCTTATTTATTCTCACTATAGGGCTTCTATCATATGTTCTCGTTCTATTCGATTAAAAAAACGATACAAAATATAGTACCAAAACAGTATTGACAGATATTTACCTACCTAATACTGTTTTTTCTATTTCCCTGTCCCTTTAGTGATTATACATATCCTTATTATAGAAATTCATAATCCGTATCTGTGCATCGTATGCTACCTGCGCCGGACTTTCCGGATTAATTTCTATTGCTTTAAGGTAGTTATTTAACCCTTGCCGGATATCCCCTTTTTTTATATACGCATTGCCACGCAAGTAATACGCCTCATCCGAAAAAGCGTTATTTTTAATATAATCATCCAACAAACGAATCGCTTCATCTGTTTTACCTTCAAGAATTAATTGTTTGATTGCATCCATACTTCCATTTATTGAATATTGGTAACTGTTAATTGAAAATCAGTGGTACTGAAAAAGGTTCATTCATAAGAACTATCCTCATTTTCAATATCCAATTTTCAATTTTCAAATACAAAGATATAGGGTTACGTTAATTATTTATGTATGTTTGCAACCGATTTCTAAAAGAGAAGACGTTATTATGCAAAAAAATCTGGTTATAGTGGAGTCCCCTGCAAAGGCAAAAACCATTGAAAAATTTCTGGGTAAAGACTACAAAGTCATGTCAAGCTATGGGCATATCCGCGATTTGAAAACTAAAGAATTCAGTATTGATATTGAACACGATTACGCTCCTCAATATGTAGTTCCCACCGATAAGAAAAAATTGGTGAGCGAATTGAAAGCTGAAGCAAAGGGTGCCGAACAGGTATGGCTTGCATCCGATGAGGACCGTGAGGGAGAAGCAATATCATGGCATTTGTACGAAGTACTGGGGTTGAAACCGGAAAACACCAAGCGTATCGTTTTCCATGAAATCACAAAAAGTGCCATACTCCATGCCATCGAGACACCACGTAATATCGATATAAACCTGGTGAATGCACAACAGGCACGTCGTGTACTGGACCGCATTGTGGGTTTTGAACTTTCCCCTATTTTATGGAGAAAAGTCAAGCCTGCCCTCTCTGCCGGCCGTGTACAATCCGTAGCAGTACGTCTTATCGTAGAACGTGAACGTGAAATAAACAATTTCGTTTCGGAAGCAGCTTTCCGCATAATTGCCAATTTCATCCTGCCTGACGGAACAACGATCCTGAAAGCAGAACTGGGACGCAGGTTAAAAGACCGGAAAGAGGTATTGGACTTCCTCGAATCTTGCAAAAACGCTTCTTTTACAATTGATGATATTACGACGAAACCAGTTAAGAAATCGCCGGCACCTCCATTTACAACTTCAACTTTGCAGCAGGAAGCAGCCCGCAAACTGGGTTATTCCGTTTCGCAAACGATGATGATTGCACAACGTCTATACGAATCCGGATTAATCACCTATATGCGTACCGACTCTGTAAACCTGAGTGATTTAGCACTCGGCACGGCAAAAGAGGTTATTACCGACACATACGGAGAGAAATATTATAAATTCCGCCAATACCATACAAAAAGTAAAGGCGCACAGGAAGCGCACGAAGCGATCCGTCCTACTTATATTAATAATGTAGAGATAAGCGGAACTCCACAGGAAAAGAAATTATACGAATTAATCCGTAAGCGTACGATTGCTTGCCAGATGGCAGATGCAGAACTCGAACGTACGACCATTTCCGTAGGCGTCAGCGGTAAAACAGAAAAGTTCGTAGCGGTCGGTGAAGTGCTTACCTTCGAAGGTTTCCTTCAAGTGTATTTGGAAAGCAACGACGATGAGAATGAAAAGGAACAGGAAAACGGTTTACTTCCTCCGGTTAAGTTAAACGAGAAGTTAAGCCTGAAAGATATTGTAGCAACCGAACGTTTTACCCAACGTCCGCCGCGCTATACGGAAGCAAGTCTGGTGCGTCGCCTGGAAGAACTGGGTATCGGTCGTCCTTCTACGTATGCACCGACTATCCAGACCATCCAGAATCGCGAATATGTGGTAAAAGGAGACAAGGATGGCACAGAACGCAAATATTGTGTTATCACCCTTGCTAAAGACAAGATAAAAGAAACGGAAAAAACAGAAATAGTGGGAGCCGACCGGAATAAACTAATGCCGACAGACATCGGTACGGTTGTAAACGACTTCCTTATGGAATATTTTCCGGACGTAATGGATTACAACTTTACCGCTAATGTTGAAAAAGAATTTGATGCGGTAGCAGAAGGCGAAATGGTTTGGACTAAAGCCATCGACAAATTCTATAAACTATTCCATCCAATCGTGGAAGCGACTTCCGCAGTTAAGACCGAACATAAAGTAGGAGAACGCGAACTGGGCATCGACCCGAAAAGCGGTAATCCCGTATTTGTAAAAATCGGACGTTATGGCCCTGTAGTTCAGATCGGGCAGGCTCATGCAGAAGATAAAACAGCCCCCAAGCCCCAGTTTGCTACGCTGATGAAAGGACAATCCATTGAAACAATTACATTGGAAGAAGCATTAAAACTATTCGACCTTCCACGTACAATCGGCGAATATGAAGGGAAAGATATGGTTGCCGCAATAGGACGTTTCGGACCATTTATCCGTCATGACGGCAAATTCATTTCAATTCCGAAAGATTTAAATCCGCTGACTATTACAGCAGATGAAGCAATCGAACTTATCCAGGAAAAACGGAAGAAAGACGAACAACGCTTCTTGAAAAAGTTCGATGAAGATCCCGATATGGAAATTCTGAACGGACGCTTCGGACCTTATATCGCTTATAAAGGAAATAATTACCGCATTCCCAAAACTGTGACCGATCCGGCTGCACTTACTTTAGAAGAATGCCTCAAAATTATTGCTGAAGCGGCTGAGAAAACAACAACTACTAAGAAAAGAACAAGCAGAAAAAAAGCTTGACCTTCTTTAGGGTCTACGTAGCTAAAAATAGATGCGCGGATTGTCTTCACTACCCGGAACGTAGTAGAGACAATCCGCGCACATTATAAAAACAATCTGCGCAGCCAGTGGAATCAATCCGCGCAGCCAATTCTTATGATAATTACTTTCGATGGAAATGCATCTACCCTGAATATTTTAATGGGATATTTTGAGAAGTTGGATAAAGGATTGCACGAAGTACATGAAGTTTGGAACAAGAAGCCTTACTAATACACAACCTTTTTTAGCACTAATAATATTTAATAAGTGATGCTATAAAAAAATATATTCGTACTTTTCGCGGATTAAAATAACCCTTTGTTTTTCTTGTGTGATTAATTATAGGCCCAAAATATGTTTATTAAAACAGTTGTGTTATGAAAAAATCCTTTCTCTTTTTATGTATTCTACTGTCCGGAGTTGTAAATGCACAGAAACGCGATACTGTGTACGCGGATTTCCCTAAAGATTTTCAGATGAAAGTAAATCTACGTCACGATTATACAAAGACATTCGTGACCAAAATATTTATGTCGCAAGCTCTTTTTGACGGACGCTTCAAACATCGCGATAATGGAAAACAAACAGTGTATGCCACCTGTGAACAGACGCTCCAATTATTAAAAGGAATGGATAACATCACACTTGGCATGCCTAAGATAGCCTATCTGGTGGGATGGCAATACAACGGACATGATTCCAAATATCCCGCCTTCTTTGAAGGGAACGAGGCATTAAAGCGACCGAACGACAAAAACGGTCTGGAAAGTATCCGCTGGCTAATGGCTGAAGGCAAAAAATATAATACGACTGTGAGTCTTCATATCAACATGATTGATACTTACGAAGATAGCCCGCTATGGAACAAATATATTGCAAATGATGTGATAGCCCGTGATGAACGGGGATTCCTCCGTGGTGGAGAATGGGGTTACCAGATTAGTTATGCACAAGAATGGGCAAAAGGTTTCACACAGCAACGCATCGATAGTCTGTGCAAACTGTTGCCTATACAGGATGCGGGGACAATACATATCGACGCTTTTCATACGGCGGCACCCATAGCCTACAAAGATGAAAAAGGCGAATGGCAGATACGTACTCAATCACCTATCAGTTCCTACCTGCCATATACTCAAGAAGATGAGTTGGAAGCCCAACGAAATATTTTTCGCTATTTTGATTCCAAAGGCATTGACGTAACCAATGAGGGATTGCCTGATAATACGGATTTATTTATCGGATACCAACCAATGGTCTGGTGGTTCGGGCATGACGAAATTTATCTGAAATATCCTGCTTCCATTATTTGTGGAGGGAACAATGCGGACAGTGATTGGGGAGTCCTGTTTGGAAATAACCTGAACGGAGAAAAAGTTTTTATGAAGGGTCTGGACAATTACAGTGAATTTACAAGACGATTCTGTACAATGACGGCTGTCTGCAATTACCTGAATCGTTTTGAACGTCTATACCGGGTAGAAGGCGAGAATTATAAGGCTGTACAATTCTCCGGAAATGTTCATTCGGAACTGGACAAAGGACATTTGCAAATCCGGCAGGGAAATGCTGTATTGGCAGACAATAATAACGTCATGGTTCCGGCCTTATGGATAGAAGGCAATCATATGATTGCTTACAGCCAGGATGGATATAAAGAAAAAATTTGGACTTTACCTTCCGGCTATCCGGTATCAGGCAAAGTATCCATATATGCTGTCAATGAAAGCGGACGCATCTATAAAGGCAAGCTGAAATATTCTTCCGGAAAGCTGAAACTTCGTGTCGATGCCGGAGAAATGTTGCTTTTATCTTTCTGATAGATATCAGGGAAAAGAGAAACATGAACACGTTCGTTCATTACGGGAAATCCCATACCCGCCGTTATCTTCCAGGAAAGGTCGGAATTTTTGTTCACTTGCATATAAGGCGTGGAAACAGATGCCTGGACACAAAAAGCGAACATCCCCGGTATAGTTGCTTTCTCTAACGGGACAAGGGGCTATATAGCAACGGGTAAAAACAGTACCTATCGCTTTGACGACATTTGGGAACTTCACACTTATGATTATGATCCTGAGATGATGAAAAGCAAATGGAGCGTCACGGGGCTCTTGATACTGCCCCTGCAATTGATTCGGTTCAGTCTTTCCTTACAGAAACCAGTGCTCGAAAAACAGGTTTGCTGGTACTGGAAAGACCTGCCTGTGATAGTCGGTCTTTTTCTCTTTGATATTTGAAATTTATTTTTATATTTGTATTTCTAACACTAACGAAAAAACCTATGAAAAGAGTAAATTTAAGTTTTTCAATAGCCTTGGCTCTTTTATTAACCAGTTGCTCCAGCAGTACTCAACAGGATGAGATAGCAGTGCAATCAGAGCCTACTTCCTTCTATTTTACGGGAGAGTTTACACTATATGCAGGGGGACCGGCTCTAAAGGATTGCATTAGCGGTAAATTATTAACCATTTCGACAAAAGGAAAATATCATAAATTGGAACATGAGTTAAAAAAACTGGACCCTGCTGCCACAGAAGCGATAAACTGTAGTGTTATGGGGACGTTAATCGAGAAAAACTCCGAAGATGAGGGACCTGACAAACAATTATTAATCAGCGAGATAATTCAATTCGAACTGGGTACTATCCGTATCCCTTCTTTACCTATTACAGATAAAACGTATACTTGTTATCTTCCGGATGAGGAACATGCTGAAAAAATGATTCTTTTATCTTTTAATAAGGACCATACGTTTCAGAGTACGGCTTATCAGATTGAACCACTTAAAATTCTGCATGAATATAATGGAGACTGGTTTTGCTTGTCCAGGGATAGCCTCTACATTCATACTTGCGGAAATAATTCATATAAAGGACATATGAACTTTGATAAATCGATTTTAACCCTCTTTAATCATGACGGGGATATGATTTTTAAAAAGAAAGAGTAAATTTTACCGGAAAGTATTTTTATTTTGCATATACCACCAACTTACAAAAAAGATATCTTTGTAATCGATTTTACGTATATGCAAAATGACAAACTGGATTTATAATCTACTGGCTCTGCTTATTTTCCCTACTTTGTTGGGTATTATAGCCTTTTATTTTTTACAATCTTATTTACAAGACTGGATACTGATACTATCGTATGGTGCCGCATCTATAGTGGCCACCCTTTTGGCATATTTTTTCTATAAGGGGAAATGGGCTACGCTTTTCTATTTTTTGATATTTTTGACAACACTGGCATTCAATATTCCTCTGCAGAACTGGTTGTTCCATTCTGCTGACGATATCGCAAATTATGCTTCCATCGAAGATTTATATAACCCTGAGAAATCGGCTCTTTATTTTAAATTTGACTCTCCTTTAACAGTTGATTTATCAGGCAGGGGGTCTGTAACCATCACCCGTACAACACGTACCGGCAGACGTGGTACACATACCAGAACTACTCGTCATCAATATACTGTCATCCCTGTTTTTAATGATACATTACCTAAATCCCAATATACCAAACGGGAAGTAAAAGCTTGGATAACTTCAACCAAGAAACCTAACGACAAAGAGGTGCTTTGCTATGAGAAATGTTCCTTCGACCTGGACAGCTATCGACAAGCGGCTGCTAAATCCCGTTGTAAGCTGCATCATGCTGACACGCCTTTTATCCGCCCTGTATACAATTCATTTATTACGAAAACAGAGTGGAAATATATTTCTATGAAGACCTTTTGTATCGTTTGCGGCATTCTGATATTTACGGGAATATGGATGAATAAAAGGGAAAGAAAATAAATCGAGTAGGAGAAAACAAAAGTAGTTTTCTCCTACTTTTGTTTTCGTCCTCTCACACCACCCGGCATACGGTTCCGTACCAAGGCGGTTCCTTACTTACAATACAACTTTACGATAACAATCCATTAGAAAAGGGTAGTTAGCTCGCTTAAGGTTATCATTGCACAGTGCACGGGTAAGAATAAAACTTTTAGATAAGTGCCAATACCCCTTTCGGGTATTAGCCCATTCCAGAGCCTTCCTCTTTTCTATTCCACAACGCATGAGATTCTTAAAACGAGTCTTTACTTTCTTCCAACACTTCCAAATGCACATACGTAATCTACGGCGATACCATTGGTCTAACTCTTGGAGTTTACTCTTCATATCTGCCATCTTGAAGTATTCAAGCCAGCCCATGAGGAACAAGCGTAGAGATTCTTTCCGTTTATCGTAACCCATACCATTACTTCGTCCTGTCAATTCTTTAAGTCTTGATTTGAACTTAGCAAGGCTTTTAGAGTGTACGCTTAGCCTACATTCTCCATTTTTAATATAGAAGCTATAACCCAGAAACTTCATTCCTCTCACATAGCCTACAGAGCTCTTCTCCCTGTTTACTCGAAGGTGAAGCTCTTCTTCGATAAAACGAATGATACTTCCCTTTGTCCTTTCGGCAGCACGCTTACTTTTACAGAATATCAAACAATCGTCAGCATAGCGGACAAAGCGATGTCCACAACGAACCAATTCCTTGTCAAGCTCATCAAGCATAATGTTGCTCAACAGCGGACTTAGTGGACCTCCCTGCGGTACTCCTGTTTGTGATTCTTCAAAGTCTGAGCCAACCATTACACCAGCCAATAGGTATTTGTGGATTAATGAGATTACACGTCCATCGTTAATTCGTTTAGATAGTAGTTCTATTAATCGACTATGGTTGACTGTGTCGAAGAACCTCTCCAAGTCTAAGTCAACTGCATACTTATATCCGGCATTAATGTGGGATTGAGCTCTGCGGAGCGCGTCATGACAACTGCGTTTGGGGCGGAAACCATAACTGTGGCCGCTAAACTCACGCTCGTAAATAGGTGATAACACTTGTGCTATTGATTGTTGTACAAAACGGTCTACTACTGTTGGGATACCCAGTTGACGTTTCTTTCCGTCTCCTTTGGGTATCTCTACCCGGCGGACTGGGTTGGGGCGATACTTGCCATCCTTTAATAAAGAGAGCAAGTCTGCTTTGTAATTTAGTAACCACGATAGAAGTTCGTCCGTTTTCAGTCCGTCTATACCACCACTGCCTTTGTTGGAGACTACTTGCTTGTAGCCACTGTTCAGGTTCCAGGGAGATAGAATTTGCTCCAGTAGTGCATTCCCAGTAAAGTGTACTTCCGTGAGGTTGTTTTCAGTTATCCCAATAAAAGTCTGCACTCCTCG
>UQLN01000061.1 GCA_900541965.1 uncultured Parabacteroides sp. | reverse complement strand
GGACCCTCTGATTAACAGTCAGATGCTCTAACCGACTGAGCTAAGGAAGAATTTTGTTTTGTTGGAAAGGTTTATTAATACCTTCCTGAAAATGCACTGCAAAAGTAGAGGTTCTTTTTGAAATATGCAATATCTTTGCCGAAAAAAATAGAAAAAATGAATACGATAGGTTTGGGAAATGCTTTGGTAGATGTATTATTAAAGCTGGAAAGCGATGATGTGTTGGCTGAAGTGGGCATAGCAAAGGGGGCAATGGATATGATTAACCGGGACCAGATGGTTACAATCCGTAAAACGCAGGAAAATCTGGAACGTAGCCAGGCTCCCGGCGGTTCGGTCTGTAATACGATGCGTGCAATGGCTTGCCTAGGGAGTAAGACCGGCTTTATCGGTAAAATCGGCGATGATACCGTTGGCGAATATTATGAACAGGAATTGAAAAAAGCTGGCGTAACTCCTTATTTCCTGCGGACCGAGGGTATTTCCGGTAGCTGTACCGTATTGATTTCGCCTGATGGCGAACGGACAATGGGTACTTTTCTGGGCCCGGGACCGGATATCACATCCGAAGAAATCAAAGACGAAATCTTGCGTAATTATAACTGTATATATATCGAAGGATATCTTTTAGTGAATGAAGAATTGGTAAAAGGGACTATGCAAAAAGCGAAAAATGCAGGATTGAAAGTGGCTCTGGATTTGTCGAATTTTAATATAGTCAATGCTTTCCATGGATTGTTGGAAGATATTATCCCGAACTATGTGGATATTCTGTTTTCCAATGAAAGCGAGGCGGAAGCCTTTACCGGATTAAAAGCGCAGGATGCCGTTAAAGCACTTTCCGAAAAAGTGGAAATCTCACTGGTTACCCTGGGGAAAGAAGGAGCTTTGGTCGGTAGTAAAGGACAAGTGATTTCAGTTCCTGCCGAGGGGGGAAAACCTGTGGATACGACAGGGGCCGGTGACCATTTTGCAGCCGGATTCCTGTACGGGCAGTCTATCGGCGCTACATTGGAACAATCCGCCCGGATAGGTTCGCTTCTTGCCGGTTATATAATAGACGTAGTTGGAGCACAGATTCCGGATGATAAATGGGAACAAATAAAGTTAAAAGTAAATAGTATATTGGCCTGACTTGCGTTTATTATTTTACATTTACACCGCTAATTAACATATTAATTTTATATGATGCAACGAAAAAAGATAATCATCCTGTTTGGTCTGTTGCTGCTGTTTGGTGGCACAATGCCGGGACTGGCTCAGAAGAAAGATAATCGTTTTGAAGTGAGTAAGAACCTTGACATTTTTAACGCTCTGGTTAAGGAGATGGAGATGTTTTACGTCGATTCGATAGATGTGGATAAGACTGTACGCCGCGGAATCGATGCGATGCTTGGTGGTCTGGACCCGTATACGGAATATATTCCGGAGCAGGAGATGGATAAACTGAAGTTTATGACAACCGGAGAGTACGGTGGTATCGGTTCTTACATCCGTGAACGTAAAGAAGGGGGTGTCTATATTATTGAACCGTTCGAGGGAATGCCGGCTGCTTTGGCCGGTTTGAAGCCCGGCGACCGTATATTGGCAATCGATACGGTAGACGTAAGCAAGAAATCATCGGATGAAGTGAGTGCCTTGTTAAAGGGAGTACCCAATACGAAGATGGTATTAAAAATACAGCGTCCGTCTGAAAAGAAGCCGCGTGAAGTGGAAATGGTCCGGAAACAGATTCTGGAAAACCAGGTGACTTATTACGGGGTTCGTGGTGATGGTATCGGCTATATCTACCTGAAAGGTTTTACCGATAAAAGTGCACAGGAAGTAAAGAATGCTTTTGAAGACTTAAAGAATAATCATCATATCAAGTCTCTGATCCTCGATTTGCGTAACAATGGCGGCGGTTTGCTGGAGAGTGCTACGCAGATTGTCGGCATGTTTGTTCCGAAAGGGAAAGAAGTCGTTTCCACCCGTGGGAAATTTAAACAATGGGACCGTACCTATCGTACACCGAACGAACCGATTGATACGGTTATGCCGATGGCTGTCCTGATTAACGGGAACTCTGCTTCTGCTGCAGAAATCGTATCCGGCTCCTTGCAGGATATGGACCGTGCCATATTGATTGGCGAACGTTCTTTTGGCAAAGGTCTGGTACAGTCTCCGCGTGAATTGCCTTATAATGGAAGCCTGAAAATTACGATGAGCAAATATTATATTCCCAGCGGGCGTTGTATCCAACAGATTGATTATACTCACCGTAAAGCAGATGGAAGTGTTGCTGCTATCCCTGATAGCCTGACCTCTGTATTTTATACCTCCAAAGGTCGTCCGGTACGTGATGGCGGTGGCATACGTCCTGAGTTCGAAGTGGAAGAACCGGATACCCCGACAATGATGTATTATCTGGTAACGGATTTCGTTTTGTTGGATTTTGCAGCCGACTGGGCACAGAAACATAAAACAATCCCTCCGGTAGAAGAATTTTCTATTACCGATGAAGATTTCGAGGCATTTAAGAAATTTGCTAAAGAGAAGAATTTCACTTATGACCGTCAGAGCGAGAAGCTGTTGAAAAACCTGAAAGAAGTGGCTAAGTTTGAAGGGTATCTGGATGCGGATTCAACAATATTCAACTCCTTGCAGGAAAAGTTGACTCCTAATCTGGAGCGTGATTTCGACTTGCATAAGGAACAGATCAAGAAATTAATAGCTTCGGAAATTATTAAACGGTATTATTTCCAGAAAGGCGTTTTGATGGAGAATCTGAAAGACGACAAAGTGCTGGATAAGGCCCTGGAAGTGTTGGGAAACCAGGAATTATATAATAAAACTTTGAGTACTCCGGAAAAGGTGGCTCCAAAGCCTGCAACCGAAGAAAAAAAATCCGGAAAAGGCGGCGACCTTGCCTACCGATATAATCCGTTCGCACTAATCGGATAAGGTATAACTGAAATATTAACGGGCGCAGATTTTAGCAGGTAATATAAGGCCTGCGTAAGTCTGCGCCAGTTAGTGTTTTTCTGTTTTGAAATACAAGCTTTTTTGAAATAAACCTGCTATTACAGCAAATAACATTATTTTTGTAACCAAAATTAATGTCTATGAAAACACAAATATGTCTTGTAGCCACATGCCTCTGTGCCACATTTTTCTTTCTCTGTGGAAGTATCCCGCATCATTTGGAAGCCAAATGGAAACTGGTATGGGAAGATGATTTTAAACAGCAAAAAGGATTCGATACGGCAACATGGTCCAAAATCCCCCGAGGGACGGCAGACTGGCAGAATTTTATGTCCGATAATGATGCATGCTATGGTATGGAGAATGGGAACCTTATCCTTCGGGGAATTGTTAACCCGGATCGTTCTTTGGATACTGCTACTTATCTGACCGGAGGGCTTTATACGAAAGGTAAGCATGCTTTTTACGGCGGGCGTCTGGAAATAAAGGCAAAATTGCAGGGGGCCACCGGGGCCTGGCCTGCTATTTGGTTGCTGCCCTTTGATACGGCAACGTACCATTGGCCTGCCGGAGGTGAGATAGATATTATGGAACGTCTCAATAGAGATAGTATTGCCTATCAGACCGTTCATTCGGGGTATACTTATATCCAAGGAATAAAAGACACCCCTCCTCAGGGAGGCATTGGTTCTATTGCCCCGGACGATTTTAACATTTATGCCGTAGAAATGTATCCGGATAGTCTTGTCTTTTTTATCAATAATTTACGTACATTTGCCTATCCTCGTATCAAAACCGATAAAGAAGGACAGTATCCGTTCGATATTCCTTACTATTTGTTAATCGATATGCAGTTGGGTGGTTCTTGGGTCGGTGGCGTTGATTCCACGGATTTACCCGTTGAAATGCAGGTGGACTGGGTTCGCCATTATCAGAAGGATTAATCTATCTATTTACCTATAAAAAAATCATATGAAAACAGGAAAATTTATTTTAATGCTGGCTTTCCTTGTATTATGTACGAGTTCCGGATTTGCCGCTAAAGGAAAAGCAAAGCATGTTGTAATGATTGGTTTGGACGGCTGGGGCGCTTACAGTGTGGAAAAAGCGGATATGCCCAATGTGAAGAAGATGATGGCTGATGGCGCTTATACATTGAAAAAACGATCGGTGCTTCCCTCTTCAAGTGCGGTAAACTGGGCTTCCATGTATATGGGAGCAGGTCCTGAACTTCACGGATATACGGAATGGGGTTCCCAGACTCCGGATTTGCCTTCGCGTGTTTTGGATGAGGACGGTATTTTCCCGACAATCTTCGGTTTGTTACACCGTGCGGATCCGAAAGCTGAAATCGGTTGTATTTATGAATGGAGCGGAATCCGTTATGTGGTGGATACGCTGGCTCTGAATTACGACAAGCATGTAACAGAGAAAAATAATGTTTCCCAAGCGACTGCCCGTTATGCTGTAGACTATATAAAAAGCAAACGCCCTAATTTTGTAAACATCGTATTTGATGAGCCGGACCATGTAGGACATTCTGACGGTCATGATACACCAGCCTATTATAATAAACTGAAAGAATTGGACGGGTATATCGGCGAAATCGTAAACGCTGTGAAAGAAGCTGGTATGCTGGATGAAACAATTTTCATTGTAACAGCAGACCATGGTGGAATAAATAAAGGTCATGGCGGCAAAACCATGCAGGAAATGGAAACCCCATTTATTGTTTGCGGTAAAGGCATTAAAAAAGGATATGAGTTTCAGGAAAGCATGATGCAGTTTGACTGCGCTTCCACACTTGCTTATATTTTAGGCTTGCAGCAACCTCAGGTTTGGATCGGACGTCCGATGAAACAAATATTTAAGTAGGTATTTCTGAAAAGTAATTGAAATGAAATGATAAAAAGGGACGGCTTCACAAACCGCCCCTTTTTGTTGAAAATAAAATCGCACATAGTATAAGGTGAATAGAGATATAATAAAGGAAGACTTACAATGCTATCGATTTATAACAAGGTTTGGAGTCACTTTCATAAGGAGTATTTTCAAATGGTTATAGTCATTATATTTGTTTATTTTCTTGTATTTTAATGAAATTATTATATTTTTGTACTTATGTTGGTTGGTGAAAGTAAAATAAAGTGGCAGCAGTTTATCTCCGGAGACAACGATGCCTATTCTTGGCTTTATACGGTGTATGTACAAAAACTCTTTCAATACGGTCTTCGTTTTACCTCGAATACCGAGATGATCAAAGACGCTATTCAGGAAGTATTTATACAGCTGTATAAATCTCGGGAACATCTTGCTGTTCCCGAGAATGTTTCATTATACTTATTTGTTTCTCTTAAAAATAATTTGATTAGAACCTTATACAAAGAAGCTGCTTATGATTCGTTTGATCCGGAAACCGTGCAATTTTCATTGGATATACCAACGGTTGAGGAGCAGTACATCGATAATGAACAATACGCCAATCAACGAAAAGAAGTAAAGAAAATATTATCCCTCCTGACACCACGCCAAAAAGAAATCATTTATTACAGGTACATACAGGAATTAAGTATGGACGAGATTTGTGTATTGATGGATCTTAATTACCAGTCGGCAGAAAACTTGATCCAACGTTCTCTGAAGAAAGTGAGGAAATCGTATGTTTCCGTGGAACTGTTTTTGCTAATTCTGTCGGTTTATTGAAATAGGAAATTTTTTTAAAAAAAGTTCTCTTTAAGTGAGTATAAAAAATAAGAAGCAGTCTCCTTATTATAAATTATGACTCGCAAGAGATGGATAAAGACTATACAATATATAACGCCGAACAATTGTTGAATGACGATTACTTTCTGGCTTCGGAATTGCATCCGGATGAAGAAAGCCGCATTTTCTGGAAGGAACTGGAGAAGGATGCGTCATTTGCTAAAGAGCTGCAAATCGCCCGTTCATTTTTGGATGATATAAGTAAATCGGAGAATATAGTGCTTCTGTCTTCAGAGGATGTGAAAGATATGTGGGAACGAATAGTGTCGGCAAACAATCAATTCAGTAATAAAAGAAGAAAAAACTCCATAATATGGACAGTAGCGGCAATTGCTGCTACTGTCCTTTTACTCCTGACTTTTAGTTGGTATTCTTTTTGGCGTGAAGAACCGGGTATTAATTATGAAGCAATCCTTCATTCAACACCCCAAATGGATAATTCGGCCGGAAATGTCCAATTAGTATTGTCTGAAAATAAAACCATGTCGATAGACGGAAAAGAGACGACTGTAGAATACCAGAAAGAAGGAGGAGTTTCCGTTAACTCGGAAGATGTGGAGGTAGAGCCGAAAGATGAGGAAGTACAATCTTTCAATCAGTTGATAGTTCCTGTGGGCAAACGTTCGTCGCTGTTGCTTGCAGACGGTACGAAAATCTGGGTGAATTCCGGTTCCAAGGTTATTTATCCGGCAAAGTTTGCAGAGAATAGGCGGGAGATATTTGTAGAGGGGGAAATCTATCTGGATGTAAGCCATGATGAAACGAAACCGTTTATTATAAAGACCCGGCAGATGGAAGTACAGGTGCTGGGTACGCAGTTTGGTGTGTCGGCCTATGAAAATGAACCGGACCAGAAAGTCGTACTTGTTAATGGAAAGGTAAATGTTGCCGTGAACGGACAAAAGAAAACCGTATTGAGTCCCAATCAAATGTATCTGTATGACAATAAAAAGAAGATTTCTTCTGTAAAAGAGGTGGATATTAATGATTATGTGGCATGGAAAGACGGTTATTATCAGTTCAATCATGAATATTTGGGTGTAGTATTTAGCAAACTCTGCAAATACTATGGAGTCCGTATTTCTTGGGACTCAAAAGTTTCGGAATTGGTTTGCAGTGGTAAATTGGATTTACGGGATGATATTAATGATGTTTTTGGTATTCTGCAAAAAGCTGCTCCGATAAAAATAGAAAAAGACGACGAGAATATATTTATTGTTAAACATTAAAATCAATCAATTATGGATCCATGAAAATAAAGGGAAAAAACTACTATGTGCTCCCTCCATTAGAAAACACAAATATTAAACTAAATTATAAACTTAAATCACTACAAACATGAAAAAGGATTCGAAGTTTAGGCAGAGTAAATCTAAACAAAAAAGGCTGATACGCGCCATTAAAATCTTTTTCTTCTTTGCATTTATTGTTATTGGGACAAATTTGTCTGCGGAAACCAATTCCCAGACGGTAAGAGATGTATTTAACCGGATTGAGAAAAATAGCGAATATATCTTTTTCTATTTGGACAAATCAATCGATTTAAACAGAAAAGTATCCGTTAGTACGGAAAACGGAAAGGTTGAGAATATTCTCGACCAGGTTTTTGAAGGCACAAATAATACGTATACGATTGCAAACCGGCAGATTATCATATCCAAAAAAGATGCACCTGCCGTGTCTGAGCAAAACCAGAGAAATCTACGTACGATTTCAGGTTCCGTAAGAGATGATATGGGACCGATTGCCGGAGCCAATATTTTGGTAAAGGGTACAACTCATGGATGTATAACCGATGCGGACGGTAACTTTACATTGGAAGAAGTACCTGAAGGTGCTGTTATACAGGTTTCTTATATCGGTTTCCTGCCACAGGAAATCGCATCTGGTAAGCAGACGCTGTTTAACATTGTTTTGAAGGAAGACAACCAGGCTTTGGATGAAGTGGTTGTTGTTGGTTACGGTGCAGTTCGTAAAGCGGATTTGGCAGGCTCTGTCTCTGTTATGGATAGTAAAAGTTTTAAAGACCAGCCAATCACTCAGGTGTCTGATGCTATCCAGGGACGTGTATCCGGTGTGCAGGTAGAAAATAGCAGTGTCCCGGGTGGGAATGTAAAAATCCGTATCCGTGGGGCCGGTTCTATCAACCGAAGTAATGATCCGCTTTATGTAATCGACGGAATTGTCAGGGAAAGTGGCTTGACCGGTATCAACCCGGACGACATCCAATCTATGCAAGTGTTGAAAGATGCGTCTTCCACGGCTATCTATGGATCAAGAGGTTCAAACGGTGTTGTTTTGATTACAACGAAAACAGGTAAAGTGAATCACCGGGAAATTACTTTTGATGCACAGGTAGGTGTTTCTTCTGTTTATCATAAGTATGATATTCTGAGCCCTTATGAATATGCTACGGCATTAAGAGAAATCAAATTCCCGAATGCGTTCACGGAAGAAGAGATGAATGCCTATAAAAACGGGACAGCCGGTATCGATTGGCAGGATGAGATTTTCCGTACAGGCGTGACACAAAATTATAAATTAGCTATTTCCAATGGTAATAAGGATGTCCAGTATTATCTTTCTGCCAACTATATGGGACAGCAGGGTGTTGTAGACGAAACTTCCAACAAACGTTATCAGGTTCGTGCCAACGTTACTTCGGATGTAACGAGCTGGCTGCATGTAACAGCAGATGTTAATGCTTCCCATAATCTGCGTAAAGGGAATGATTTCAGTATGGGAAAGGGGAACCCGGTATGGATTGCCCTGAATTATTCGCCGACAATGACTATGATGGACGACCATGGTAATTATACCTGGGATCCGTATAACTCCATTGCAGCCAATCCGAAAGGAAAACTTAAACTGGAAAGCTCTGAATATTTGAATGATGTGGTAAACGGACGGTTGGATTTGCGCTTTAATATTCTACCGGGATTAACCTTTACAACAACTAACGGTATCGACTATAATGATGAGAAAAATTATTCATTCAGCACGAAAAAAGTGGAAACAGCAAGCGGAATGGGTAATGGCGATACATACCGTTTGATGTTGCAGAGTTCGAATAACCTGACTTATACGGGTAAATGGAATGACCATTCGCTTACGGTAACCGGTGTATATGAAGCAACTTCTACGGAAGGACGTTACCTGTCGATTACGGGTAAAAGCCTGCTGACGGAAAGTGTCGGCTGGTGGGATGTCAATATGGCTACTTCACATCAGTTTGAAAATAAATATTATAAATGGGGGTTGATGTCCGGGGTTGGTCGTGCCATGTATAATTATGCAGACCGCTATATGTTGACTGCCACTTTCCGTGCCGATGGTTCTTCAAAGTTCCAGAATAAGAAATGGGGATATTTCCCGTCCGTAGCTGTTGCCTGGAGTTTGGGCAATGAGGCTTTTATGAAAAAACAACAGGTATTCCAGGATGCTAAAATACGCGCCAGCTTTGGTTTGGTGGGTAACCAGGCTATCGACCCGTATGAAACATTAGGTTTGATGAAACGGGTAAGCTATGGTTTTGGAAGCACGAATTATTATACGGGATATTGGAGCGAATCGCTTGCTACTCCTGACCTGACATGGGAAAAAACACGCCAGTTGGATTTGGGTCTTGATGTTTCCATGTTGAATCGTCGGTTGAGCATCTCTCTGGATTATTTCTACAAAAAGACTGTAGATGGTTTGTTGCAGAAAACGATTCCTTATTATGACGGAGGCGGCTCTTATTGGGTGAATGCCGGTGAAATCAGCAATAAAGGTTTGGATTTCTCTATTACCGGACATATTTTCCAAGATAAAGAATTGAACTGGACAACAACTGTTACCGGAACCTATATTAAGAATGAAGTATTGTCTTTGGCCGGTAGCGATTTCCTTTACGGAGCACCTGCCGCACATGGCATGGTTGAAGAAGTGACTATTGTGAAACCGGGAGAACCTATCGGTTCGTTCTATGGCTATGTATGGGAGGGTTTGGATGAAAAAGGAAATAATGTGTATGCCGACCTGAATAATAATGGTAGCCTCGATGCCGGCGACCGTACCGTAATTGGTAAATCAACTCCTGACTTTACATTGGGATGGAACAATATGTTGAGTTGGAAGAACTGGGACCTGAACGTATTTTTTACCGGTTCGTTCGGCGCTAAGAAATTGAACCTGACTCGTTTTACGATGGCTTCAATGGTTGGAGATTCCAAATTCATTACTTTACGCGATGCCTATATGAAAGGTTTCGATAAAGTAGGTGCAGGTGCTGAATATGCATCATTGACCAGTAAAGGAAATACGTATCAGCCGGCTTCTACCCAATGGTTGGAAAATGCGAATTATTTCCGTTTGGATAATATCAGTTTGTCATACAATTTGCCGAAGAAGACAGTGAAATTTGCTGATTTGAGATTAACGGTAAGTTGTCAGAACTTGTTCACGATTACAAGTTATAAAGGTTTCGACCCCTCCAGCTCTGCATTTGCAGGCAGTGGCAACAGCGTGGATATAAACAGTGGTGTGGATATAGGTGCTTATCCTACGCCCCGTACCTGGACTTTTGGTGTAAGAATGAATTTTTAAATCTATAAACGGATGATAAACATGAAAACAAAAATATGGATTGGTTGTACGTTGTTGTGCGGCCTGTTAACCACTTCGTGCAGTGATTTTCTGACAGAAGATGCCAAAGGGCAACTTGACCCGAAGAATTATTATTCGTCACAGGAAGAATTGGACATGAATGTATATGCCCTGTATCAGAAAGTGATGAAAACCCAAGGGTATACGAATATGCAGCTTCCCCAATGGATGGGGGATGATATGACTGCCAATCCCGGTAGTAATAAACAGGCTGCTGCCGAGTTCGATGCATTTATTCCTGCGGATAACAATAAGGGGGTAACCGAGTGTTGGCAGCAGCATTATGTATTGATTAAAGCGGCAAATAAGGTGATAGCCTTCGCTTCGAAAACTCCGACTACACAGAAAGAAATAGAGATTGCAGTCGGACAGGCTAAATACTGGCGTGCATATAGCTATTTTACATTAGTACGGGTATTTGGCCCGCTGCCTTTGCGGTTGGAACCGGCAAACTCGACTGAAGATATCGACTATTCGGCTCCGGTAGCGAGTGTGGAAGACGTATATACGCAAATAGTGAAAGACCTGAAGGATGCAGAGACGATTTTGCCAACCGATTATACCAAGGCTCCCCGGAAAATGTTCGGTGCGAATACCTATATTACTCAACAAGCAGCTAAATCGACTTTAGCTGCCGTATATATGGCAATGGCCGGATGGCCTTTAAAGAAAACCGAATATTATGCCGAAGCAGCTGCAAAAGCAAAAGAAGTGATAGACGGGGTTGAAAGTGGCTCTTATGAATATATATTGGAGAAGGATTTCAAAAATGTATATGCGATGAGCACTAACTACACAAACGAAACTGTTGTCGGCATTAACTATGTGGCCGATTACGGTTGGGATCAGGATTCACAGCTTACTTCGTCCAACTTGTTCGAATCGCTTGGCGGTTGGGGCGATGCTTTTGGCGAAATCCGTTTTTGGAAGAACATGCCGGCAGGTCCGCGCAAAAATGCAATTTACAATCCTAAAATCTTGTTAGGAAACAAAGAAGGCGGTAAATTGGTGGATTGGTGGGAAAAGGATGAAAGCGGAACGAACTACATTCCGGAAAATCATCCGATGTTCTCTGTATTTACAGTAGGTGTGGGAAATACGGATTATGATTATAGGAAACCTGCCAGCCAGGATATGACTAACGATTCCCGCCACCGTATTATCCGCTATGCAGAAGTCTTGTTGTGGTATGCCGAAGCACAGGCACGTGCCGATGGAACACCAAATAAATTGGCTTATCAATGTATCAATAAGGTACGGGATCGTGCAGGTTTGATGTCACTGCCGGCAGGTATGAGCGGAGAGGACTTCGCAAATGCGGCCCTGATGGAACACGGCTGGGAAGTGGCAGGGAACTGGTGTGCGCTGGTAACCCGTCGTGCCGATCAGATGCGTATGGAACTGTTGCAGAAAACATTTGAAGACAGGAAGAGAAATGAACCGATAGAGGTTGCTCCGGGTGTGATGGTTCAGGAGGCCGTTCTAATACCCGACAAGGCTACCTGGCAAGGTGAAAAAACGATTTATGCTCCTTATCCTGCTATGGATGCTTCTCTGAATCCTAATTTGGTAAGATAAAGAAATAGATAAAAATTATTTCCGGACTTTGTATCGTCAGAGTCCGGAAATATAGACTGTTTGACTTCTTGCATTTAGGAAAAACTAAACTCTTTCTTTCAATTCTTTAATCATTATGTTATGAAGTGTAAGCTAATACCATTGCTATGTTTGTCCGTAGCTCCTCTTTTCGGGCAACAGGTCCATATGGAAGCCGTACAGGAAAAGATTCCTACCTATCAAATCGGCAATCCTGAAATCAATCCGATCTTTTTTACCGGGCGTGTCTACCAGGGTGCGGAAGGATATATTTACCCTTATCCGCTCTATGATGTATTGACAGAGAATAAAGTGGAACAGGAATATAACGTATTGAAACTGAATAATCAGTATGTCGATATATCTGTCTTGCCTGAAATCGGCGGACGTATTTTTTCTGCTACGGATAATACGAATAAATATCATTTCTTTTATACCCAGACAGGAGTGAAACCGGCTCTGATCGGTATGTTGGGCGCCTGGTTATCCGGCGGGGTGGAATGGAATATCCCGGACCATCACCGGGCCAGTACGTATATGCCTGTGAACTGGACGATGGAAGAAAACAAGAATGGAAGTAAAACTATTTGGGTTGGGGAAACAGAATTCAGACACCGTCTGAAATGGTCGGTCGGTGTATCCGTCTATCCGAACCGTTCATGGGTTGAGGCTAAGATAAAAGTAATCAATCCGACATCGATGATCCAGTCTATGTTGTATTGGGCGAATGTTTCGGTTCATTGCAATGACCGGTATCAGGTTATATTCCCACCGGATGTACAGTTTGGTGCGGATCATCATAAAGTATATTTTACCAACTGGCCTGAGGGGGAAACAACGGTCGGGGATGGTAAAGTTGAAGATTTATCCTGGTGGAAGAATTTTACGGGAAGTTCCCGTTCCATTTTTGCATGGGGAAGTGAGATGTCATTCCTTGCCGGTTATGATTATGGCGTTGATGCCGGGACGGTGCATGTAGCAAACAGGCATGTTGTTCCCGGAAAGAAATTTTTCCTGTGGGGAAATAATCCGAACGGGGAAATGTGGAATAAAATATTATCGGATAATGACGGGCACTATCTGGAACTGATGGTGGGCGGTTATTCGGACAACCAGCCGGACTATAGCTGGATTAATCCGGGTGAAATCCGGGAATTCAGCCAGATATGGTATCCGATAAAAGGCATTAAAGGCGTGAAGAATGCAACAGTGGATGCGGCAGTCAATTTTGAACCGGCGGGAGAGCATCTTTACCGGGTCGGATACTGTGCAACGACATTGTATGATAATGCACGTGTAGTGGTAAAATGTAAAGACCGGGTATTGATGGATAAGCGTATTTCCATTGACCCGGATAACTATTTCTTTGAACAGGTTTCTGTTCCTGATATGGAAAAAGCTTCCGATTTATATACTGCTTTATATGATGCACAAGGGAACCTGTTGGTCGATTATAGTCCGGTAGTGTTGGAAGAAAAGTCGTTACCCGAAGTTATCGAAGGGACAAAACCGGTAAAAGCATATAAAACAAATGAAGAACTGTATCTGGCAGGTCTTCGTGTGGACCAGTTTAACAATGCCCGGTTGGATTATATGGACTTTTATAATGAAGCATTGCTTCGCGATTCAATGGATGCCCGTGTGAATATAGAAGTTGGCAAGCATTATATCCGTCAGGGAGAATGGGAGAAAGCCAAACAGCATTTGTTGCGTGCCCAAGCAAGGTTATCTCATGATTATACGAGGGTGAAAAACACGGAGGCTCTTTATTATCTGGGTTATTTATACCGGACGACGGGTGAAAACCAAAAGGCGGAAGATGCTTATTGGGCCGCTACCTGGACGCCGGAATATAAACATCGTTCATTCTATGAACTGGCGGTAATGGCCGTCAATGCAAAAGAATATGCGGGAGCGTTGGACCTGATTACCCAATCTCTTTATGTGGGAGAACGTGATTTGCAGGCACTCACCCTGAAGGCCTATATCCTTCGTATGTTGGGCGATAAGGAGCAGGCTCTGGAAACAATTGCTTATATTCAGCAGATAGATCCGCTGGATTATTGGAGTGCTGCGGAAAAAAGTCTGCTTACGGCCGGAAATGCCTCTTTCTTGCGGGTAGGTAATAATTATAATAGTAAAGGAATTATCGCTGTGCAGGAAATGTTGGAAGTGGCAAGTAATTATATGACAATAGGAGCGGTAAAAGATGCTTTAGCCGTATTGGATGAGGCGATATCTATTGGTGAGCCTTATGCTGGATATCCGTTGGTATATTATTATAAAGCGGCCAATTTGCTTAAGTCCGGTGATAAAGAAAGTGCTTTGGATTGTATCGGGCAGGCTCAAAAATTATCCCCACTGGACAATTATCCGTTCCGGTTGGAGGAAATTGGACTGTTCAGGTCCATATTGGAAGTAAAACCGGATGATTCGTTTGCCTGCTATTATTTAGGAAACCTGTTATATTATCTGGGACAGAAAGAAAACGGACTGGATATGTGGGTGAAATCAGTCGAGTTAAACCCTGCTTTCTCTATTGCCTGCCGCAATGCAGGGTTCGGCTATGGACGTACCGGAGACTTGGATAAGGCAATAAAATATTATGATATGGCTATAAAGGCAAATTCCGACGATGCGCTTTTGCTTACAGAGTCCGATAAAATTTATGAACAGGCAAACATTCCTGAAGCCCAGCGGCTGAAACGATTGGAAACTCACCTGAAAACAGTCATGAAACATGACGATGCCGTTATGCGTTTGCTTACATTATACAATATAGCCGGACAATATGATAAAGCTATCCGCATAATGGATAAACGTCATTTCCATTTATGGGAAGGTGGTGGACAAATACATGATATGTATGCAGATTCTCATTTACTGAAAGGCATTCGCCTGTTGGATAAAAAGAAATATAAGGAAGCAATCATTGAATTTGATTTGGCAAACCAGTATCCTGTAAATCTGGAAGTTGCTCCTTCTCGTTGGGGCGGATATGAGACGAAGGTTTATTATTTGTCCGGAATCGCTTACCAATCATTGGGACGGCAAGACAAAGCGGAAGAATGTTTTAAGAAGTCGGCTATCGGCAACACAAATGGAAATCTGAGTGATTTAAGTTATTATAAAGTTAAATCGCTGCGAAAATTGAATAATATTAATGAGGCGGATAAAGTGTTGGCGGATATGCAGGATAAATTAAAGCATGCACAGCAAAATCTGATGGATTCGTATGCAAAATTCGGTGAAGCCAACCAGAATGTGCAACAAAGTAATGTGGCTTATTACAGTGGTTTAATTCAATTATTAAAAGGGGATGAGTTTGCTGCTGAAAAAGAATTCCGGCAAGCGACAAGGCTTTATCCCGGCAATGTATGGGCTAAGACAATGAACCGGGATACGGTTTATTAAATCCCGTTTTATACAGGCATATTACAAACGTTTAGTATGTTTTGCATCATTCATACGTTTGTGATATGCCTGTTTTTTATTTCTATTTTTAATTTGAGACAGAGATTTATTTTTAACAATAATGATGTTATCATTTTATTTAATTCTCTTACATTTGCGAATGACCTTAGATATAAGACCGATTCGTCTTCGATGAATCGTCGGAATTATACCCTTAGAGAAAGACAACCCTTTAATTAATGAATTCATTATGGAAATAAAAGAAATCTTTCAAAGTATCAGTAACTTTGTTTGGGGACCGCCATTACTTATCTTACTTGTCGGAACAGGAATTTATCTGACATTCAAATTAAGATTACTTCAAATTTTCAGGTTGCCGATGGCATTAAAATTTGTCTTTGGTAGAGATGAAGAGGAACAGGATGCCTCCGTCCAGGGGGATGTTTCCAATTATGGTGCTTTGTGTACGGCTCTATCGGCGTCGATAGGAACGGGCAATATTGTAGGAGTAGCTACGGCTGTCCATACGGGAGGACCCGGGGCATTGTTTTGGATGTGGCTTGCCGCTTTCTTTGGTATGGCTACAAAGTATGCCGAAGGTGTATTGGCGATTAAATATAGAGAGGTGGATGCAAACAACCAGATGGCGGGAGGTCCGATGTATTATATACAAAATGGGCTGGGCGTGAAATGGCTGGCAAAGCTTTTTGCGTTATTTGGCGTTGGCGTTGCCTTTTTCGGTATTGGGACTTTCGGACAGGTTAAATCCATATCGGATGCTACGACCATTCTGTTTAATGTGCCGGTAACTGTGACTGCTGTTGTAGTAACCATCCTTGTGGCATTGGTTACTTTGGGAGGAATAAAGAGGATTTCGAGCGTAGCGGAAAAAATCGTGCCGACGATGGTGGTGCTTTATCTGCTGGTTGTTTTGCTTGTGTTGATAAACCGGTCGGAAGAAATTATCCCGGCGATATTGCTGATAGTAGAGAGTGCTTTTGCGCCCAAAGCAGTGTTAGGCGGAGCTGCCGGTGTGACGATTTTAGTTGCTATACAAATGGGAGTAGGCAGAGGTGTCTTTTCCAATGAAGCCGGTTTGGGCAGTTCGCCGATTGCAGCAGCGGCGGCAAAGACCAAGTCGCCGGTTAAACAAGGATTGATATCGATGACCGGAACGTTCTTTACCATGTTGGTATGTACGGTTATAGGACTTACAATTGTACTGACTGGAAGCTATGGGGGGCATCAGGAAGGAGCGGCAATGACTACGATTGCATTTGAAAGGGGGCTTCCCATCCCTGTTTTAGGAAAATATGTAGTTAATATCGGATTAATCTTTTTCGCATTTACTACCATATTGGGTTGGAATTATTATGGCGAAAAATGTATGGAATACCTGATGGGCATAAAATCCATAAAGCCTTACCGGGTTATTTTTATATCCCTTGTTGCTGTCGGTTCGTTTTTACCTTTAGGGCTTATTTTTATTATTGCGGATATCGTAAACGGGTTGATGGCTATTCCTAACCTGATAGGTATTATTGGATTAAGAAAGGAAGTTGTTGACGAAACAAGGAAATTCTTCATTGCGGAAAAAGAAAAGAAAAAGAAGAAGTGAATACCTGCCAATCGGTTTGAAGCGGATAAAAGCATTATATTTGCGCTATGAATAAGCAAGCCTTGTTATTTTATCCGCTTTTGATTTTTATCCTTTTGGTTTTATTTGCAGGAGGGCTGGTATACGGTGCCGTATCGATACCGTTTGAGAGTGTGTGGAATATTTTGCTGGGACAGGGGAACGAACGGCTGGCATGGCAGAATATCGTGTTACAATCCCGTTTCCCACAAGCTGTGACGGCTTTACTTGCCGGGGCTTCATTGGCAGTGAGCGGGTTGCTTTTGCAGACCTTGTTCCGGAACCCGCTTGCCGGTCCGTCTATCCTGGGGATAAGCGATGGAGCAAACCTGGGGGTCGCCGCTATCCTGCTTTATTTCGGCGGTTCGATGAGCTTGGTAACGGACTGGCCGCTGAGCGGATATGTGGCAGTTATACTGGCGGCTTTTATCGGTGCCGGTTGCATTCTGGGGTTGATTATCTATTTCTCATCTAAAGTGAAGAGTAATGTGATGCTCCTGATTATCGGTATCATGATAGGATACCTGGCCTCTTCATTGATTTCCATTCTGAATTATTATGCTTCAACAGATAAGGTACATGCTTTCGTTATGTGGGGGTTGGGAAACTTCTCGGGGGTATCCATCCAGCAACTTCCCTATTTCGGTATATTTACATTGGTAGGATTGCTTTTAGCTATTTTGCTGATAAAACCATTGAATGCCTTATTGCTGGGAGAGATGTATGCGGCAAACCTGGGTATCAAAATCAAACAGACACGTATATTGATTTTGTTTTGCACAGGGTTGCTTACTGCTACGACAACGGCATTTTGCGGTCCGATATCCTTTATCGGGCTTGCCGTACCTCATATTGCCCGGTTGATGTTGGGCTCTTCCAATCATAAAATGCTGGTTCCGGTCACTTTATTGGCAGGCTCTTGTATAGCATTGCTTTGTAATCTGATAATGGTACTTCCCGGAACAAATAATATTCTGCCTCTAAACGCCGTAACTCCCATGCTGGGTGCTCCTGTGATAATTTATGTGATTGTGAACCGTAAGAATATCCAATATTTTGATTGAACGCTATGATGAATAACAGTCCTGTGATAGAAACAAAGCAGCTAAGTATCGGATATCTGCTGAAAGGAGGTAAACGGAAAGTGATACATGAAGCACTGGATTTGCAGTTGTTTGCCGGAGAAGTGACTTGCTTGCTCGGATTGAACGGAGCGGGAAAATCTACTTTGCTACGGACACTATGCGGTTTCCAGCCGCCTTTGGACGGAGAAATCCGTTTGATGGGCAAACCGCTGGATTCGTATTCCCAATACAACTTTTCACTGACCGTAGGGGTTGTATTGACAGAAAAGACAAATGCAGGCGGTATAACTGTCTACGACCTGGTTTCCCTGGGGCGTCATCCGTATACGGGATTTTTCGGTCAACTGAAAGCGCACGACCGGGAAATCATCGGGCAATCGCTGGAGGCAGCCGGTATTGCCCATAAATCACAAAACTATGTATCGGAACTGAGTGATGGAGAACGCCAAAAAGCGATGATTGCAAAGGTCTTGGCACAGCAGTGCCCGATTATCCTGCTGGATGAACCTACGGCTTTTCTGGATGTGACAAGCCGTATTGAAACGATGGTCTTGTTGCATAAACTTGCGGTAGAACAAAATAAGGCAATTCTGCTGTCGACCCACGATCTGGACCTGGCCCTGCAGATGGGAGATTGCCTGTGGTTACAGGAAAAAGGGCGTCCCATGTCGTCCGGAACCCCGGAAGATTTAATTATGAACGGAGCTTTTGAAACATTCTTTAGCCGGGACGGGATTGTTTTCGACTCGTCAACCGGGAAATTAAATACACAGGCGCCGGTTTCTCCCATAGGAGTGGAAGGGGATTTCCTGGTTTCTTACTGGGTGGGCAATGCACTTATCCGGAACGGTTTCAGACCTTCTCCGGTAAAAGATGGGCAGATGAATATAAATTGCCGTTCTGCACATCAACTGGTTATGACTATGCCGGATTCCGCAACGAAAACGTTTACGGACGTGGCAGGGCTTATAAAAGAAATGAAGAATATACGATTATAGATTATGACGAGTGAAATTACCAAAAGGCTGGAATATGAAAAGGTGAGTTCGCTGTTGTTGCATTACGCGATACCGGCTGTAGTCGGTACGATGGTAAATGCATTATACAATATAGTGGACCGTATTTTTATCGGGCAAGGGGTAGGCCCATTGGCGATGGCGGGACTTACCCTGACATTTCCCATCTTGTTGTTTTTGCAGGCATTCGGGATGTTGGTCGGGGCAGGTGCGGCTACACGTGTCTCTATCCATTTGGGACGTAAAGCGAATGACATGGCGGAGAAAGTGCTGGGTAATGCCTTGACGCTGACTTTTATTATCTCTGCCTTGACGATAATCCCCAGCATGCTGTTTCTGAAAGATCTGTTGACTTGGTTCGGTGGGAGCGAGCAGACGATACCTTATGCGGAAGAATATTTGTATATTGCCATACCCGGCAACCTGCTGGCTTCATTGAGTTTCGGTTTCAATGCCGTAATGCGTGCATCCGGTTATCCGAAGAAAGCCATGATTACGATGATGATAGGCGCGGTGATAAATGTTATCCTCGATCCTATATTTATCTTCTGGTTCGATATGGGGATACAGGGAGCAGCTATTGCTACAGTGATTTCGATGGCTGTCAGTGCCGTTTATGTGATGAGCCATTTCCTGAACAAAGAGAGTATAGTCCGTTTCCATGTTAAATATTTCAAACCGGAATCTGCTGTTATATGGAATATCCTGACGATAGGTGTTTCGCCTTTTGCAATGCAGTTGGCGGGTAGTGCGGTTACTATCATCCAGAATCATGCATTGAAGAAATATGGAGGCGATATGGCTATCGGGGCGAATGGGATTATTACCAGTGTGGGAATGCTGCTGGTCATGCTGATTATCGGCATTGCTCAGGGGATGCAGCCGATTGTCGGTTTTAACTATGGAGCGGGGCTTTATAAACGTGTACAGGAAACGTTGAGGCTGGTTATTATTACATCTACGATTATTACCGGAGCTGGATGTTTGGCGAGTTGGTTGTTACCAGGTCTGATTGTGCGGGCGTTTACGAATGACCCCGAATTGATAGCAGTTTCGGAGAATGGTTTGCGGTTGACCTTGGCAGCTTTCTTTGTTGTAGGTTCCCAGATTTCCATCAGCCAGTTTTTCCAGAGTATCGGTATTGCCTGGAAAGCGATGTTTTTGAGCCTGAGCCGCCAGGTATTGTTCCTTATTCCGGCAATTTTGTTCCTGCCGGATCTCTGGCAGTTAGACGGGGTTTGGTTTGCTTCTCCTTTTTCGGATTTTATAGCGGCTATGACAGCCTGGCTATTTTTATGGCACCATGTTAAAAACATGAAAAGGAAGATGTTAAATTGAACCTTTTACTTTACTGATTGTCTACTATATGTAACGTCAATAGATTAGTTATAACTAAAAGAATCAAGATGTATGAAAAAAGTAGTTTTATTATTATTGACTGTCCTTGCATTTAGTTCATGCGCAACGACAGCAGAGCAGCAGAAGCAGAGAGAAGCTCAAAAAGCAGCACGAGAAGCACAACAGGCTGCGGATGAAGCAGAAGAAATGGCATTGTTTGAGCAAGGTGTTCAGGCATTAAAGGATAGAGATTTCGTATTGGAGGCCGACAGGGTTGAATTTAAGCGGGGTAGTTTCGTTTATGTCACTCCGAGCACGAACTTCGTATCTATGAAAGGCGACAGGGCTACTATCCAGTTGGCTTTCAACGGCCCGTATTCAGGTCCTAACGGTATTGGCGGTATTACTGTAGAAGGTAGTGCTTCCAATGTAGAAATGAAAACCGATAAAAAAGGAAATATTACAATGAACATGATGGTTCAGGGAGTTGCTGTTTCAGCAAGTGTTTCTATTCGTATGGTGAAAGGTTCCAACAAATGTACGGCAACGGTAAATCCGAACTTCAATAGCGAACGCATATCGTTTACCGGTAGTCTGTACCCTTCAGACCAGTCGAATGTGTTTAAAGGACGTGCATTGTAATTGAAAATAGAATATCAGGAAAGAAGGGGTTGTCCTATCAGGGACAACTCCTTTTTCTTTTTCAATTCCCGTGCGGTAGGTCGAATCGTATTGCATTAGTATGGTACATCAGATAGACGAAACCTTTCATTGAAGTTCTCTTTGGAGATAAACAGGTTCTGAATCTTCTTTTGTATCTTTGTTCGCTGTTAGAAATATTATAACCAATATTATTATGCAATTATCAATAGAACAGAAAGATATCGATAAGTTTCTTATGGTGGGTGATAAGGTGCTTATAAAACCGAAGAATCCACAAAGTCAGACCAAATCAGGACTTTATCTTCCTCCTACGGTGCAGCAAGACAAAATTCAGAGCGGATACATCATTAAGGTCGGTCCCGGGTTTCCTCTTCCTTCCCAAGCAGAAGAACACGAGGCATGGGAAAAGAAAAATAATGAAGAGGTTCATTATTTGCCTTTACAGGCACACGAAGGCGATCTTGCCGTTTTTTTGCAAAATTCGGCTTATGAGATAAATTTTAATGAAGAGAAGTATCTCATTGTTCCACATTCCGCTTTGTTGATGTTAATTAGAGATGAAGGATTGTTCGAATAAGGCCTTTTTCTCTGGCAAAACAGCAGCGAACTCGCTTTTTTGATATACTTTTGCATCGAACACAGAAGATAAACTATCAATAGTCGATTATAATGAATAAAATTGTAAGTAAAGAAAATTTCTCTGCCAATGTGGTGAAACTGGAAGTCGAAGCCCCTTTGATAGCCCGTTCACGAAAGGCAGGACACTTTGTTATCGTAAAGGTAGGTGAGAAAGGGGAACGTATCCCGCTTACTATTGCCGGAGCCGATACGGTAAAGGGAACCATTACACTGGTTATCCAGGCTGTGGGCGGTTCGTCTAAAAAGATTTGTGAACTGAACGTCGGCGATTATATTACAGACCTGGTAGGTCCTCTCGGACAGGCTACCCATATAGAAAAAGTGGGTACCGTAGTGTGTGCCGGCGGAGGTGTAGGTGTAGCCCCGCTTCTTCCTATTGTAGAAGCTTTCCATAAAGCGGGAAACCGGGTAATTGTGGTTTTGGCCGCACGTACGAAAGATCTGGTTATCCTGGAAGAACAAATGCGTGCCAATTCCGATGAGGTGATTGTGATGACGGATGACGGTTCTTATGGTACGAAGGGATTGGTTACCAACGGTGTGGAAAGTGTTATCAACCGTGAGAAAGTGGACCTTTGTGTGACTATCGGACCGGCGATTATGATGAAATTTGTTTCGGCGCTGACTAAAAAATACGAAATACCGACTGTTGCCTCTCTGAATACGATTATGGTGGACGGAACCGGTATGTGTGGCGCTTGCCGTATTACGGTGGGTGGAAAGACGAAGTTCGTTTGTGTGGATGGTCCTGAATTTGATGCTCATCAGGTCGATTTCGACGAGATGTTGATGCGTTTGGGTGCTTATAAAGATATGGAAAAGAAGTAATAAAGCTATTGGAAAAAATGACAGCAGAAGAATTAATAGCAGCCCGTCGTGCCGAACCGTGGAGAGAAGCACTTCGGAAAAGCAAAAAAAATAAAGAACGTGCGGATATTCCCCGTGTTGAGATGAATGAATTGGATGCGGAGTATCGCAGCCATACACGTCTGGAAGAAGTGAACCTTGGTTTGACAAAGGAACAGGCGATGCAGGAAGCACAACGTTGCCTGGATTGTCCGAATCCGACATGTATGCAAGGATGCCCGGTAAGTATCAGTATCCCTACATTTGTTAAGAATATTGAGCGCGGAGAGTTTCTGGAAGCTGCACGCGTATTGAAAGAAACCAGTGCACTGCCTGCTGTTTGCGGTCGTGTATGTCCTCAGGAAAAACAGTGTGAGAGCAAGTGTATTCATTTGAAGATGGGTAAGCCTGCTGTTGCCATAGGTTATCTGGAACGTTTTGCAGCCGATTACGAACGGGAGAGTGGTAATATTTCCATACCGGAGGTGGCTAAAAAGAATGGAATCAAGATTGCGGTTGTCGGTTCGGGGCCTGCCGGTCTTTCGTTTGCCGGGGATATGGCTAAGAGAGGGTACGATGTAACTGTTTTCGAGGCTTTACACGAAATAGGTGGCGTATTGAAATATGGCATTCCGGAATTCCGCCTGCCGAATCAGATTGTGGATGTCGAAATCGAAGGGCTTCGCAAGATGGGTGTGAAGTTTATTACTAACTGTATCGTTGGTAAGACTATCAGCCACGAAGATTTGCATGAAGATGGATTTAAAGGCATTTTTGCTGCCAGTGGAGCCGGTCTTCCCAACTTTATGAATATTCCGGGGGAAAACCTGATCGGTGTGATGTCTTCCAATGAATATCTGACTCGTGTCAACTTGATGGATGCTGCTAATCCGGAGAGTGATACGCCGGTACTGCAGGGCAAGAAGGTGGCAGTAATCGGAGGTGGTAATACCGCAATGGACTCTGTACGTACAGCACGCCGTTTGGGAGCCGAACGTGCCATGATTATTTACCGCCGTAGCGAAGAAGAAATGCCGGCACGTCTGGAAGAAGTGAAGCATGCAAAGGAAGAAGGCATAGAATTTTTGACTCTGCATAATCCGATTGAATATATCGGTGACGAACGTGGACGTGTAAAGCAGGCCCGTTTACAAAAAATGGAACTGGGAGAACCGGATGCTTCCGGTCGTCGTCGTCCTGTTGCTATCGAAGGTGCAATAGAGACTGTGGATGTGGATGAAGTGATTGTGAGCGTGGGTGTTTCACCTAACCCGCTTATTCCGCGTGCTTTCCAGGGATTGGAAGTGAGCAAATGGGGTACGATTGTTGTCGATCAGGATACCATGCGTTCGGCTTTGCCGGATGTATATGCCGGTGGCGATATTGTGCGTGGCGGGGCTACCGTAATCCTGGCTATGGGTGACGGTCGTAAGGCTGCTGCTGCCATGGACGAAGCATTGCAAGCGTAAATTTTATATCCATGAAAAAATTGATTCTCACTTTGTTCGGAAGTATTGCGTTGTGTTCCGCAACTTCCGTAATGGCTCAGGAAACATCTTATTTTACAAATCCGGTTATCCATGGTGATATGGCAGATCCTTCTATCTTGAGGATAGGAGATACTTTTTATGCAACAGGAACTTCTTCGGAATGGGCTCCGCATTATCCTGTGTTTACATCCTCGGACTTGGTAAATTGGAAACAGGTAGGGCATATATTCGACCGTAAGCCGGAATGGACCTCTTCTTCTTTCTGGGCACCGGAACTGTATTATCACAATGGGAAGGTCTTTGCTTATTATACGGCTCGCAGGAAATCGGATGGCGTATCTTATATCGGAGTAGCGACAGCAAAGGACCCGGCAAAGGGTTTTACTGATCATGGTTTATTGGTAGAGTTCGGAACAGAGGCTATTGATGCTTTTGTTCTGGAAGATAACGGGCAGTTGTATATCACTTGGAAAGCTTATGGACTGGATAATCGTCCGATAGAATTACTTTGCAGTAAATTGTCGGCAGACGGTTTGCGTTTGGAAGGTGAACCTTTCAGCTTGCTAAAGGATGACGAACGGATTGGTATGGAAGGGCAGCATTGGTTCAAGTATGGGGACTATTATTATATTATTTATTCGATAAACGGTTGCTGTGGTCCGAAAAGCGACTATGCCGTAGCTGTTGCCCGTTCAAAAAACTTAAAGGGACCGTATGAAAAATATGAAGGAAATCCGATCCTGCATGGAGGAGGTGAAGTTCAGTCTTGCGGACATGGTACGTTTACTACGCTTCGGGATGGGCGTATGTTTTATCTCTGTCATGCATATCTGTCGGGGGCGGATTTTTATTTAGGGCGTCAACCAATTTTGCAGGAGTTGGTAATGGGAGAAGATAAATGGCCTCATTTTGTAACAGGTGAAACAGCAAAATTGCGCCAGCCTATGCCTTTTAAAGGAGTAGTACAACAACCCGTTACTGATTTTGAGGATAATTTCAAGGATAAGCAACTTCGCAATGAATGGACTTGGAATTATGTTTATTCGGATATAGATGCAAAGTTCAAAGGCGGAAATTTGTTTTTAAGTGGCAAGCCTAAAAAGGATAGCCGTAATGGTACAGCTTTGTGTGTGCGTCCGTCAACCTCTCGTTATGCCATAGAAACAGCAGTAATAAATAAAAATCAAAGCTTCAAAGGTCTCGTAATGTATGGTGATGATAAGTCTCAAATGGCATTGGGTTGTGTAGGCGACCGGTTGCAATTGAAGATGATTATAGATGGTAAAACTCAGATACTAAATGAACAGCCACTTCCTGCTTCTCCTGTTTATCTGAAAATGGAAGTGACAGATGGATGTAATTGTGCCTTTTTCCAAAGTGCTGACGGTAAGAAATGGACTGCGGTAAAAGGAATGGATGCTGCTGGTACGGCTAAAGACTTGATCCCTTGGGATCGCGTGGCTCGCCCTGGTTTAATCCATTGCGGAAGTGCTAATGAACCGGCTGTTTTCTCTTTCTTCAAAATGCAGAATCTGTAATTTTTTGCGATAGGAATCTTTTAGTAGATTCGATATAAATGAAAAGAGGGTACCTTGACACAGAAGGGTATCCTCTCTTTTTGTTTAATAAAAATGAAGCACGTCAACTTCATCTTCAGGATAATATGGGTAGATGTTCTTACAAATATGGAATAAGGAATATACAATCGATTTTGTAAAATCAACTATCATACTCTCATTTTCTTATTAAGCAACACATAATCAGTATATTGTATTATGATAGTTCTGTTTTTAACTATCATAGCTACTATCATTACTATCATAGCTTTATATTGAAGTAACAAAAACAGGGTTCTTTATTTAATAAGTATATATCTGAATATCAGAAAGGTTATTACTTAATATGCTTGACACCCGGGTCTCGATTGAACTTACATCCGGGTCTCGGTATCGTCGAGATGGGGGTGTAAACTGATCTAAAACAGGCATTCCGGTGTAGTTTAATGATTTTAGTTGACTACTTTCTGTCTAATATATAAAATAGGTTGACTCGGTTTATACTTAGTAATAAAAAGGGTTGTCCCTTTTGTTATATCTTGATGAATTAGGTTTACTTTAAATTATTAATCGAC
>UQLN01000060.1 GCA_900541965.1 uncultured Parabacteroides sp. | reverse complement strand
ATTTGCCCCATAAGCTGTCTCCTAAATTATAATAAAAATGTTTCATGGCTCCCATCGATTCTTCGGGTGTATAAGGATAACTGCTAAGTGAGGCGGTCGGGGTGATTACTCCCAAATCGTTGCCGGGCATATGGGCATTGTATCCGTTTACCGAGTAGCTGGCGGTCAGTCCCCAGCAGTCGGGTCCGTATCCTTTGTATCCCTTCGGATTTTCTACACAATAGCTATAGTCTATCAAGACCTGGTTCCGGTTCAGGTCCCAGTAGTTGGCATAGGCATCCGACAATCCTCTGGGGTTCAGTCCTATGTAGGAATAGTGCGCCCAGAATAAGGGACCTCCGTACTGTTCCGCCCCGTTGAATTTGAGGATAAGCGGATAGCCGTAGGCTTCCGCATCGCTTTTGATTTCACCTTTGCGCGCCCAGCCGTTATGATAGGCGGATGCCGGTATCGGGTGGGTAGGGGAAGAAGCGGCAAGGATATAGGTAATCAAGCATTCGTTATAGCCTTCCAGCGGGAAGTTCATTTCCCAGCCGTAGTTCGGACTCCAGTGCCAGTACAGGACATCCTGTCCGTTCAGGTACCAGCTCCATTCCATTTCGTGCCAGAGCGTATCGATTTTAGCGGCTAATGCCTGCTCTTCTTCGTTTCCATTGGCAAAATACTGGCGGGCACAAAGTAAGCCTTGTATCAGGAAGGCGCTTTCCACCAGGTCGCCCCCGTCATCCTTCTTCCCGAAAGGTTTTACTTTTCCGGTCGGACCATGCAGCCAATGAGGCCATACGCCATGGAAACGGTCTGCTTTTGCCAGGAAATCGGCAATCTTATAGAATCTTTTTACACCTTCTTCGCGGGGGATAAAACCGCGTTCAATGCCGACCAGAAGTCCGGCAATACCAAAACCGCTGCCTCCTGTGGTAATTACATCCGCATCATTTTCCGGATATATCCCGTCCATATGGATACGTTCACAGGCAAGACCGGAATTAGGTTCGGCCCCTTCCCACATATAGTTGAGGTGCGCATTCTGTATATAGGTCAGGAAAGCATCGTCCGACTCGAATTGAGTGGGACGACCGGCTTCCCCGGTATTCTTTTTTTTGCCTGTGCATGCTGCCATCGAAAAGATTAGCAGCAGTGCCAGGATTCTTATCGGCATGGAACTGTTCATGAGATGATTTATTGTTTGGTAAATTTATTGATAATCAGGGTTCTGCACTAATATACCATCGGATTTATCTATTTCATCCTGCGGCAGAGGCAAATAACGGTGTTTGTGCTGGTAGTTGGTTTTACCTGCGGCATGCAATACCTGTGCTGCCGTACCCCAGCGAACCAAGTCGTAAAAGCGGTCCGGTTCCAGTCCCAGTTCCACACGGCGTTCGGCATGGATAGCTTCGCGCAATTCGGTCGGGTTGGTAGTTGTTATTTTAGGCAGGATGGTATTATCACCGCCACGTGCGCGTGCTCTTACCATTTCCAGATATTCCAGTGCAGTACTTACATTTCCCAGTTCGTTCGCTGCTTCCGCTGCCATCAGCAGTACATCGGAGTAGCGGATCAGGCGGATGTTTACCCAAAAACCGCCTTTTGTAAATTCCAGACGTTTTGCCGGATTGGTATAGGCTTTTTTATTAAAGTAGGCTCCCATGGCCGATGATACCGGAGATTCTCCATAAGGCTTATTGGTGTTTTCCGGAGTGATAGGGTCGTTAGGTGAACGGCGGAAATAAAGCAAGGTAGCATCTTTTCTCGGGTCGCCTTTTTCATAAGCTTTTCCTATCAGGGAAGTTCCCATATGTCAGCCCCAGCCCATGTTCCATTCACCGGAACCGCGTACGCCCTGTACTTCACAGAACTGGCTGCCGATATCCGTACTTGCCGGCTTTGCCGGGGTTGCGGTACACTGCAGTTCGAAAACAGATTCGCCACAGTTTTCGCCTTCATCTGTAAATACCTGGTCATAAGGTGTATCCAGATTGTATAATCCGGAACTGATAACATCGTTTGCCGCAGCATACATATTGTTCCAGTCGTTACGCATCATATAAGTACGGGCCTGTAAAGAACGTGCTGCTCCCCAAGTAAGACGTCCGGTATAGGGGGCGCCCCATTTCTGCGGTAACAATTTTACGGCTTCTTTCAGGTCGGCATCAATCTGCGCATAGATTTTGTCGACAGTTGTTTTCGGGATGTTAGCCTCCGAAGCATCATTGATATGGAAAGTTACCAAGGGCACTTCACCGAAGGCACGTACCAGGTTGAAATAGGTATAAGCACGGAAGAAATAAGCTTCTCCTTTGTTCCGCTGTGAGCCTTCATCGGTAAGGTTTCCTTTTTCAACGGTTTCGATAACGGAGTTGCATTGGTAAATAATGGTGTAGTTCTGTGTCCAGTATGCTTTTACACTACCGTTGTTGGTCGTGTAGAAGAAATCGTCGAACATGGCAGCCTGGTCGGCCCCGTCGCTGGCGTCACTTCCTTTTTCAGAGTCTTCCGAGCGTACGTTGTGGATAAGGAAAGCCGGGATGCCTGCTGTAATGTTATAATTACGCATCAAGGTATAAATATTAAACACCTGGCCGTCGAGGCTACCTCCGGGTTTATCGTCTTCTGTAAATTCTCCGAGCGGACTGCGGTCCAGGAAATCGTTGCAGCCTGTAAAAGTGAAGGCTGAAGAAGCGATCAATAATGAGACTATATATTTATTAAGTTTCATAACTTATTCGTTTAAATGGGATTAAAATGTAAGGTTCAAACCGAATGTATAAATAGCAGGTATCGGATAACTTCCGTTGTCTACACCGAAAGCAGTAGCTTTACCTCCTAATTCGGGAGAATAGCCTGTGTTGTTTTTCCAGGTTTTCAGGTTCTGCACGTTCACATATACTTTCAGTGCCTGCATATAGATTTTCTTCAACAGGTTTTTATCGAAGTTGTAAGCCAACTGCACGTTACGGATACGGAAGAAGCTGCCATCCTCGATATAATAATCCGAGTTCATATTGTTGATAGTATGCGCTGTATTCAGGATCGGTTCGCTATTGGAAGTACCTTCCCCGTGCCAGCGGTTCAGGCGGTGTGCCATATAGTTGAACTGTGCCCAGTTGTAGTTGTCCCAGGTACGGTAAATCTGATTGCCGCCCTGTCCCATCATGTCTATGCCCAAATCGAAGTTTTTGTAGGATACACCGATGTTAATGCCGTAAGTTACCTTCGGTGTCGGGTTACCGATCATTGTACGGTCTTTCGGGGTTATTTTGCCGTCTCCGTCCAGGTCTTCGAATTTCAAATCACCGGGAGTTACGTTTGCCAGTGTGTTTTTCGGAGAGTTCTTGATTTCCTCTTCATTCTGGTAAACACCTGCCACTTTGTATCCGTAGAAGTATCCGATCGGATAGCCTGCCGTAGTATAGCTCATGCTCTTTTCGCCATCGATAATCGAGTAGCCTTCCTGTACCAGGTTAAGCACTTTATTGTTGATAGTGGTAAGGTTTGCTCCGATGCTGTACCCCCAATCGCCGATACGGTCATTCCATGAAAGAGACAATTCGACTCCTCTGTTGCGGATTTGCCCGAGGTTACCTAAGCCCGGAACAGTACCGGAAAGTCCCGGAACGGTTGCCAGCAGGTCTTTGGTATTCTTATTGTAATATACTCCGCTGAACTGTAAACGGTTGGCAAACATGTTCGCATCGAAACCGACTTCCCAGGCTTCCACTTTTTCCCAACGTAGATTTGCATTCGGAAGATATTTCAACTGGTATCCCGGAATAATCACATTCCCGAACACGGCAGATGAACTGTTGGTCAATACCGGTTGCGCCGGATAAGCAGATTCCATGTTCTGGTTTCCTAATGAACCCCATGAACCTTTCAGTTTCAGCATATCGAAGAACTTCTGGTTCTGCATAAACGGTTCTTCGGAGATTAACCAACCTGCACCGATAGAATAGAAATTCTGCCACTGGTTGCCTGTATAATAGAAAGCGGACGAACCGTCACGGCGGAAAGATGCATTCAGCAGATATTTGCTCTTGTAGTTATAAAGTACACGGGCCAACATAGAAACCGTAGTACGTTCCCATTGTGAGCTACCGTTGGTTGCGGTTGCAGCATCACCGATACTTATATACCATTTGTCCGGATTGTCGGCAATAACCAGTCCGTCACCTTGCTGGCGGGCTGCATTCAGGTTGCTGAAAGAATTGTAATAAGTGGTGAAACCTGCTGTTGCTGTAATGCCATGGTCGTTGAATTTATTTACATACGTCAACAGATAATCGCTCTGTACTTTCAGTTCATTCTGTTTCAACTGGCTGATAGCCGTCTTTTTAGTACCCAGCGTCTCTACTTTGCCTTCTACCTCGGCGTTGTAAACCTTAACGATAGGGGTATAGGTACGGCTGTTGTTTGAACCGTAATCCAACGAGAACATCGCTTTGAATGTGAAATTCTTCAGAAAGTTCAATTCACCGTAGATATTACCGGAACCTCTGTAGTTTTCAGCACGGGTGGTGTTCGCTTTCAAATCCACATCGATCATCGGGTTATTCATCTGGGCTTTCTGGAAGCTGGGAAGTACACAGAACAAACCGTATTCTTCATTGAATACCGGCGCTACCGGGGTGGTACGGAGGGCACCTAATACTTCTTTTGCATCCGTAGGCAATGTACGGGCTCCGTTAAACTGGAAACCGAATTTAAGGTTTTTGGTCACTTTATAATCGCTACCCAGGCTCAATGTGATCTTGCTGAACTTTTCATGTTTGATATTCCCTTGTTCGCTGGAATATCCTACACCCATATAAAAGTTGTTTCTTTCGGATGCACCTGTGATACTGATGTTATTGTTTGTAACGAATCCGGTCTGGAATATTTCGTCCTGCCAGTTCGTATCCGCATTCCATGCAGAGAAGTCGAATACAGGGTTTCCCTGGTTCTTCAACTGTTCGTTATATAATTCTTTGAACTGGTCTGCATTTACCATGTCGATTTTATCGACCACTTTTTTCCAACCGAAAGAAGTATTGATATTAACCAGCGTCTGTCCTTCTTTTGCCCGTTTGGTCGTAACGATGATTACACCGTTTGCACCACGTACACCGAAGATAGCAAGAGAAGACGGGTCTTTCAGGATTTCCATCGATTCGATATCCGAAGGGTTCAGGAAGTTAATATTATCGTTGAAAAGGCCATCCACAATATATAAAGGAGTATATCCGTTGATGGAGTTTGTACCGCGGATACGGATTTCCGGGTCGCTACCGGCACGTCCGCTGTTTACCACCTGTACACCGGCAATTTTACCTTGCAGGGAAGAAAGCGGGTTCATCGCCGGTTTATTGGCAAGTTCATCCCCTTTGATATTTACCGTAGAACCGGTCAGGTCGCGTTTTTTTGCCGTACCGTAACCGATAACGACTACCTCGTCCAGTTTTTTGGTGTCCTCTGCCAGAGCGATATCTATTTTGGTTTTTCCGTTAACAGGAATTTCCTGAGTTACCATTCCGAGGTAACTGAATACTAAAGTGGCGTTAGACGGTACATCCGTTAATGTATAATCTCCGTCAATAGAGCTCATGGTTCCGTTTGTTGTTCCTTTTACAACAATATTTACACCGATAGCCGGTTCACCGGTCGCCTCCTCTGTTACGATACCCGAAACGGTCAGGGGTTTCTGGGCAAACACAGATGTTGTAGTTAAGAGCAGGCATAAACAAAGCAATAATCGAGCTTTCATGCATTTCATTTTTAAGTTTAACAATCTCTGATTTTTCTTTTCGGCAAAGGAAATGTCTCCCTTAAAAATGATGAAATTTTAATGTACTGTAAAGTTACTTCATGGCTAAAAAGTAGATTGTTTCAGTACGCTTTTACTACTGCATGAAAGTATAAGCGTTTATTAATCAATGAGTTTGTTTTGTTAATCAGGAAAACGGAATACCTGTGTTATTAAACATATTAAAACAAAAGAATGTGTCCGGCATTTAACTAAACTGAATCATGAAATCGACCAGGCTCTGTCCTTCCGGCAGGTTCAGCTTTTTCCGCAGACGGTAACGTGCCGCTTCAATACCGCGTACAGAGAGGTTTTGCATGCTTGCCATGTCTTTAGTCGGCATGTTCAGACGAAGCAGGGCGCACATACGCAGGTCGCCCGGAGTTAAGTCCGGATATCGTTCTTTCAGCTTGACGAAGAAGTTCTCGTGGATACGGTCGAAATTTGCCTGGAACACCGCCCATTCGTCATCTTTGGAGATACTATCGTCTATTTTCCTCACTAATTTATCGAAGAAACGTTTGGTATAGTTGCCGGATAGTTGTTGTTCCTGTATCTCTTTTTTTAATCCTTCCAGGAAATCATTGTGAGAGATAACGGAGAGTGTGGCACTTGCCAGTTCCTTGCTTTTATAGCTGAGTTCATCCTCCAATTTCTCATTTTTCAGTTTGGTAATCAACTGCTCCTGGGCTTTCAGTTGCTCAGCCTGCCGGCGGCGTTGCTGTTCCGCCTGTTTGTCCTTGCGGGCTATTTCCCAGTTGATATACATTTTTACCAACAGGAAGATAATGCCTGCCAGCAGGAAGAAATAGATGGCAAATGCTGTGGCAGACCGGTAGAACGGGCGTTTAATGGTAAAAGGATAAGAGCAGGCCGATAAATCAGAGCCTGCATTATCCTTGATTACAGCATGCATGATATATTTTCCATATGGAAGGTTTGAATAGTTTTTACTGAAGTTCGGAGAACCTTCCGTCCATTCGTCGTCAAATCCTTCCAGCTTGTATAAAATATGGGAAAACCGCTCCCGGTAATCCGGGTAGGAGAATTTGAAGGAGATATTATTATATTGATAATCGAACCGGACCGGTGTATTCGATACGCTACAAGGTAACAAATGGCTTCCGCTGTTATGGCGGTTGTGTATCTCTACGGATGAAAGGGTCAGTGTTATCGTTTTCTTATCCGGCAGGGCATGTTTCGGATTGTATTTGGCAAAACCTCCGTTCAGGCAGAAATAGGAGATGCCGTCTGTATCTACATAAATGTTTCCGCGATCTTCGATTGTAGGGTCGTCGAACATACTGAAGGGGATGCGTAGCCTGGTATGGAATGCTCCATGGTCGTAGCTTAACAGCACATATTCGGTATTTCGTATGAACCAGAATAAATCGTTGTTGCAGGATACGATACGGTACGTATCCGATAATTCGGGGAAATCGCGGTTTAATAAATCATAGGGTACGATACGGGAAGAGATGTCTTCATAGGTATAAAACTTATCCCCGTCCGAAAACACGATACGTCCCCGTAGTTTCATTACATTAATCGTTCCTTCCTTTTTTGCCGGATTCAGCCGTCCGATATATTCTATCTCTTTCAGTTTATGCAGGCTTTCGTCCAGCCGGATGCGGTACATACCTTTATACATGTGGCTTGCCCAAATCGTACCGGAGGGATCGACTTCGAATGTACGGAGCAGATTGTTGAACCCTTCCACATTATGGTTGAACTTCCAGCCTTCCGCCGGATGCCATTTGAAGATACTCAGAAAGTTGTAGGATACCTGCAACAGGACTTCTTCTCCATGCAAGGTACATTTACGGAGAGCTGTGCCTCCTCCGCTCGGGTCGGGAGCCGGAATGGCTTTTTTGTCTTCAATCAGTAGTGTTCCCCGGTTGTGGCCGACTATCAACTGATTGTCTATGTTGGTGATAAACCAGCTTTGTTCTTCCGTACCCGGAATCAAGTAAGGATGTTTATCTGCATCGGATAAAACATAGACACCCTGATTTGTCGCCAGGTAAATATTGTCGTTGTAGATCGCCATATCGTGAACCATGCCGACCTGTACCTCATTCGATTCATAGAAATAGATAGGGGAGTTTACCTGTATATGGGAGATGCCGTTATCCATCGTTACCCAGAGATTGTCCGACGAATCGACAAAGATTCCCAGTACCGTATTGTTTATTAGCTGGTTCGCCTTATTGATATGCCATAGGATACGCCCCGCCCTGTCAACGGCTACCAGGCCTTCGGATATGGTGCCTACGATATAGGAAGAATCTTTCAGGGAGACGGCACGATTGGCGATTCCGGACTTTAGGATTGAATTTGCCGGAGTGTCCCATGTGGAAAGTTTTCCGTCGTCATACATATAAAATCCGTGTTTGGATGTCACCAATAAAAGCTTATCGTCATAGGGGAGGGCGGCAACAACATGGTCGTTGTTCAATTGCGAATGGGATGCCAGTTCTGTAAAGCTGTCTTCTCCGGTGGCCTTACAAAAGCCCTCACCGATGAATTGTACATATAAGTCTTCGTTTACCAGAAAGAAGTACAACGGTTTTTGCGTACCTGCCCCTTTCCGTATCTCTTTGCCGTCATAAATAAAATAGGAGGAGAAAGACTGGAAGTATAGTTTGCCTTTGTATTTCCGGATAGTCCATATCTCGTCGTTGAAAAACTTATAGCCGGTAACCTGCTCTTTCAGCGAATGATAGATCAGCTGGTTCTTACTATCCTGTTCAAAATAGCCGAACTCTTCGAAGGAACCTACATAAATACGCCCGTCATCGTCGATAAAAACGGAACGGACAGCCAGGTTGTTGGGTAATTTATACAGATTCCAGCGCACACCATCGAATTGCAGGAGTCCCCGGTTGTTTCCGAAATACATTTTGCCGTCGGCCGCCTGTGCTGCCGACCAGTTCTGGTTGCCCGCCTCATACTGGTTGACGGTATAATTGGTAACCTGGGGGATATAGGGTACTGTGACTGCTTCTATGGTCAGACAGGAAAGTAAAGAGATAGTGGATGCTATAATAAGTCGGAATATTCCCATAAAACTGATAACGTTATCGCACGGTTTTCACAAAGATAGGATTAAAAAAAAGGTTGCGGTAAAGTTTTATATTCTTTAACCGCAACCTTTCGTTTTTATTTACGTGTCTTTGAATCCGTTACCGTACGGGGAATTCGGTGATACGCAGTGTCGTGCAACCATAGGGGATTAGCTCGATCGGCTCTTCCGGCCCGTAGTCGTCTCCCTGCTGGGTGAAGTAGGGGATAGGTCCCGTGGAACCTCTGTATACTGTCCATCCGTTCACCCGGCAACCTTTAGTCTTGATGGTAACAGGCGCATTTTCCACATTCCAGGGATAAGGAGCGATAGTGGCTACCTTTTCCACAATAAAATTGTCTTTGAGGGCCTCGGGACGGATGTTTTTATGTCTCAATGCATAGTTCCATGGCGAATCGGAAGTTACTTCATAATACCACTCCCCGTAGTTTTTCCGTTTCTCCGGTTCGAATGTTTTCTTTTCCCATTTTTCGTTCATCTTCAACGCGTACAATAGCGGTCCGCGTTCGATAACGGCAGAGTTTGCATACCATCTGCTGGTGGCTATCTGCATGGGTAATTCGAGCGTAACCATATCTTTATTACTCCATTCCCTGTTGATACGGGCAATTTCTCCGGGGTAGGTATCCACCTGGATTTCTTCGCCGTTCACACGGATAACCGGGTTCGTACACCATGCCGGGATACGTACATGGAACGGGAAGAAGGCCTTTTTCACTTTCTTGTCGGCGAATGAGAAACGGAAACGGATGCTTTCATCAAAGGGATAAGCCGTTTCTTCCTGAATCTTAATCTGAATGCCGTTGGCCACTTTAGCCGTTACGTTGGATGGTGCATAAACAAGTGCAGCAATGCCATTGTCGGCTGTTGCATACCAAAGGTTCTGGACAAACTTCGGCCAGCCCTGGTGAAGGTTGGAAGTACAGCAGGGATAACCGGTCAGCACGCCGAATAGATTGTCCGTATCGTCATGCGGTGTAACGAAATTGCGCCAGTTTCGTGTAATTGCAACCTGATTCAACTGCTGGTAGTACTGGCGTGCCGAGTAATCGTCTGTAACCTGGGTCGGCAGCGCATTGTAAGCCACCCGTTCCAGATGGTCCGCCCATTGTACGTCGCCGGTTATTTCAAGCATCTTTTCCAGCGAGTACATCATTTCCACAGCTGTACAAAGTTCCGAACCCTGAATCGGGTCGCCGAACTGCAACAACTCGTCGCCCGCCCATAAACCGGTAGGATAGCCGATGGTATGGCGCATGGTCTGTACAGCTTTCTTTACCGCAGCAATATGTTTTGCATCCTTGCTTTGCTGGTAATAGATAACCGGCTCCTTGAATCCTTGTGCCAGGTTCACGCAGTGCAGGCTGTATTGGCGCGACAAATGGTTCTGGTGCAAGAATATATCCGTCCAGTTGAATGTCTGTTTGTGGATAAGTTCGCCCAGTTCCAGCAGGAATTTATCTCCGGTGATATTATACAGCCAGTAAACAACCAGCAGATTGTCTCCTCCGCGTTGTTCGCCCCAGAATGTCCATTTGCCTAACGGATTTTTGGGCAGTTCTGCCAACTGGTATTTGAAATAGTTGGTAAGGAAACCGATTACGCGCTGGTCGCCGGTAGCCGAGTAATACTGTTGCATGATTTTCAACATCACCATTTTGGGCCACCAGTCTTGGGAGTTGTCCCTTTGCAGCCCCGGTTCATAGCTCCGGTCGGTATCCGGTCCGAAATATCCGTTCGGCTTCTGGGAGGCAAGCGTCCATTCTATCCAGGGTTTTACTTTTTCGATAAGTGTCTCGTTGTTCAGGATATAAGCCAGTGGAAGAAGCCCGTCTATCCAGTATGGACCTCGTTCCCATACGTCACCGTCGCCTCCGAGCCATCCGTTGCGCGAACCCATTACATGTTCGTATACTTTATCCAGATTGCCGGTCATACCGTCCTGCATGCGTACCAGTTGCTCATGCAGCCATCCTTCGGGACGGATCGTTCCGATCGGTAATTCGATGTATGGTTTTTGTACCAGCGGATACCGGTTGTTTCCGTAATTCCCGGAAACATTCGTTTGTTGTGTCGGCAGGTCTGCAGCCGAAGCAATGGAGGTTGCCGCAAAGGCTGTCAGGAAAATTTTAATCAGTGTCTTCATGTGATAATGATTTTAAAGAGAGAATTAAGAACTGCTTCATATTTAGAATTTAAAGTTAGAAAATATGCTTGGTCTGTTATTTATGGATTACAAAATAAATATATTCCAGGCATTTGAAGGCGTTGTTTTGCATAATTTAAGGATTTGTTATCGAATTCGAGAAGTTTGGAAAAGAAGACGGTGAAATCGCATTTACAGTTTCACCGTCTGAATATTCATATGTCATTTATAACCCGTCGCGTTCCAGTATCGCCAGCCGTGCCAGCATTTCGACACAGGCGCCTTCGTGCAGGATGTCCCATTTGGATTGTGTGGTACCTCCGCGGAAGTCTTCGTTCATCAGGTTGGTATCCCTGTTCCTGCAATCGGACAGCCATGCATGGGAGAGCGTCTTTTCGTATGCAGAGACATAGGTGCGGTCTCCGTCAGTTTTATACAGTTCGATAAAGCCCCTCAACAAAATGGCTTGAAACCATACATGCCCCGGGTCCAGGATATTGAAAGTCTCGTTCAGGAAATAGGAATGGAAAGGAACGAACCATTTCTTGTAGGCAGACTTGGCTATATCCTGTGCGTCGGTCAGGTATTGCTGTTCGCCCGTTATCTTGTACAACAAGCAGGCTACCTGCATCGGCTGACCGGCATTGTAGCTGTATTTGGCTTTCGACGGAACCATATCGGGACCGATGCAATCCCAGTAAAGGTAATCATCCGGGTCTTGCAGGTAGGTTTGCAGCCATGTATATAACTCTTTGGCTACATCCAGATACGTTGCATCATTCGTCAGCAGATACAGTTTGCATCCGAGTACGGCGGCAGGAGCGGTGGAGCAGGTATGTTTCGTGTTTGTCGGATTATTCATTTCTCTCCAGTGGATGCCGCCTCCGCAGGTATCGTCTTTACCGTGCATCAGGTATTTCCATACCAGAATTGCTTTTTCGAGGAAACGGGTATCGTGGGTTTGTTCGTAAAGGTCTGCCATGTCCAGTCCGATCCAGGCATTGTCGTCGTAAAGGCGGTCGTTGCCATTGGCTGGATATACGGCATAGGCTTCTATATTATTATCCGTAGTGATGAAGCGGTTGATGCTGTTGAACATCCGGTCGGTCAGCCCGGTATATTTCTGTTCGTATTTACCCATGCCTAAAGAAGCAGCCCGGATAGCGGTATATCCTGACAGGCCGCCTCCCTGTCCCCATACCGTAGCGTCGCCATCCCAATAAGGACCTGTTGCATTCGGATAGGAAGCGTTCCAGCAGTCCCGTGCCGACTTGCCGAAGAACAGCATCTTCACAGAGCTCATCAGCGAGTCCGCCCGTTCCATGAATACAGATTTTGTATCCGGTGCATCCCCTTTGCGTGGTGCTGCATTTACGGATTTTGCCGGATACCGTTTGCCGGTCTTGTCGATGGTAACGGCTGTTATCTCGTAAACGGCAAATTGCGGAACAAGTATCTTTATCTCGCTGTCGGAAGCCGGCGTCACATCCACCAATACCGGGGCAGGGGTGATGCTTTGGGCTTTTGTTTGTTGGGAATACGACAATTCCACCTTTATCACATCCTTATTTTCAGGGTTCTTCCATTTCACATGGATTTCATTGACGGTTTCAGTGGCCAAGGCTTCGAGGGAAGAAACGGAGCTCAGGCTTTCGTCCGGAATCTCATTCTTATTGCTGCATGAGGTATGGGCGAACAGGAACGTGCCGAGTATAAAAAGGGTATATGTTATTGATTTCATAGATTCTGTGTGGATTTATGGGTTAGGTCTTTCTATAAATACATCTTTCGGGACGATAACGGGCGAGTATCCGCCACCTGCAACCGGAGCAATGATAAGGTTCGTTTCATACTTGCCCCCATTGATGTCCTGGATATAGTTGGTTTCCACTCCTGCCGAGAAAATCCAGCGGGCCAGCAACCCTTCCGGTTGTGCGTCTTTCAGGTCGTGCATGTTTTCCCGTATCTCTGTTGCCGTACGGGCAGTAGTCCATACCCTTGCTTCGGCGGCAATTCCTCTCATGGCACGGAAATCTTGTCCACAGGCGCGTCCTATTTCGAAGCGGTCGCCATCGTTGCTGGATGCCAAATCGACGGAAGAGTGGGTCTGTTCTTCCTTGTTTATTTTCAGTTCGTCCTGTACGCCGTTTATATACAGTTTATATTTCCCGGCGGTAGTTTCCTGCGAGCAGTCTACTACCAGCGCCAGGTGCATCCATTCGTTCAGGTTGAAGCTGCCGGTACTTTCCAGCATCACCTTGTCGCCTAATCCGGCTATTTCGATGGGGTGTGTTTCTTTGTAATCGTCATATTTTCCGCGCATGATCAGTTTACCTTCCAGTCCCATAAAGGTTTGCAATCCGCGGTACCCGTCTATCTTGCAATAGATTTCGAAAGTGACTTGTTTGCAGTTTCTGATGAAATTGTCGTACACGCCGATTTCCTTGAAATTGGCATAGCAGAAATATGCGGTACCTAGATTCATAGCATATAGCGGACCGTCTACTGTTACGGTAACCGGTTCGGAAATTTCCCCTTTATCGTCTTTTACCGTAAAGGTCGTTGTTCCATTCCGTTTGCCGGTGATGGTCACCCGGTTGTTTTCAACCGTAGCCCTGATGATGGCGGGATTGGCAACTTCCGTCCGGTATTTGCCGTTTCCGGAAAGGATATTCAGGGTATCGCCGGCTTGCATGGCTGCTAATCGGATGTCTTGTTTATCCAGTTTCAGTTCCGTACCGGTTTTTACGGAGATATGGATATTCGCCCTGCGTTCGTATTGGTCGGAGACTACCAGCAATGCTTCCGCTTCATTTTCACGGGTAGGGGCGGTGATAGTAATCACATGGTCTTTTACTTCGGCTTTTACCACATTTTCGTTGGATGAAATAACAGTATAGGTTCCGTTGCCGCTGATGATGTTTACTGATTTTGAACTGCCGTGGCGGATAACGAGTTCCGTTTGGTCTACAGTCAGTTCCTTGAGGTCTTTGGGAGAATTGTCGCTGTCCTTGCATGCTGCCAACAGGAGGAGCAACGACAGTAAGACTGTGGTCGGTTTGATTTTCATTGTATGTTAATTAATAGTTCGAATTATCAATACGTGGTTAAAGATACAGGGTGATTGGTTGATGGTGCAAAGATAAAATAATAAAATAAAAAGGAGAAACCTTAAAAGGGTAGTTCATAGCCAGGCAAGTTATTGTCGCAAACAATATCTGGTGTTTCTTCGGTAAGAAATGAAAGGTCTTTTATCTTTCTTTTGTATTCTTCTCTTATATGGTTATTCTCTATTTCTTCTCTGCGGGCGCAACTCATTTTCAGGAACTCTTCTTCACATTCAATACCCAGATATTTGCGACCAAGCAGAGAGGATGCGATACCTGTTGTGCTGCTGCCGCTGAAAGGGTCAAGAATCCATGCTCCTTTTTCTGTGGAAGCCAATATAATCCGTGATAGGATTGATAATGGCTTCTGGGTAGGATGTTTGCCGCACGATTTTTCCCATCGAGCGATAGCAGGCAAGTTCCAGACATCCAACATCTGTTTATCACCGTTTATCTTTTTCATTAGCTTGTAGTTATAGAAATGAGGCTTTTTCTCATATTTCCGGGCCCAAATTATAAATTCGGAGGAGTAAGTGAAAAATCTGCATGAAATATTAGGAGGTGGATTTGTTTTTGCCCACGTCACTACATTCAATATTTTGAAGCCTTGTTTCCTCAGGCAGTTGGCTACACTGAAAATGTTGTGATAGGTACCTGAAATCCATATTGTCCCATTGTCTTTTAACTTATCCCGACAAATAGAAATCCATTTTTCATTAAAAGCATCTATGTTTTCTTGAGAACCCCCTTTGTCCCAATCGCCCTTATCCACACATACGATTTTCCCATTCTGACAGCTAATCCCTCCGTTGCTTAGAAAGTAAGGTGGGTCGGCAAATATCATATCAAATTTAAATTGGAACTGCGGCAATAGTTCTATACAATCGCCGGCGAGAAGTGTAAAATCGTGGTTGGGGGATTTATAATATGATTGAATCATTTCCGTATTGATACTAAGAACTCGTTTATATTCGTCAAATTATAAACGCGTGGTATTATGTTATATGCCTCCTGTAGTTTGTTCTTTGCTGATTTCCAGCCGATGCCATCAGTAATCCAAATGAATTCGAATCCAGGGACTGCATTAATTTTAGGTGCAATATCGGAATAAGAACGTGCAACTTCATTGAGTTTACTCCCACCACCACTATAGAAATTCACTTCAAAGAGATAGGTCACAGCAGGTGTTTCTATAACGAAATCAAATCGTTTTTCGTCATCGCCCAGAGCTATAGCTATTTCCGGCCATTCGCTTGAATATACTTCTGCACGGTGTCTGATGCCGTACTGTGTAAAGAGTTTATCGACCATAGCTTCCATTACATGCCCGCTACGATTCTTACGGGCATTTGTATCAAGGCCTGTTTCAATGCCAAATACATAGTCAACCAGGTCTTTAACCTTTTGCTTTTGGAATACTTCTGTAAGTCCTGTGTTATTTAAAAATTCTATTACTCCATCAACCGAAGTGAACAGGCGGTCGAGTATAATACACTTGCCCATGGAATCCAGAACTTTCTTTTTGCCTTCACTGCGAACTGCAATTAGAATATCCATTACGGAAAATGCACTTTTATCGCGGTTCCAGATTGTTTCGACGGCGGCACGCATGTCTTCTGCACCAATAAGACTATTGAGCATACACAGACTCAGTTTGATATTGGCTACATTCCTTTCTATCTTATCGAAGTCACAGAAAAAATCCAGTGTCTGATTCGTCTCTTGTAATTGTGACATAAAGGTCACAAATTGTTCATTTGTATGTGCACTCATTATAAAGCTTGTTTTAGCAGAGGCGATTTCGTCCCTTTTGTGTTCGTGAAATTATGAACTAATATTTCAGTTAATTTGCCACGTTTTGAAGCATTGGAATTCACGTTTCTTTTTGCCCATACCCTGTCTATGGTATATGCATCGAATAAATTATCAAAAAACTTATCGGTTCCATCCCTGCCGAAACAGTCTGAATTACTCAGCATAAAGGTATATCCTGCTTGCTGAATCTTATCGCAAAATTCTTTTAGCCTGATTTGAGCAGAGTCGTTAAAGGATTCTTTTGCATAATCATTGAAACTCGAAGTATTGCTCAATGGCCTGTATGGAGGATCAAAATAAAATAGGGTTTTCCCTTTTGCTTTCTCTAAAGTGGCTTCAAAGTCTCCGGTCATTATTTCTACATTTTGTAATAATTTGCTGTCTGCCATAATGGTGGCAGGGTCGTAGATTGTCGGTGACACATACTTACCGAAAGGCACGTTAAACAAACCGGCCTTGTTTACTCTGTATAGGCCATTGAAACAGGTTCTGTTTAGGAAGAAAAAGAGAGTTGTGTTCTCTATCTTATCTAATGCCTTCGTGTTGAACCGCTCACGCTTCATCATGAAAAAATGTCTTCGGGTTTCTTCCGAATCTAATGCATAATAGATCTTCTGAATCTTTTCCAAAGAATTAAGTAATTCGACAGGATTATCTCTTACTACTTGATAACAGGTAGTTAAATCAGGATTGATATCATTGATAACGGCAGACTTAATATTGGGATATGTCTGTAACATGTAGAAGAGCATAGCTCCTCCGCCTACGAAAGGTTCGATATAGGTAACATTCTCCCAATCATCAAAGTCAGCAGGAAGCAATGCTTCGAGTTGTTCAATGAGCTGGCCTTTACCACCAACCCATTTGATGAATGGTTTTGCTTTTGCCATAATGTTTTTAATATGTGCAGATTTCTGCATTTCCAGTGCAAAGATAATTTTTTATCAGTATAAATTCCTGAAAAAAGGGGGTAAATCGGGGTGGATGGTTTTGTTGTGTCAAGAGTTGCCGTCTTGCGTCGACGGTAGACGCCGAGGCGCGTCGATGATAAACGCCGGGCGCCGTCGACAGCAGACGCCGAACGCCGTCTACGATAGACGCAGGGCGGTGTTGACGGTAGACGCAGAAATTAGGCACGAAGAAAAAGGCCATCTAAATGTTTTTTAGACGGCCTCTTCCGGATAACCTAATATAATACCTAAACTTATTCTTTCTGGAATTTGCGGCTTACCTTCAGCAGGTTTGCGGTGAAGGAAACCACGTTCTGTGCTTCCTGTACCATATTCAGGTAAACCATGCTTACTTTCGTACTGCCGCTCTGTCCCTGGATACGTTTCAGCTCTTCTTTCTTAAGCATTGTCAGTTTGTTGGTCAGTTCCACAGACTCTGCTATCATATCGTCCATGCGGTGATAGTCGTTCTTTTCAATCATGGCGGAACCACGGTTCAGGAAGGATACGATTTGTTCCGTCATCTTTCCGAAATCCTTCTTCTGGACATCACTCAGCGGGCTGAAATTATTATCGACATGCTCTTTGTTTGGCTCTGTCATACGGCGGATACTGAACACGATTTCGCTGGCGAAATCATTCCCCTGGTAATAATATAAGCCTTTATCGATTGCAATATTATGTTCCAACTGTGTAACCCCTAAGGTGCCAACCCGTTTTACCTGTTTCAGATAGGTCTTTTCCTCTTCGATGGCAATCAGGGCACGGCGCAATTCTTTCAGGTTCTCATCCATAAAGCCGTGTACCGAGCGGTTGAATGTGTCGGCTGCAAAATGAAGTACCTTGCACAATTCTTCGCGGCTATGTTCGCGGAACAAAGAAAGCGCTTCCCGTTTATCCGTTGTTTCACGCAGTTTGCTGACAGTCGTGCTTACGGCTTCCCTCATGGCTTCTTTTTTCTGTTTTCTCTTGTACATAAGCTGGTTATGTATCAACATATAAGCAGCCAGACATACTACACCGACCATTGCGGCAATGCCTCCCACGTAAATCAATAAAGCAGCGAGGAAACAAACGGTAAATGCAGCACCGGCCGTAATAAACCATCCGCCGATTACGGAGAGTACGCCGGTAATACGGTATACCGCACTTTCGCGTCCCCAGGCACGGTCGGCAAGCGAGCTACCCATTGCTACCATGAAAGCAACATACGTAGTGGAAAGAGGCAGTTTCAGTGAAGTTCCGACTGCAATTAAAAGTCCTGAAAGAACTACATTAACGGAAGCACGCACCAGGTCGAAACTTGCTTTATTCTCCAATATCACCTCGTCGTTATTGAAACGGCTGTCTATCCAGTCTTTCATGCGGGGAGGTACGACGCTCAATATCGAACTACCCATATTATTGCAGGTACGAACCAGAACGCGGGCAACCGGCGAGGTTCCGAAGTTCTCGTTTCCTTCCGACTGGCGGGCAAGGTCGACCGAGGTTTTAACTACATTCTGCGCTTTCTTTGATGTTGCCAGCGCAATCACCATTACCAGGCCTGAACCGACAAGGAAATACCAGGGAGTCTTAGCCGGTCCGAGCAGCGAGTTCATCAGGAAAGTATCCGGTGTGGTAGTTCCTCCCTGTGCCATCAGGTCCACATAAGAAGAATACCCTACCAGCGGCACACCGATAAAGTTTACCAGGTCGTTGCCGGCAAAGGCAAGTGCCAGGGCGAACGTACCCATCAGGATTACAATCTTGAACACATTTACTTTCAACCAGTGCAGGCATTGCATCAGGATCGTGAAGAAGATTAATGAACTCCATATAATCAGGTCGGTATCGTTATAGATAAGGTCTTTCAAAGCTCCTTCCATAAACGGGCTGCCTTTCAATCCCTTTATCAACATGAAATAAATGATTGCCGTAGCAGCCAGGCCACCGAAAAGACCTATGAAATATTTGGAATGCTTTTTATAATTGAAAGTAAAGATGATACGGGATATGTACTGGACTATGGCGCCGAAAAAGAACGCAATCGCCACGGAAAGGAAAATAGCAAGAATCACGGTAAAGGCTTTATCCGTATTGACCAGGTCGCCCAATTGCAAGGCTCCGTTGGAGTTGATTATTTTCATCATCGACAAGGCGACGGTTCCCCCCAGCAATTCGAAAACTAACGATACGGTTGTGGAGGTAGGCATCCCCAGGGAGTTGAACACATCCAGCAGTACCACATCCGTCAGCATCACAGCCAACAGGATACACATGATTTCGGAGAAGAAGAAGTGCTGCGGCTGGAAAATACCATTACGCGCTACATCCATCATCCCATTGGAAAGGGATGCCCCGACAAAGATTCCGACTGCTGCTATCACCATGATTACTCTGAAAGATGCGGTTTTCGAGCCTATCGCCGAATTGAGGAAGTTCGCTGCATCATTGCTGACACCCACCGATAAATCGAAGACAGCCAGTATGAACAGGAAGATAATAAGAATGAGATAAAACGTTTCCATAAATTAGTGTTGCTTATTCGGTTACAAAAGTCTGAAATAAATATTACACACAAATTACACGGATGTTACAAACCTGTTACAAAAACCATTTCTCCCGCTTTATCGATTTAATATGAAAAATCTAACATTTCACTAAGGGTTTTTCATCCTATAGGCGACAGAATAAATAGAACTTACTTTAAATTTACCGGCAGTTGCGAGGAGAACGAGAAAATATCACATATTGGGTCAAGGAAATGGCATTGTCAAATTCCCAGGCTGCCCTTAAATCGCTTTATATAGCCTATTTTCATAGGCTCATGCGGTTTGTGGGCATATATGTCTCTTCTCCTGCCGAAGCGGAAGAAGTCGTGTCCGATACTTTTCTGGCTTTATGGGACAACCGCTCCGCTTTGGTCGGTATGACCAATATCGATGCCTACATCTATACCGTAGCTCGCAATAAAGCTGTCAGCTATTACCGCAAACAAACAATGGAGAATGTTTCTCTGGATGAATCGTCGATTGACTTTTTCGTCCATACGGAGACTACTCCCGAGGAAGAACTTATCAGCCGCGAAGAAATCAGCCGGCTGAATGCAGCGATTAATTCGCTCCCGCCCAAATGCCGCATCGCTTTCAAACTGGTAAGGGAAGACAAATTGAAATACAAAGATGTCGCTTCGATTCTCGATATTTCGGTGAAGACACTGGAAGCGCATCTTGCCAGTGCCGTAAAGAAACTCAGGGAAGCACTGTCGCGAAAATAAATCTGTATCTTTTTCTGATTTTCACTAAGGGTTTTTCGATTCACTCACGACTATACATATAGAAACAAACAAAATGGATACCAGGATAGATTATATTATTGCACGTATTTTAAGCGGGGAATCTTCGGCAGAAGATATTTTCCATTTAAGCGAATGGCTGAATGAGAATGAGAAGCATAAAGAGGAGTTCTGCCGGTTAAAGAGCTACTGGGATGCCGAAGTCACATTCAACCATTCCATCGTCCCTTCCCTCTCCGCCGAAAAGCTACAACGCGAAATCAATATGCGTACCGTCCGACTGAAGAAGAAACGCTTATGGAGACAATTCTTCTCTTTTGCCGCAGCTGCCGTTCTTTTATTGCTTCTGGCCGTATCCTATTTCCATTATACAGACAAGCCGGCTTCTACCTATTATACGTATCTGACGGACGGGCAGAAATCGACATTCCTACTTGATGACGGGACGCGCATCACCTTAAATAAAAACAGCCGTTTGACTTATTCGGATAATTTCGGCAAAGATAAACGAAAGGTCCGGTTGCAGGGAGAGGCCTATTTTGAAGTAGCCAAAGACAGCCTTAAACCATTTCGTGTCGAGATGGACGGGGCTTCAATTACGGTGTTGGGTACGCATTTCAGTGTAAAGGCGGCTAAAGAAACAGACGAGATTACCACAACTCTAGTGGAAGGGTCTATCCGGTTCGACGGGGCCAAACAGCATATTACCATGCTTCCTAACCAACAACTGACATTCAAGCGTTCAACAAACCTGATAGATATTAAACAGATAGATACGGAAATCTCTACTGCATGGAAAGACGGGCTCTTAAAATACAAATCCGTGCCGTTTACCCGGTTGATGCGTGAACTGGAGCAGGCATACCAGGTAACGATCCGGATTGAGAACAAAAAACTGATGGACGAATCTGTTACCATATCCGGCACATTTAGCAGTGAACAAAGTATAGAGCAGATATTAAAAGTGATAGCCCGGAGCCTCCCTATCCGGTGGAGCAACAGTAACGGAGTATATACCATCAAATAGAAACAAATTGTCAAACTTAATCTGAGTCGCCCATGAAACAAATAACAAGCTATTAATTAAAAAACCGGCAATACTCAACGTACTGCCGGTTCATTAAAAATCTATTTTCCGCTTCATCCGTTCCGTGACCAAACATTGCGGATAAAGCGAATTACGAATCTTTAAATCAGTACAAAAATATGGAAAATATTTTGCATTACAGGTTCTTCTCACCCGAGGACCTGAAAAAAACGCTATCGATTATGAAAATCACAGTCCTTATGCTCTTTGTCGCTTTTTTTCAGACTATGGCGGTCGAGTCATACTCGCAAACAACCAAAGTATCTGTAAAGGCGGAGCAAATTACGCTTGTCGAACTTTTCTCGCAGATCGAGAAACAAAGCGAGTTCCTGTTTTTCTATGTAGACAACGATGTAAAGAACATTGCTGTGAACGTACAAATGAAAAACAAACAAATCCAGGAAGTATTGGACCTGGCATTGCAGAATACGGGGCTTACCTATTCTATCAATGACCGGTACATCAATATTATTCATAAGAACAATACCTCGCGGGAGCAACAGAAAGGCAAGACAGTTTCCGGTATCGTTACAGACCGTTCGGGGATGCCTATTATTGGTGCCAACGTATTTGAAAAAGGAACAAGCAATGGTGTCATCACGGATATGGATGGCAAATATACGATCTCGGTCGGCGACAATGCAGTTCTGGTTATCTCTTATATCGGATACGTGAACCAGGAGATTAAGCCCAGTGGTCAGACCTTTCTCTCTACAGAACTCATGGAGGATACACAGAAGCTGGACGAAGTGATTGTTGTAGGTTTCGGTACACAAAAGAAAGTGAACCTGACAGGGGCGGTTGCCAATGTGGACAGTAAATTGATTCAGGACCGCCCGATTACTTCCGTTTCAGCCGGCTTACAGGGATTACTGCCGGGCGTTACTGTTTCCCAACGCAGCGGACAGCCGGGCATGGACAACGGAACAATCCGTATCCGTGGTGTCGGCACTTTCAACAATGCAGACCCGATGGTGATTGTAGACGGGGTAGAGTCGAGCATGAACAATATCGACCCGAACGACATCGAGAATATTTCCGTATTGAAGGATGCTGCCAGTGCCGCCATTTACGGTTCAAAAGCAGCCAACGGAGTAATCCTGATTACCACCAAACGCGGAAAGATGGGAAAAGCTTCCATTTCCTATGCTGCAAACTTCGGTTGGCAGTCTCCCACCGAGTTACCCGAATATTGCAATTCGGCCGATTATGCCATACTGACAAACGAAGCCCGGAAATATGCAGGGAAAGCCCCTATGTATACCGACGCTGAAATCCAGAAATTCAGAGACGGCTCCGACCCGTATGCCTATCCGAATACCAACTGGCAGGACTTGCTTTATGTGGGTTCAGGTTTCCAGCAAAGCCACAACATCAACATAACCGGAGGCGACGAACGGGTTCGTTATATGACCTCCGTGGGATATCAGGGGCAGGAAGGTATCATCAGGAACGCCAATAAAAAACAATATAATGCCCGTATCAACATCGATGCAAATCCGGTTAAGAATCTGGAAACCAGTTTCAGCTTTTCTTATAATAACATAGCAATCAAGGAACCGACTAATCCGTATGTAGGCGGAATGGCACAGGTGTTCCGTCAGGTAAACATGATTTCACCGATGGTCCCTTATAAAAAGGAGGACGGGACTTACGGAACAATCGGCGATGGTAACCCGATTGCCTGGCAGGACTTAAATGCAACGACCGACAAAAAGAGAAACCAGATGCTGGTTATCGGTTCGGCAAAATACAACATCATCAACGGGCTGTCCGTCAAAGGGCAAGCCTCTTATAATCTCTATACCGAAGACAGCAACGAATTTATCAAGGATATTCAATACAATCCGAACAAATATCACGGACCAAACAAAATGTACCAGAATGATACGTTTGAAAATACAGTGATGGGCGATGTCCTGTTGGAATACAAAAAAGGTTTCGGGAACCACCATCTGAATGTTTTGGCAGGCTTTCATTCCGAACTCTACAACTACAAACTGACTACGGCTTATCGCCAGAACTTTCCAAGCAACGAACTGGGTGATATTAATGCAGGAGCAGAAGCCGGGGCGAAAGCAGAAGGCTACAGCCGCCAACTGGCAATGATTTCCTGGCTGGGACGTGTTAATTATGATTTTGCCGGTAAATACCTGGTGGAAGCCAATATCCGTTACGACGGTTCATCCCGCTTTGCCACAGCCAACCGCTGGGGGGTGTTCCCTTCTTTCTCCGCCGGATGGAGAATCTCGGAAGAAGGTTTCTTTGAAAATGCACGCGACAAATTCGATAACCTGAAAATACGCGCATCCTGGGGTAAATTAGGTAACCAGACCACATCTGTCGGTTCCGAACTGGTGGATATCGAATACTATCCAACTATCCCGACCATCAATTTAGGAGGTAACTACCCTATGAACGGGACAATCGCTACCGGCGGCTACACCAAATACGCAAAGAACCAGAACCTGAAATGGGAGGAAACCACTTCATGGGGCTTCGGGCTGGATGTATCCTTAATCCACAAAATCAACCTTACGCTGGACTACTATCAGAAAAGGACATCCGGTATCTTGATGGAAGTGCCAACTCCCAGCACATTCGGGTTGGAACGTTTTATCGATAACGTAGGAAAGATCAAGAACCAGGGAGTTGAACTTGCCGTTCAATACAACGACCAGCTTGGCAAAGTGGGTTTCTCGTTCGGAGGAAACGTTTCGTATAACCGTAACAAAATTCTCGATCTGGGTGGCGTAGACCAGATTATCGACGATAAATATATTAAACGTGTAGGTTGTGCACTGAACAGCTTCTTCGGATACGAAACAGCCGGGTTATACCAATCGGAAGAGGATATCAGGAATTGGGCGACCTATAAAATCACAGGCCAGCAAGTAATGCCGGGCGACATCAAATATGTAAATATGACCGATGATAACGTGATAGATGAAAAAGACCGCGTAGTGCTCGACTCCAGTGACCCTCGCATTAACTTCGGTTTCAATATCGGAGTGCAATATGCCGGTTTCGACCTGTTGGCATTCTTTCAGGGTGCGGCTTTGGTTAAAGGATATATGGACATTGAGGCTATCGGCTCAATCAACGGAGACGACGGCAAGCCGGCTTCTTTATGGATGGACCGTTGGAATACTTCTAATACAGACGGTCAATATCCGCGCGTTTGCGAGACCTTGTCAGGTCCCAGTATGCCGTCTACCGTTTCTTCTTTCTGGTTGCAGAATGCGAATTATCTCCGCCTGAAAAACCTACAGTTCGGTTATACGTTTCCGCAGAAATGGCTAAGACCGCTGATGATTTCCAAGCTGCGGATTTATTACAGTGCGCAGAACATCCTGACCTTTACCAAATTCCTGAAAGGCTGGGACCCGGAAGCTCCGGCAGGCAGAGGCGACTATTACCCACAGACACAAGTTCATGCCATTGGTCTGAACCTTACATTCTAATAACCGATTAACAGATGTCATTATGAAAAAGATAGTATACATATTTTCAGCCATACTCTTATCCCTGACAAGTTGTTCCGACTTTTTGGAAAGAGGTCCCAAAGATGAACTGTCCCCTTCTTCTTTCTGGAGTAAAGAGGCGGATGCGACTTTAGCGGTAGTGGGATGCTACAGTTTTATGGAAGTAAATTCCACCCCTATTTATTTTGATGCCATTTCAGACAATGCGTTCAGTTTCCACCGGTTTGCCGGTTGGCAGGTGATTGGCAACGGATCCATGTCGCCGGGTGAAACGCAGATGAAGAACTTTATGGATTTCAAAGGTATCCATGCTTGCAACGAATATCTGGAAAAGGAGAAAGAGATTGAGTTTACTACCCCCGGGCTTCGTGAGCGTTATCAGGCGGAAGTCCGTTTTATCCGGGCATACAGTTACTTCACCAAAACACAGGCATATGGCGATGTTCCAGAAAGCACCAGTCCCGATTATCCGGGTTCGGCAAACAATGCGACCCACTCGGGCTACAACTTTAAGAAGTTTTACAACAGCCTGTCGCAGTTTCCGCTGACCTATGAGAATACCGCCAAAAGCATACCCTTGTTCCGGTATGCCGAGGTATTGCTCACCATCGCTGAATGTAAAATAGAACTGAACCAGATTGATGAGGAAGTGTACAGTATCCTGAATGATATACGTACCCGTTCCGGTATGCCGGAAGTAGACCGTACCAAATACAACAGCCCTGCTTCCCTGCGTGAGCTGGTACGCCGTGAACGGCGGGTGGAACTGGCAGGGGAAGGATTGCGCCGTGCAGACATTATCCGTTGGGGCATTGTCAATCAGGTGATGAATCAGGATGCTTTGGGTTGCAACCAGGGAATAATCCTTAGTGAAGTGTCAGACCCCGTTTTCGGGGACTTGAAAGTGAAGCTGGACAAAGAACCTTTCTTTGTAGAGAAACGAAGCTATAAAGAGCATAACCGGCTTTTGCCGATTCCTCTGACGGAAATGGATAAGAATCCGAACCTGGCACCGAACAATCCGGGATATGAATAAAGTATTAATTGATTAAAGCAGCATATCATGAAAAGATTCATTACTTGTATCTTCCTGTTTACATTGGCGGCATTCACACTGTCGGCACAAAGCGAAGTGCTCGAATCCGTCAGGTTTAAAAGCCATATTCTGGGCAAAGATGTATCTTATTCCATATACCTGCCCGACGATTATAATGCTTCCAACCGCTATTACCCGGTATTGTACCTGCTGCATGGCTGGACGGACAACGAGACCTCGTGGGTACAAATGGGCGATATGAAACGGATTGCCGACCGGACTATCCGGAAAGACAAGGCAGTACAAATGATTATCGTTATGCCCGATGCCGGGGAAACCTGGTATGTCAATACCTTTGACGGAAAAGAGCGGTACGAAGATATGTTCTTTGAAGAACTGATTCCCGAAATAGAAAAGAGTTACCGGGCGCGTCCCGGCAAGCAATACCGTGCTATTTCGGGATTGTCGATGGGTGGTTACGGTTCATTCTTATACAGCTTGCATCACCCGGACTGTTTCACGGCATGTGCCCCGCTTAGTGCTGCCGTCTATACGGACGAGATGATGGAAAAGAGTAAGAATAACGACCGGGGGAAGCTTTTCGACAAGTTATACGGCAAAGGTTGCCTGACCGGCCATTGGTATAAGAACAGCGTTATTTACATGCTGGAAAATATGAAGGAGGAAGATATTCCCAATATCTACTATTATATTGATTGCGGGGATGAAGACACTTTGCTGCATGGGAACAATATCGTCCACGAAATCATGCAGAAAAAGAATATCAAACACGAACTGCGCGTTCGCGATGGGGGACACACATGGACATATTGGAGGACAGCTTTGCCTAACGTAATGGAATTTGTCAGTAAGCATTTTAACCGTAGCTGACACTTCTTTTACGTACTTATGATATAGCCCGGGTATACGACAAAACGAATGTATATCCGGGCTATTTGTATTTTCCCTAAAAGTAATCCGTGCCTAATTTCTGCGTCTACCATAGACGGTGCTCGGCGTCTGCTGTCGACGGCGCCCGGCGTTTATCATCGACGCGCCTCG
>UQLN01000059.1 GCA_900541965.1 uncultured Parabacteroides sp. | reverse complement strand
TGTATAGCCAACCAAACGGAACTGATTAACCCGGTAGATGGTAATCCGGTAGCCGATACTTATTTCGCTCCACTTACTTATAATATGGAAACAGGTGTCCTGACAGACGGCATACCGACCGAACTACAGTTTCAGAAGTTCCATTCACCACTACTTACCAATGCCTCCCCTGCATTAGGTTTGCCACTTCCGATGACAGGCGCACAAACGACACCTATCGATTTGACGGACTTCGGTTCCTCGGCACGTGTGCAAGTTGGTTTTAAGCTGACACGTACGATGGCTCGCTTTGATGTAAACAATATAGAGACTGAATCCAAATTCCATCTGGAATCCATCTCGATGGGCAACGGACGGAGGGGAACCTCCTTCTTTCCTATTAAGGTATATGGTGCTACCGCAGCAACAGACGGGGAGTTAATTACTTATCCGGCACGTACATTTGACGGCGATAATGCCAATACCGGTTTGCAGGTGTCTGCTTTCTATAGCTACCCAAGCCCTTTGGAAGATAAAGGCTATCTGATACTGAACGGTACTTATCAGGTAAACCAAACAGAAGCAAAAGAAGTGTCCTACCAAGTCCCGTTTGTCCAGAAAACCGCTGACGGAGGCACGGTTGAACACGAAATAAACCCTAACCACCGGTATACAATCGGTATCACAAAAGCGGACGAATACCATCTGGACTTTACCCTGGATGTGGCTGAATGGGATGAAGGCGGTAATCTCGACGACTACGACCCGAATGCGGGTACGGACGGTTCCGGAGTTACGCTACAAACTCCGGAAGCTTTTAAAGGCAAAAACATTTACGATGCAGATACACGAACTGTCACCATGGCTGTGGAAACTGGTAGCAACTTCGACCTAAGCCTACACAGCAATGCCCCTTTAACTGTTCAAAAAACATACGAAGGAGGGCTAAACGCACAACAATATGACTGGTTGGATGTTGGCAACCCGGTAGAAATAACAAAGACCAAAACTACAGTTGCTGGCTTTCAATATAACTTTAGCCTGAAAACGGATTACGCCAAAAAACAATACCCTAAAGCTATCCTGCGTTTTATGGACACGATGAGTGGAGACGAAACCGTTGTTTTCGTAACATCCGACTTTCAGGCTCCTACCCTGACTTCTCCGGCTTCCATGACACTGAATGCTGAAGCAAACAACAATATCCCTTCTATCACTATTATCGGTAACTGTGTCGGTGGCTCCACTATTACGGGTCCTGAGTGGCTGACTTACGAAAAAACGGAATCCGCCACAGACAATTTCTCGTATACAGTAAAACTCGACCCGTCTAAAACTGGTTTTCCTACAACAGTCCCAGCCGACCAAACCATTCAAATTATCAATGGTCTGGCGGATGACAGGATAACACCTGTGACCGTCAGTTTCAAAGAAACAGCCTGGTTGGCGGAAGACCTTGTAGGGCAGGATGAAAAAAACGACTCGTATGGCTACCGTGTAGGAACAGGCGGAAAGACAATGACCGTATCTTTCTACAGCATGTTTACCGCTCCTGAATTATCACCTGCTTATGACGGTACTTATTGTTCCTCAAAGAATAATGGAAATAGCTGGCTAAACAGCTCCAATCTGGTAAAGACGGAGATATCGGGTAACCGCCGCAAATACACCTACAACATTATAATAAACAAAGCTACGGGAACAGATGCCGACTATCAGCTTCACAAAGCAACAATGAATATCACGCATAAAGGAAGCAATATCAAATCCTACACTATATGGCGTGGTGCTTCCTATTATGGCTATCCGGCCGGAGGCGACAGTCCGTATTATACGGCAATAAAGAAAGGCGGCTATTGGTGGGCTCCTATGAATTGCGGAGCTACACGTATCGCAAGAAACTATGACGGCAGGGATTTGCTTATTGAAGGAACCGGCTATTATTATCAGTGGGGACGTAAATACGGACAAACGTATGATAATAAAACGACTTTAAAGGATGGACCTATCAGTTCTTATACTTATGAAGAAAAAAATGTATTTTATAAAGGACCTCAAGACTGGCTAAGTCCCGGTAACAACAATTTATGGCAAAACGGATTAAATGATCCTTGTCCGAGCGGGTATCGCGTTCCTACTATCACCGAACTAAAATCATTGGGAAATGCTAATGAGTGGACAGGAAGTAATAATGGTGGGATTTACAGATTTAATGCAGACAGTGGTTTTCCTAAATTAATATTTACAACAACTGGATATCGCCGTTATCCCGGTGACACTGCAAACAACACGATATAACATTATTTTCTGGTCTTCCACAGTGAGTAGCAAGTCTGGATGCAGTTATGATATCGGATATGATAACAGTACCACACAAGGAGTATATGAAGAGGGACGTGCCTACGGGTATTCAGTGAGATGTATAAAAAAATAAAATAGAAGGAGTTATTTATATGGGGTAGGTATGATATCTGCCCCTACTCTTGCGATATATCGAATAATACTGTTGCGACATCTGCAACAACGTTGTTGCACACCCCGCAATAAGCCTGTTGCGATACCCGCAACAGTACTGCTAAATATAATATTCCGCAGAATCGATAATTCCGGCACGAAGGGCATATTTGGTTGCCTCATGCACATTGTTCACTTCCAGTTTACGGAAGATGTTTTTACGATGGGTCGTGATGGTATGGATACTGGAAAAACGCTCGGCAGCTATTTCTTTGGTGGTCTTGCCTAAAGCAATTGCTTTTAAAATTTCGGTTTCGGTCGCAGTCAGGATAAGATGTTCTTTGGGTTCCCGCTCTACCTTACGGTTCGACAGCAGGTTATTGATACGTTGGGAAATAAAGCGTTCGGAATCAAGAGCAGATTGCAGGGAAATCCTGATTTCATCCTCTGAAGCATCTTTCATCACAATACTGGATGATTGGGTGCTGAACAGGATACGGCGGATAAAATCTTCACTTAAGTCCTCGCTGAATAAAAGCCAATGGGCTTTGTCGAAACGTTCTTGCAGGATGACCAGTTCATCGGCACTGGCAAGGTCGAACAATGTATAATCGAGGATAACGACAGCATCCGGATGTACCACCAATAATTGCAGAAGCTCTTTACGGTCGGCAGCTTCCAAGACAAGTCCGAAGCCCGGCATCTTATCGGTAAAGTATAAGATGCCGGCTTTTGTTATATCCTGGTTATCTGCCAATATAAGCGTTCTCATCCGACAGATTCCAATGCTTGCTTTATATCATCGTACAAATCATCGACAGATTCCAGACCGACAGACAGACGGATGGTCTGCTGGCTGATATCCATGCCCTGCCGCTGTTCCTCCGAGAACGAGCCATAGATGGTACTGGCAGGATGGATTGCCAATGTTTTATTATCAAACAGGTTGGTTGCCCTGCGAATCAGTTTCAAGCGGTTCATAAACGCAAAACATACTTCGCGCGAAGCCAAATCGAACGTAAGCATGGCACCGGGGTACTTACCAAACTGGGAGGTACTCAATTCGTAAAAAGGATTGCTCTCCAATCCGGTATAGTTTACCGATACGATACCGCCGAGCGACTGCAAACGTTTTGCCAGTTCAAGGCAGGTAGACGCCTGACGTTCAAAACGGACCTGCATGGTTTCCAGTCCGAGGGTTTGCATATAAGCAACCTGAGGCGTCATGTAAGCGCCAAGATTCCGGTGGATTTCCTTACGCAAACGGGCGGTGAAAGCCTTCTCGCCAAACTGTTCATACCAATGTTTCAATGTAATAAAGTGGCTCCAGTCGAATGTACCGTGGTCCAGAATAAGACCGCCGATACTGGTAGCTCCTCCCGATATATACTTAGTGCTGGATACGATTTCGATATCGACACCCAACTTCTGTGCATTGAAAACAGAGAAAGGTACAACGGTCGTATCTGCTATCAATGGGATATGCAAATCCTTGCCGATGGATGAAAGCAATCGCAGGTCGGCAACTTCCATTTGCGGATTGGTTATCACTTCCAGGAAAATGGCGCATGTATTACTGTCTATATTCGCACGTACCTCAGCCGGATTGGTCAGGTCGCAAAAACGTGCTTCCACACCAAAAGCCGCCAATGTCGTTTTCATCAACGAATAGGTATTGCCGAAAAGATGGGGAGAGGTTACGATATTAGCATCCGTGCGGGAAATTGTCATCAGAACATTTGCTATGGCTGCCATACCAGAATTTAAAGCCGTTACGCTCATCGCGCCAGTCACAGCACGTACACGGTCTTCAAAATACTGTACCGTAGGATTTGTTATTCTTGAATATGCATGGTCCGGAGTGCGCCCACAGAAAGCAGCCTCCATCGCTTCAGCCGTTTCAAATTCATAAGCGGCACTGTTGTAAACCGGCATAGACAGAGCGTTGTAAGCATCCGGTTTTTCGTAAGGCGTATGAAGCACTCGGGCTTCAAAGCTAAAGTCTTCCATTTTCAATTTCTCTATAGTTGTTTTTTCTTTTTGCTGCTGCAAATGTATCAAACGTTTACGTTCAATAAACACAAATCCGTTTTTTTCTTTCAAAAATCATCCCTTTCCGCCGGAAATTTGTTTCTATGATAGTTAGCGAGCGGCATTTTTATCTATCTTTGGATTGGTAAAATTAATCACATAAAACTTTATAGCTTTGAAGATAATAACATACAACGTAAACGGTCTGCGTGCAGCCGTTGGCAAGGGTTTCCCCGAATGGCTCGCAAAAGAGCAACCGGATGTGATTTGCATTCAGGAAACCAAACTCCAACCGGAACAATTCCCAGCTGAGGTATTTGAGGAATTGGGATACAAAGCCTATCTTTTCTGTGCCCGGAAAAAAGGGTACAGCGGTGTAGCGATACTTACCCGCCTCACTCCCGACCATGTGGAGTACGGAATGGGAATAGAGAAATATGATAACGAAGGCCGTTTTATCCGTGCCGATTTCGGAGACGTATCGGTGGTCAGCGTATATCATCCTTCCGGAACAAGCGGCGACGAACGGCAAGCGTTCAAAATGGAATGGCTGGAAGACTTTCAGAAGTATGTGGTTGAATTACAGAAATCACGTCCCCGCCTGATATTATGTGGCGACTACAATATTTGCCATGAAGCAATCGATATCCACGACCCGGTACGTAATGCCACCAACAGCGGTTTCCTTCCTGAAGAACGGGAATGGATGACACGTTTCCTTGCCGCCGGCTATATCGACTCCTTCCGCTTCCTCAACCCGGAAAAGCAGGAATATACCTGGTGGAGCTACCGTTTCAACTCCCGTGCCAAGAACAAAGGATGGCGTATCGATTATTGCATGGTCAGCGAACCGGCAAAAGATATAATAAAGAATGCCTTCATCCTGAACGAGGCGGTTCATTCGGACCATTGCCCGGCAGTGCTGGAAACAGTTGACAATTGACAGTTGACATGTGACAGTTGGCTTCGCGCTCGGTCTTATAAATCGGCTGAAAGCCGAAACAACTGTCAACTGTCACATGTCAACTGCTTTACCAATTCTTTCCTTTATTTTCTTCCAAGCATGTGTATCGAATAAGCAGCATTCACACATTGTATGGTACATTTCTTCAAATCTAAATATTATCTACTTTTGTTTTCTGATGAAGAAACCCTTACACGCGATTAATTTAGAACCCTTTAAACATAGACTTTTACAATGAAGAACGATGAATTACAGTCGAAAACGATTGCATTTTTACGCTTTCCCTTAATTATCGGGGTGGTATTGATACATTCCAGTCTCACTTCTGTCATGGGAAATGCTATGATACCCGAAACAGATTTTCCGATTTATACTATTATCTCAAACCTTTTTTCTGAAATCTTAGCCCGTTTGGCTGTTCCCCTCTTTTTCTTTTTTTCAGGATTCCTCTTTTTCTATAAAACCCCTTTTACTTTATCAACCTACCAAGGTAAACTAAAGAAGAGGGTACGAACAATTTTGATTCCCTATCTCTTCTGGAACCTATCAGTTATAAGCTTCTTTTTTTCAATACGGGTATTATATCCGTCATTATTATCTCCTGATAATATAATATTCGCTGCGGACTGGAATTGGAAATACTGGTTAAATGCCCTATGGGGAAGTGTCAGTCATGACGGATATGTAAATACCCCCATCGCTTATCAACTCTGGTTCATGCGTGATTTAATGGTTATGATGATATTTTCTCCACTAATTTATCTACTATTGAAGTATTTACGACAGTACGCATTACTTATATTGGGTATACTTTGGGTTATGAACTGGTGGTTTAATTTACCGGGATTCAGCATAGTGTCTTTATTCTTTTTTTCTACTGGTGCTTTTTTCAGTATCCACCAAAGATACTTTATAAAAGAGATGAAGCCATTGTTATTGCAGTCTGCTATCCTTTATATAATCATAGTGACCTGTAATCTTTACTTTATAAATGAAATATGGTGCCAATCTTTGCACCGGATTGGAATCATTGTCGGATGTGTGTTTGTCATTTCCTTCACGGCTACATTTCTGGATAAAGGGAACTGGAAAATAAATATGTTTCTGGCGGAAAGCAGCTTCTTTGTTTACGCTTTTCATGGAATACCGCTTGCTCTGCTTATCAAAGCAAGTTTCAAATTCCTACACCCTCACCATGAATGGCATCTTATCATTTTATATTTTGGGAGTGCACTTCTTTTCTTAATTGCAGGAGTTGCACTCCATTATTTATTAAAGAAATATACACCTTCATTTCTCTCTCTGATTTCCGGAGGCAGATAAACCTATATGATGGACTCCCATACAAAAATCGCTTATATCCATATTGTTAAAATTTAAACGTACACACAAATATAAAAAAACAAGAAAATAATCCGGCAAAACCATAGGGTATTTCATTCCTGACCGAACCTATTAGTACAAGCAAGTAAATAAATCATTTAAAAACGAAAGATATGAAAGCCATGTACAAAAAATCGCTGGGATACCTCTTGATGACGTTACTGTTATGCAATGCTGTTCCCTTGTCCGCACAAAGCGACACTGCAAGTGGAGATGATTACATCACTATCAGTGGCGTGGTAAAAGACAAATCAAACAAGAAGCGTCTGGAATATGTGAACATTTCCATTCCGGGCAGTTCGATAGGTACCGTAACAAATGCCGACGGTGAATTTTCTTTCAAAGTGAAAGACTCCATCCATGCCCGGAAGATGGCTGTCTCCCATCTCGGCTATTACAATACCGAAATTCCTCTTGCCGGAGAGAATATAGAAGACCAGACAATCTGGATGACACCCTATGTCAATATGCTGGACGAAGTAATCATCCATGCCCGCGACGCCCGTTATCTGGTAGAAGAAGCCATCCGGAAAATACCGGAAAACTATAATCCGAAAGCGAGTATGCTGACCGGCTTCTATCGGGAAACAGCCCAGAAAGGACGCCGCTACATCAGTATATCGGAAGCGGTTATCGATGTTTACAAAACGTCTTATAAAGAAAGTGCCGAACGCGACCGTGTTCAAATCTACAAAGGACGCAAGCTGTTAAGCCAGAAAGCAAGCGATACGCTTGCCGTAAAACTATTAGGCGGCCCGAATATGTCTATCTATGTGGATATTGTGAAGAACCCGGATATCCTGCTCGATATGGAAACCATCCAGTGGTACAACTTCCGCATGGAAGAGCCGACTACTATCGACAACCGTCCGCAATATACAATCAGTTTCACGCCACAGATAATCCTTCCGTTCGCTTTATACTATGGTAAACTATATATAGACAAAGAACGCCTGTCCTTCACCCGTGCCGAATTCTTCCTGAATATGGACGATAAAAACAAGGCGACACAGGCTATCCTGCGGAAGAAACCGTTCGGCCTGCGCTTCAAGCCGGTCGAATTGTCCTACTTCGTCAACTATAAACAACGCGACGGGCTGACTTACCTGAGTTATATACGGAATGGCATCCGGTTCAAATGCGACTGGAAACGCAGGCTGTTCTCTACCAACTATACAATCCTGTCCGAAATGGTGGTGACAGACGGCAAAGACGAAAATGTAAACAGTATTCCATACCGGGAATCCTTCAAAGCCTCGCAGGCATTGTCCGATAAAGTATCCAACTTCGCAGATGAAAACTTCTGGGGAGCCTACAATATCATCGAGCCTACCGAGTCGCTTGAAAATGCGGTAAACAAACTAAAGAAACAACACAGGGATTAGCCTGCAGAGGAAAGTTATCATTATATTTGGGCAAACAAATCACTACGGGATGCTGAACGATTTATTCGTACTGACAAAGATAAAAGAAGGGGACGTCAAAACATTTGAAAATGTTTTCCGCCAATACTATACCCCGCTTTGTATGTATGCCGCCAGTATTACCGGACGAATGGATGTTGCGGAGGAGATTGTACAGGAACTGTTCTACGTATTCTGGAAAGAAAAAGAGAAACTGCAAGTGTTTCATTCCATCAAAAGCTATCTGTACGGGGCAGTCCGGAATCAATCCCTCCGGTACTATGAGCAGGAAGAAGTAAGAAGCCGTTACCGGGATGCTGTTTTATCAAACAAAGACAGGGAAAATCAAACCTCCGGCCCTTTGGAACTGATTGAATACAAAGAGCTGGAAGCATTGATAACCCGGACCCTTTCCCGACTACCAGAACGGCGCCGGCAGATTTTCAGGATGCATCGTTTTGATGGAAAAAAATATGCCGAGATAGCTGACGAACTTTCCCTTTCGGTTAAAACCGTCGAGGCGGAAATGACCAAAGCCCTGCTCGCCTTAAGAAAAGAAATAGAGAATTACATCATATAAAGAATGACAACTAAAGAAAGAAATAGAATCAAAACAGACCAGGCATGGAACAAGCTCCATACCCGGCTCGGCCAAGAAGGATTGCTGGATAATGCAAAGCCCCGCCATATATTGCATCCGGCTTTAAGGAAGTGGGGTATTGCAGCATCGGTTGCTGCAATACTCTGCCTCGTTTTATACACAACCCTTCTGCGTAATGAAGGTTCCTCTGCAAAGGGACCTTCACTGCTCACCCGGCAGAATACGGAGGTCACAACCAGCCTGGTCACGACACTTGAAGACGGTTCCATCGTTTATCTGACAGAGAATACCTCCCTTCAATATCCGGAGCATTTCTCTACCGACAAACGCGAAGTCAGCCTTTCCGGCAATGCCCTGTTCGACATCACAGGAAACCGGGAACGTCCTTTCCTTATCGAAACAGAAAGTGTGCAAGTCGAGGTGTTAGGAACCTCCTTCAATGTAAAAAGTAACGAAAAAAGTCCTTTCGAACTGTCTGTTAAACGGGGTGAAGTAAAAGTTACCTCAAAGAAAAACGGAGAAAATATCCATGTAAAAGCCGGGGAAACCGTATTCCTCCACTCCGATAAATTACATAAAGAACAGACCCGGGATGCTGAAGTATTCAACCGGTACACCGAACGGATTCGCTTCAAAGATGAAAAGTTAGGAAATATCCTCCGTGTATTGAACCTGCAATCGCCGGATATACAAATCCGGACAACACCGGAACTGGAAAACAGGTTGCTTACCGTTACCTTCTACAACAATACGCCGGAAACGATGAGTGAGCTAATCTGCCGTGTACTTCATTTGAAACATACACAAAACGGAAATATGATAACTTTGTCTGAATAAACGCAACCATCATGAAAAAAGCCATCAACCTCTATCGGATATCCTGTATCCTCGCCGGCATGTTTCTTTTGCTGGCAGGAACCGTACGGGCGGATAAAGGGGATGATGTGCTTTCACACATGATAAAGCTATCTAAAACTAAAGGGACGGTCTACCGTCTGCTCAATGAGGTATCCGAACAGTCCGGATTTCTTTTTATTTATGACAGTAACATTATTGACAATGAAAAAATCGTTCCGGTAAAAAAAGGGACTTACAGTATCCGGGAAGCGATTTATCTGATAACAGAAAACAGAAACCTGGATTTAAGCGTAATCGGAAATCATATCCTTATCTCCGGCAAACCGGAAGAAGTTCCCCCTGCTCCTTCCGATACTGTTCCCACGATAGAAAAAGATTCCTTCCTTATCTTACAAGGGACTCTGGCTGATAAATATACCGGATTGCCTATCGAGGCCGGGACAGTAGGTGTCCTCAACACATCCATCGGCAGTGTAACGAACAGTAACGGGGAGTTCCGTCTTATTTTACCGGACTCGCTGAATACATCTACAATTGTTTTCTCCCATCTGGGCTACGAACTGCAATCCATGGAAACCAGCCTCCTTGCCGGACGCAGTTGCATGATAAAACTGGAACCTAAAGTTATTTCTTTACAGGAAGTAATCGTACGCATCGGAAATCCGCTACGGATACTGCGTGAAATGGAAGAGAAAAGGAAAAAGAACTATGCCCAATTCCCGGTTTACTTCACCTCTTTTTACAGGGAAGGCATCGAACGAAAGAATAAATTCGTGAACCTGACTGAAGGTATCTTTAAAATATACAAAGCTCCTTACTCGAATGCGTCTTCCTCCGACCAGGTGAAATTATTGAAAATGCGCAAAATCACGAGCAATGACGAACGGGATACATTAATTACCAAAATGAAATCCGGTATCAATGCCAGCCTGATGTTGGACTTGATAAAAGAAATGCCGGATTTTCTGACTCCGTATCAAAATGAGGAAATGTATACGTATTCTTCCACGGATGTCGTTATAACAGACAACCGGGTAGCCAACGTTATCAGCTTCGAACAGAAAAAAGACATCCACGCTCCTTTATACCGGGGAGAAATCTATATCGACTCGGAAAACTCAGCCCTGCTACATGCCCGCTTCGAAATCAATCCCAAATACATCACTCAGGCAGCCGGAATGCTGGTAGAAAAGAGAAGCCGCCTTTATAAAATCACACCTCAAAAAGTGATTTACACGGTATCCTATAAATTATGGAACGGGCTTTATTACATTAACTATGTCCGTGGCGATCTCCATTTCAAAATAAAAAAGAAAAAGCAGTTATTCAATACATTTCCGCTTCATGCTTACTTCGAAATGGTTACTTGCAAAATAGATACTTCGGGCGTAAGCCGCTTCACCCGTAACGAAGTTCAACCAACCCGTACCATTTTCTCTGATACCCGCTTTGTATACGACAAACAGTTCTGGGGAAATTTCAACATCATCCCTGCTGAGGAAAAATTAAATGATGCGATAAACAAGATTTCATCTAAAATCGAAGAAACGGAAAGTTACTGAATTTATCATCTGGTTTGTAAAATAATAAAGAGGGCCTTTTCTCAAAGGCCCTCTTTATAGGTTTAATAGGTATTAGTCTTTAAGGCAAAAAGATTGTTTAGGTTATCTGCGTGCAAAGATGAAGCATTTTGGAAGACTGGGCAAATAAAAAAAGATATTCTACAACATATTTTTAAAGTTATCGAAACTTATTTGCAGCTTCTTCTATTTTTTAACAATATTACTCCACCGATTAAATATCAGGACTTATAAGAAAAAACATCAAATCTATTTGATTTTGAAGCAAATTAAGGCAAAATATTTCATTTACCTACAAGATTGTTGCTTTTTTCAATCAAATCGCATTAAAGATATAGTTTATAAGACTTGCAAACACGTTATTCATTTTTTAATATTTCAATACACATACAAAAAAGAAGATACCCATAAAAAAGCATTAAATTTGCAACATGTACCGAGGTGACATCAGGTACCCATCTTTTATTAATTATTTCAATAAATATGTATACCGTTATCAAACAAATGGAGATTTCGGCTGCTCACAGCCTGTCGCTCTCTTATCCCAGTAAATGCGAAAATCTGCATGGTCACAACTGGATTATTACCGTTTACTGCCGTTCCAGGGAATTGAATGCCGATGGAATGGTTATCGACTTCAGCCACATCAAACAAGTAGTGAAAGGTCAACTCGACCACAAAAACCTAAACGATGTGTTACCATTCAACCCTACCGCAGAAAATATAGCAAAGTGGATATGCGACCAGTTGCCTACCTGCTACAAAGTGGAAGTAAAAGAATCCGAAGGAAATACCGCCATCTATGAAAAAGATTAACGAGATATTCTACAGCCTTCAGGGAGAAGGCTATCATAGCGGGACACCTGCCGTATTCATACGGTTCTCCGGCTGCAATTTAAAATGCAGCTTCTGCGATACGAAACATGAAGAAGGCACGCATATGTCCGACAATGAGATTATAGAGGCGGTTTCTTCTTTTCCTGCAAATACAGTTATCCTGACAGGAGGCGAACCCTCTCTCCAGATAGATGACACTCTTATCGAATTACTGCATAAGGCAGGTAAATATATATGTATAGAGACAAACGGAACCCATCCGCTTCCTTCCGGTATCGACTGGATTACTTGTTCCCCCAAAGAAGGAGCTCCCGTCCGTTTGCAACATATCGATGAGGTGAAAGTAGTTTACACCGGACAAGATTTATCAGCTTATGCAGCTTTAAAGGCGGACTGGCATTTCCTACAACCTTGCTCCTGCTCAAATACGGAAGAGGTGGTCGATTATATCCTCTGTCATCCCGAATGGCGCCTCAGCTTGCAAACCCATAAACTGATTGACATCAGGTAGGTGAAACCATGACTTCGGACAATGGCCTATCCGTCAGCTTACTTTCTATATAAGCCAGCATATCGAATGTTTTCAATAGCTGACGTTCATACTTATCCTGTCTGACCGGAATAATCTCCTTACGGAATTGCTGCCACAGCTTCTCCTTAGATTTCCGGTAAACAGGCAGCGGATATGCCTTGATAAAGCGAAACAGCAATTTTTCCGTCCGGTACGTTTGTTTCTCGTAACGGATATTACGTTTGATAGAGTTGATTTCATTCTCAAAGAAATCATAATTGCCCGACTCTGCCTGAACCAACAAATTTATCAACCGGGCTATTTTATAAGAAGAAAACGTATGGTATAGCTTACCCGAACCAAAGATATTCTTCATGCTTTTCCGTGCCCGGTTAATGTCGCCCAGACAGAGATACAGGATAGGCAAGGTCAGGTTAAGCTTTAACTGCGTTTCCAAACCGAGCTGGGAGATTTTCTTAAAAAGGTCTTCCTCTTTACTTTCCATCCAATGAAGAGCCTCTTCAAAACAGCCAGTATTCAGTAATGCAGAAAACTTATACAAATAAACCATGGCATGAACTTCAAGTATAAACCCTATGGGATAATCCCCTTTTGTAATATCCTCCAGACAAGAAATAAAGTAAGGCATTTCATCGTATAGACCAGCAATGTGCAAACTATCCACCACCCCTTGTATCGCACTTAAATAATAAAGCGGAGGGTTCTGAATGAGATGCCGGTTTGTTTCAAACAGGGTAATGAGTTCTTTATAGAAACGGATAGCCGATTTATAATTGCCTGTATTCAGATAATAAGTCGCCTGGAACAGGAGGTGCAGCTTCCTCGCCTCAAACCCTTTATAAGAACTGTTGGCTATCAGGTTCAGTTCGCTCAACACTAAATCGTTCAAATCCCCTTTTTGTTTCTCGGAACGGGCATACCCCTTATAGGCTATGCGATATTTCAGAATATCATATAATTGCAGATGCAGGTTGACATTACGGGAATATTTCATTATATCGTGAATCTTCATCTGTTTGCTTACCAGTTCCCGTTCGCTAAGCCCTTCAAATCCCAAAGCACCGAGGTATTTCAATTCAGTCCGGCGGATAAGCAGTTGTAACGGGTCATTCTCGCTGGCTAAAGCAAGCCTTTTCGCTTTCTCGAGTTCAACAAAGGCAGCATCAAACAAGGAACGTTCAAATAATATATCGGCTTTTGTAATAGCACTGAAAATAGCAGCCTGCATATCTTGTTTATCCCGTAAATGTTCCAGACAATCCAACACTACACGATATAAATGTTTGGTTGCCATTTCCAGTCCTTTACCATCCAGTTGGTGGCAATATCGCTCATAAATCTCATCCGGTGAAAGTTCGCTGTTTATTAAATCAAAAAGGATCATGTAATTCTTCTCCCCGCTTTGAATACCCGTATATAAACGGAAATAACGTTTTTCTGCCTTGGTCAACGACCGTACAAGCAGGACTAACTGCTCTGGGATTGTGGATGTTTTCATAAATATACTTTATTGATTTTTATGACATTATCTTATTTATAGAATGTAAATCTATCGATTTAGGTTTATCTTTACAAATAAATTATACATAAAAGGATTCATTTTATAAATCTATATTTGCACTACTTCATTGTAAACACTTAATTTATATAAAAAACCGACATGGAAACGACTCAAACAGCAGGGAGAAAAATCCTGGTAGTAGGCAGCAGCAATACGGATATGGTAATCAAAGCCCGTCATTTGCCACGTCCGGGAGAGACGATCTTAGGAGGTTCCTTCTTTATGAATCCGGGAGGGAAAGGAGCTAATCAAGCTGTTACTATAGCACGCCTGGGCGGGCAGGTTACTTTTATATGTAAAACAGGCAGTGATATTTTCGGCCACCAGTCCCAACAACTTTTTGAAGAAGAAGGAATCAATACATCCTATATTTTTTCGGATTCCGAACATCCTTCCGGAGTTGCATTAATCACTGTCGACGAAAACGCAGAAAACTGTATTGTCGTCGCTTCAGGAGCCAATGCCAATTTATTACCATCCGATCTGAATAAAGCAGACGAAGCTATCGCGGAAGCCGACCTGATACTGATGCAACTCGAAATTCCCATGGAAACAGTGGAATATGTTGCAGAGCAAGGGCATCGCCTTGGAAAGAAAGTAATTTTAAATCCGGCTCCGGCTCATCCGTTGTCTCCTTCCCTTCTGAAGCACCTTTATATGATAACACCCAATGAAACGGAAGCCGAAATGATTTCCGGAATAAAAATAACGGACGAAGCATCTGCCATCGAAGCGGCAAAGGTTCTGGTAGGTATGGGAGTCCAAAATGTAATCATTACCCTCGGTTCAAAAGGAGCTTTGGCTTATTGTGACAAGAATGTGGAAATGGTACCGGCACTGAAGGTAGAGGCGGTTGATACAACAGCCGCCGGCGACGTATTCAATGGCGCCCTGACTGTTGCTTTATCCGAAGGACGCAGCCTGCCGGAAGCCGTACGCTTCGCCTGCAAAGCATCCGCCATATCCGTCACACGGGTAGGTGCACAATCCTCCGTTCCTTACCGGAACGAAGTAGATATATTCTAACCCTATAAATACATATTATTATGAAAAACACGATCTGGATTGCGGCAGCTATCACTTTAATGTTGAGTGGTTCCTGTTCCTCGCCGACAAAGAAAATAAAAGAACCCGCCCGGAAAACCTTTCTTATCACAGGAGAGCGGCTGATGGATAAGATTAAGGGAGGTTGGGCAGGACAAACCATCGGCTGCACATACGGCGGACCTACCGAGTTTAAATATAACGGTACTATCATACAGGATTATGTCCCTATCCTATGGCCGGACCATTACATCAAATGGTGGTACGAACATGCTCCCGGACTTTATGATGACGTCTACATGGACCTTACTTTTGTAAATGTGTTCGACCGTCTCGGGCTGGATGCACCAGCCGACTCTTTCGCCGTAGCCTTTGCCAACGCCGGTTACACTTTATGGCATGCAAACCAGGCGGCACGCTACAATATCCTGCAAGGACTTATGCCTCCCGCTTCCGGACATTGGCTGAACAATCCGCATGCCGACGACCTGGATTACCAGATTGAAGCAGATTATGCCGGGCTTATGTCGCCGGGCATGCCCAATACAGCCTCCGAAATATCAGATAAAATCGGACATATTATGACCTATGGAGACGGTTGGTACGGAGGCGTGTATATAGGCGCCATGTACTCACTCGCCTTCATTTCCGATGATATTGAATTTATTGTTACGGAAGCATTGAAAACAATACCCGAGAAAAGTAATTATTACCAGTGTATGAGTGATGTTATCCGGTGGCACAAAGAATTTCCGGACGACTGGAAAAGGACCTGGTTTGAATGTGAAAGGAAATGGACGGAAGAAGTTGGTTGCCCGGATGGCGTATTCATGCCTTTCAGCATCGATGCGGTCATCAACAGTGCCTATATTCTGATCGGATTATTGTATGGAGAAGGAGATTTTTATAAAACGATGGACATTGCAACCCGTTGCGGACAAGATTCAGATTGCAACCCGGCTTCTGCAGCCGGTATCCTTGGCACGATTTTAGGCTACAACCTGATACCGGACCGTTGGTTGGATAACCTGAAAGAGGTTGAGGATATGAATCTCGCCTACACAGATATCTCATTGAAAAAAGCGTACCAAATGAGTTTCAACCATGCATTGCAAATGATAGGACGCAATGGAGGAACAATAAACGGGCAGGAAATTACCATTATTTGCCAACACCCTGTCCCTGTCCGTTACGAAAAATCATTCGAAGGGCTCTACCCTATTGAGCGTATCAATCTGTATAAAGAAATTCAGGATGTACAAGAAGTTAAAACAACCGGAACCGGTGTTGTGTTTAAAGGCTTCGTCCAATGTCCTGACGATAAATATGTGGCAAAAGTAGAAATGTATATGGATGGGGAATTAACGGAAACAGCCAATCTCCCTGCATCCTATCTCAAACGCCGTAATGAGTTGTTTTGGAAATACAGGATACCTAAAGGCGAACATGTATTCACCTTTAAATGGCTGAACCCGGTTTCCAATGCTTCCGTAAAATTCAATGATGCTTTAGTATATTCCGACATGCCGGAAAATGTCGCAGACCGTCATAATGATTAAACATCTAAAAATTTAATACCATGAATAAATTTCTTCCTTTAATTTGTACAGTCCTGTTCTTAGCTGCCTGCACAGGAAAAACGGTTAAAAACGGATTTAATGAAGAGAATACCCAATCCGTCAACTTAATTCTCGATACGGATTTAGGTCCCGACTACGATGACGTCGGAGCCTTTGCCGTTATGCACGCATTGGCGGACAGCGGAGAGGTCAATATTCTTGCTACCGTATCCTCAAACTGTGACGAAAGGGTGATTCCTTGTATCGAAGTGTTGAACACCTACTTTAAGCGCCCTGATATTCCTGTGGGTGCTCCGAAAAGTAAAAATGGCGTATCACTGACGACCTGGCATAAAACAAAATGGACAGATGTTTTACCTGCCAAATATCCGCATAAGACAGCAAAGACATCCGATGCAACCGATGCGGTTAAAGTATATCGCAAGGTACTCAGTTCCCAACCGGATAATAGCGTTGTAATTTGTACGATAGGTTTCTTCACCAACCTGAGTAACTTATTGCAATCCGAAGGAGATGAATACTGCCCTCTTAACGGCAAGGACCTGGTTGCAAAAAAAGTAAACCATTTAGTATCCATGGCCGGTGTTTTCCCTAAAGGCAAAGAGTTCAACGTTTTTTGTGATGCAGCCTCGTCGCGCATTGTGGCAGAACAATGGCCTACTGAAATTATATTCAGCGGTTGGGAAATCGGAAATGTAGTCCTTACAGGTAAAAAACTGGTACAAATGAATACCGAAAACGATCCGGTAAAAGAAGCCTATGCCCTCAGCTTCGCCGAAGGAGACCCCGACGGACGTATGAGTTGGGACCAAACAGCCGTATTGGTTGCCATCAAGGGATATGAACCTTATTATACGGCAGAACGGGGTACATTCAAAGTCGTGGATGAAGAGGGAAACAACGACTGGGAACCTAACGAAAAAGGGAAAGACCTTCGCCTGATTGAAAAAATGCCGCATCAAGAAGTGGCTGCTTTATTAGAAAATTATATGATGCATCAACCATTAAATAAATAGAGAAAGCTATGTTTATCGTACAAAATTATCCATTGGCAATCGCTTTCTGTGTGGTCACCATGCTTTGTTGGGGCTCGTGGGGAAACACACAGAAGCTCGCTTCCAAAACATGGAGGTATGAATTTTTTTATTGGGATTATGTAATCGGGGTATTGCTCTTCTCCATCCTTTCCGCTTTTACGTTAGGAAGTACGGGAGCAGAAGGACAAAGCTTTTTGGCGAATCTGGCACAGGCCGACTGTATGAATATGGGAAGCGCCTTCTTCGGCGGTATCGTATTCAATGCTGCCAATATTTTATTGTCGGCGGCAATAGCTATTTGCGGCATGTCGGTTGCATTCCCTGTCGGCATAGGCTTGGCACTGGTACTCGGTGTTCTTGTTAACTACTTCGGATCGGCAAAGGGGGAACCGATGTATATATTTATCGGCGTTGTATTTATCACTATAGCCATTATACTGAACGGGCTGGCATACAAAAAAGCATTGGTAGGGTCGAAAAAGGTATCAGGCAAAGGTATCCTTATTTCCATCGCCGCCGGTATTATCATGGCATTCTTCTACCGCTTTGTTGCCGCTTCAATGGACCTGGGAAACTTTGCCAATCCGGCTCCGGGAAAACTAACTCCCTATACTGCCGTATTTATCTTCTCTTTAGGTGTATTCGCCAGCAATTTCATATTCAACACGATTGCGATGAAACGCCCGGTAGAAGGAGAACCTGTCTCCATATCCGGTTATTTCAAAGGAAATCTAAGCACACATATGGTTGGTATTTTAGGCGGGGTTATCTGGTGTATCGGACAATCATTCAGCATGATTGCTTCCGAAAAGGCAGGAGCAGCCATCTCATATGGACTGGGACAAGGCGCCACGCTGGTTTCCGCTCTATGGGGAATATTAATCTGGAAAGAATTTAAAGGAGCACCAAAGGTGTCAAACCAACTGAATATGGGTATGTTTATTTTATTCATTATCGGCTTGGGCTTCCTTATTTATGCAGGGGCATAGATTGTACAAAGGGAGAAAGGAACCGGATAGTCTCACAATACATCAGGAATGTGGAAATTGTCTTTTTATCAAAATGTCAATAGACCCTGTTCCTATGTCGCCTGTATGACCAAATACCGGGAGAGATTGAAAATACGCTGCTCTCGCGAGGTTTAGCTTTATCATATTGTTGATTTGTATTGTAAAATCCTTACTAATTGACATGATGGAAATATTATTTTTTAGGCACGGATTACACGGAAAACACGGATTAAAACAAGTTATGAAGTCTATCAAACCGTGTAATCTGTGTAATCCGCGCCTAATTATATTTATTATTTTTAGGGAATATCACAATCAATTTGACATTTATGTAAGATTCGGTTTTATAACCATTCCAGCTTTGCATTTCTGCCCAATAACATCTAAAAACAAAGCATATATGCTTTAAATTCAAAACACCTATGCTTTAAAGTTAAAACATAGGTGTTTTGATCCGCGCGAATAGTTAGATTTTAGTCCGAAAATAGTTGGAATTAGTACCGGTACTAATTAAAATTACCCTCCGAGTAAATAGAAAAAGGTCCCAAATTCCATATAAATCCCCTTTTTTAATGCTGAAAAACGTTCAATCTCTCCTAAAAACGCTTTCACAAACACATGCCCAGTCAGCAAAAAAGGCTTTATTCTATCAAAATATCAGCTAATAGCTAAAAAAGGTGACATTATACAATATAAAAAAAGACAGCCTAAACGTTGAAGTAACGCTTAGGCTGTCTCACAAAAGTTCATGATTTTATTTATAGGGTATACTTTACTTCCATTCCTCTGAAGTCATCATCAATCTTACCATTGTCATAAACCAAATGACCGTTTACGAATGTCTGCGTTACCGCATGATGGAATGTATAGCCTTCAAACGGAGACCAACCGCATTTATAGAGAATATTCTCTTTTTCCACCGTCCATGTCTTTTGCGGGTCTACCAGAACCAAATCGGCATAATAACCGGGGCGGATATACCCACGGCGGTCTATACGGAATAGTTCTGCCGGCATATGAGCCATCTTCTCCACTACTTTCTCATAAGTAAAACGTCCCTCTGAAGCCAGTTCCAACATAACAATCAACGAATGCTGAACCAACGGACCACCGGAAGCAGCTTTCAGGCAACTGCCCTCCTTCTCTGAAAGAAGGTGTGGAGCATGGTCGGTTGCCACAATATCGATTGTATTATTATTGACAGCATCACGCAGGGCGGTACGGTCTTCCAATGTTTTAATAGAAGGATTCCATTTAATACGGTTGCCGAACAACTTATAATCTCCATCATGGAACCAAAGATGATGTACACAGACCTCTCCTGTTATCTTTTTCTCACTCAACGGAAGCTTATTGCCGAGTAAAGTCAATTCTTTCGCTGTGGAAAGATGCAGGATATGCAAACGGGAATTCAGGCGGGTGGCAAGTTCCACGGCTTCCGAAGAAGAGGCATAACATGCTTCTTCACTACGTATTTTACTATGGAAGGATATATCCAGGTCTTGACCGTATAAATCGGTATAATAGGCAAGGTTACGTTTGATAACCTCCTCTTTCTCGGCATGGATAGCTATCAGCATGCCGGCTTCCCCGAAGATACGTTCCAGGCTCTCCTTTTTATCCACCAGCATATTTCCGGTTGAAGAACCAAGGAATAACTTCAGCCCCGGAATGCGTGTGCGGTCCAGTTTGCGTATCTCATCCATATTATCATTGGTTCCTCCAAAGAAGAAAGAGTAGTTGACTGCTGATGTCTCGGCTCCACGCTGTAATTTCCATTCCAGTTCGGACAACGTCGTAGTCTGTGGCTTGGTATTCGGCATATCCATGAAAGAAGTAACTCCACCGGCTGCGGCAGCACGGCTTTCACTGGAAATATCACCTTTGTGAGTCAATCCCGGTTCGCGGAAATGAACCTGGTCATCGATAACACCCGGCAACAAATACTTGCCTTTGGCTTCTATTATTTTTCCTTCGAGGGCGGAAGGAGGAAGTTCTCCCTCATAAACGGCTGCGATCTTATCGTTTTCAATCAGGACTGAACCGTTGAAGATGCGTCCTTCATTTATGACTGTGGCGTCTTTTATCAGTGTCTTGCTCATACTTTCTGTTGTTTTAATATTCACAAAAGTAGAGATTTCTTCTGATATATAAAAAACATCAGCCTGTCAATCCCGACAGGCTGATGTCTAATTTAGCACGAACAATCTCGATCTCTAATATAGTAAATTATTAAGACTCAATAATTCGTAAATAGGAACAATAAAGCGGCAAGGGCAGCGCCCGCTATCGGTCCTGCAACCGGAATCCAGGCGTATCCCCAATGGCTACTCCCCTTTCCTTTGATAGGCAAGATAAAGTGCATAAGACGCGGGGCAAAATCACGTGCCGGGTTAATTGCATATCCGGTTGGCCCGCCCAGCGACAAACCGATTACCCACACGGTAAAGGCAACAGGTATAGCACCTATCGAGCCTAAACCGACCGGCAAGGTACTTTTCCCATCTTCCATGGTTACCGCACCTCCTGTTATGTAAAAGACTACAAACATCAGGACAAAAGTTCCGACAACTTCCGCAATAAAATTCAATAACGTATTTTTTATCGCCGGAGATGTTGCAAAAACGCCCAACTGGGTTTCCTTATCACTGGTTATGTCAAAATGGTCTTTATAAACCAGCCACACTAAAAACGCACCGATAGAAGCTCCGAGTAATTGAGCGACAATATATCCGCCCACCTCGCTCCAGGGGAAAGAACCGGCTATAGCAAGCCCGATAGTGACAGCCGGGTTCAAATGAGCCCCGCTATACGGTCCGGCAACTACAACTCCAATGAAGACTCCCAATGCCCAGGCTGTTGTAATCGCCAACCAACCTGCACCGTGTCCTTTCGTGTTCTTCAGGCATACATTGGCAACAACGCCGCCTCCCATCAGAAGAAGCAAGGCTGTTCCTATTAATTCGGCTAAAAATGGTGTCATAGGGTATTACGATTTAAATCAAATTAAATTATCACATCTATTCTTATTCGGAAGCCCAGTCAAGGGAACGTCCTACGGCTTTATGCCATCCTTCCAGCAAGGTATCGACTTCTTTCTGAGCCATCTCGGCGCTGAACACTTTATCTAACGACCATTGCTCTTTCAATTCATCCACGTTTTTCCAGTAACCGACAGCCAACCCGGCCAGATAAGCAGCTCCCAAAGCAGTTGTTTCAAGCACCTGCGGACGTACTACCGGACAATTGCTGATGTCAGCCTGGAACTGCATAAGGAAATTATTGGCTATGGCGCCACCATCCACACGGATTTCTTTCGGACGGGTGTGAATATCGTTTTCCATAGCAGTAAGCACATCATACACCTGGTAACATATGCCTTCAAGAGCTGCACGCGTAATATGCGCCGCACTTGTTCCACGGGTGATACCTATAATCGTTCCACGAGCATACTGGTCCCAATGGGGAGCTCCCAAACCAGTCAGAGCCGGAACAAAATAAACGCCGCCGTTATTCGGTACCGAATTTGCCATTGCTTCCGTAATTGCAGCATCACGTATCAATCCCAATTCATCACGTAGCCACTGTACAACAGCACCACCGACAAAGACACTGCCTTCGAGCGCATAAACTACCTCGCCATTAATCTTCCAGGCAATGGTTGTCAGCAAATTATTCTGGGAAATAACAGGCTTGTTCCCTGTATTCAGAATCATGAAACAACCGGTTCCATAAGTGGTTTTTATCATCCCTACATCCGTACAGAGCTGTCCGAAAAGTGCAGCCTGCTGGTCGCCAGCCATACCGGAAACCGGAATACCGGTTTTAAATAAAGGAGTACTTGTCTGGCAGTAGACTTCACTGCTGCTTTTTACTTCCGGCATCATGGAGAGAGGAATATCGAACAATTCCAGCAATTCCTTATCCCATTTCTGTGTATGAATATTGAACAACATCGTGCGGGAAGCATTCGTGATATCCGTAATAAAATGGGTACCGCGCGTCAGTTTCCAAACCAACCAGGAATCGATTGTGCCGAAACACAATTCACCCCGTTCAGCCCGTTCGCGAATGCCCTTTACATTATCCAATATCCAGCGTATCTTAGTTGCAGAAAAATAAGCGTCGATAATCAGCCCGGTCTTTTCCTGAATCATAGTAGCATATCCCTGTGCTTTCAGTTCTTCACAGAAATCGGCTGTACGCCTGTCTTGCCAGACAATTGCATTATATACGGGGAAACCGGTTTCCCTATCCCAGATAATTGTTGTTTCGCGCTGGTTGGCAATACCGATACAAGCAATATGTTCATCGGTAACATCTGCTTTAGCCATTGCCTCCTTGATGGCAGACGACTGTGTATACCAGATTTCATTAGGGTCGTGTTCCACCCAACCCGGTTTCGGGAAATACTGCTGAAAGGGGTTTTGTGCAAGTGTTATAATGGTTCCATGATGGTTAAACAGGATAGCTCTTGAAGAAGTAGTACCCTGGTCTATAGCCAATACATATTTACTTTTAAGGTCCATACAAATTCAATCTTTAAATTCTTACATTAATCCAATACATAATTAGAGGCAACTTTCGTAAATTGCTTTTTCTGTTCTATCTTCCAAGCCTCATCTTTGCCTAACTCTTCAGTTAATATATCAGCCACTACAGGAGCTACCTCTACAGCAGCACGGGCATCCAGAAACAACAGGCGAAGACGACGAGCCAAAATATCTTCAATCGTGCGAGCCATTTCATTCCGGATAATCCAGATAATCAAACCTCTCGTATAAGCATAACGAGGATGCAACTTCTCTCCCATTTCCGGAGATGAATCCTCAAACTTGCGTATATCATCTTCATCCGATCCAAATACATACAATGGATTATTGAAATCCGGATTAGGACGGGCGCCATGTATCATATAATGTTCTGTTACACATTCTTCAATCTGTATGCTCATATCACGAAGTGCATAATCAATCGTATCCTGTGCCATTCTACGGTAAGTAGTCCATTTGCCTCCGATAATCGTTACCAGCCCGGAATCTTCACGCATCAGTTTATGGCTGCGGGAAATTTCTTTTGTTTTCTTTCCTTCATCACGGGGCGCAGCAAGAGGACGAAGACCTGCAAATACAGACTGTACGTCACTGCGTTTCGGCGGACGTGTCAAATAGTTGCCTGCCGTATCCAAAATGAACTGGATTTCCTTTTCCAAGGCTACAGGTTCCATCAACGATTTATCCATCAATGTATCTGTAGTTCCTACCACTACTTTATTGTGCCAGGGGACAGCGAACAGCACACGGCCATCGGATGTTTTTGGAATCATAACGGCATAATCGCTATCAAGGAAAGAAGATTCCAAGATAAGGTGCACTCCCTGGCTGGGACGTACAATCGGACGTTTTTCCGGCTTATCCATCTGCAGGATTTCATCGGCGAAAACACCTGTTGCATTGATGACGGAACGGGAACGTACTTTATATACTTTACCGCTTTCTTCATCGCGTACTTCCGCACCACAGACTTTACCGGCTTCATCTTTCAGCAGGCCCACCACATTCGTGTAATTAAGTACACAGGCCCCGGCATCCACAGCCGTACGAGCCAGGTTAATGGCAAGGCGGGAATCGTCAAACTGCCCGTCATGATAAAGTACACCGGCTTTCAATCCTTTACTGCGAAGCTTGGGTATTTTACGGACAGCACGTTTCGGACCTATACATAAAGACCGTCCGAAGCCCAGACGACCAGCCATCAAATCATACATTGTAAGACCGATAGCATAGAAAGGTCCTTCCCACCAGCGATAACAAGGAATCAGAAAGGTTTGGTCTTTTACCAGATGAGGAGCATTTTTTCGTAGTAACCCGCGCTCATGCAATGCCTCAAACACCAGCATTACATCTCCCTGTGCCAAATAGCGTACCCCGCCATGTACCAGTTTCGTACTCCGGCTGGAAGTCGCTTTAGAAAAGTCCGATCTTTCGAACAAGGCAACAGAATAACCACGTGTTGCTGCATCCAATGCAACACCCAGTCCCGTCGCTCCACCGCCTATAACTATGAAATCGAAATCTTTTCCAGTGTCTAAAAATTGAGAAATTAATAACTCACGTTTCATATTACGCATCTTTAAAGATTAACATCTACAAATCTAACAAATAAAATCTGATAAAAAATGCGTTATGAAATAATTAAGACAGAAGGCTTTACACAAGTCAGGCACGAAAACCCGTTCTCCACTTTGAATATTAAAACATGGGAAACGGATAGTCCGTGCCTGAATTTAAGAAATATTATTCAAACATCTTGTCAATACCCCCTACATCGGTAGGTATCTGCTTACGATCTTCTTCGTTTGTCGTTTTACAAGGATTTTTATATTGTTCAGGAACTTCGAAATCTTCCGTCCCAGAATAGTTCAAAGTTTTGTCTGCATAGACTTTCTGCATATATAAGCCGTAGACAGGCAATGCCATGCTGGCGCCCTGCCCATCTTGCAAGCGGTCGAAATGTATAGAACGGTCTTCACCTCCTACCCAGCAACCGGACACTAAACTCGGAGTAAATGCCATAAACCAACCGTCGGAGTTGTTCTGCGTCGTTCCTGTCTTTCCTCCCATCGGAGCTTTGATTCCATAACGGAAACGAATACGGCTACCCGTACCTCCATCCATAACGCTACGCAACATATAAAGCATTTTATAAGAAGCTTCTTCTGTCAAGACTTCGCTCATTTGAGGATTAAAGTTGGCTATCGTATTCCCATACGGATCTTCAATATGGGTAACATAAAGCGGCTCCACACGAATACCTCTATTTGCAAATGTTGTGTAAGCACTTACCATCTCCGCTACCGAAACATCCGGTGTACCCAAGCATACGGAAATAACCGGGTCGATATGATTTTTCAATCCGAATGAATGCAAAAGACGTACAAATGTATAAGGAGACATCTGTCCCATCAGCCATGCCGTTACCCAGTTATCCGAATTTTGTAATCCCCACTGGATGGAGACTTTTTCACCGATACGTTTAGCACTGGCATTACGCGGGGTCCACAATATGCCATTCTCATCCGTTAACTGTTGCTGCACATGCAACATTTCATCACAAGGGCTAAATCCTTCGATCATAGCCAGTGAATAAAGGAACGGTTTAATGGTAGAACCTATCTGGCGACGTCCACCGTTCACCATATCATATTGAAAATCATTATAGTCTATACCGCCGACATATGCTTTGACATGTCCGCTCCGCGGGTCCATAGACATAAAACCGGTACGAAGGAAACTCTTATGATAACGGATGGAATCTAAAGGAGACATTATGGTATCCCTTGGTCCGCTCCAGGTAAATACCCGCATTTCCACAGGTTTCTTAAATTCTTTCCGTATCTCGTCTTCTTTCATTCCGCTCTTCTTCAATTCACGGTAACGGTCGGTCTGGTGCATTGCACGTACCATCATGGTATCAACCTGGCCGGTTGAAACAGAGCGGGAGAACGGGGCATAACTTCTACCTTGCTTTTCTTTAAAGAAAGAAGGCTGCAAAGTCTTACTGAAATGTTCCTGTACCGCTTCTTCCGCATACTTCTGCATGCGTGAATCTATAGTTGTATAGATTTTCAAACCATCGGTATAGATATTATAATTGGAACCATCGGCTTTTTTATTCTTATTACACCAGCCATATAAAGGATTGGTTTCCCATGCTAAAGAATCTTCACTGAACTTTTGGGATTGCCAGGATGCATAATTCTTCCGTTCCGGTTTCTTTGCCATCATTAACAAACGAAGATATTCACGAAAATAAGGAGCCGGACCGTCTTTATGATCCATACGGGTAAAACGAAGTGTAAGAGGTAATGTTTTCAAGGAGTCACATTCCGCCTTACTCAGATAACCGGCTTTCTCCATCTGCTCCAATACGGTATTACGGCGTCCACGAGTACGATCCGGTTGCCGTACCGGATTAAAATAGGATGGGTTTTTACACATTCCTATCAATGTTGCGGCTTCTTCTATTTTTAAGTTCTTGGGAGTCGTTCCAAAATAGACACGGGCAGCCGACTGGATACCAACGGCATTATACAGGAAGTCGAATTTGTTCAAATACATATTGACAATCTCCTCCTTGGTATAGAAACGTTCCAACTGTACGGCTATCACCCATTCGATAGGTTTTTGGAACAAGCGTTCCATGATATTATCGGCGCTGGGCGAAAATAATTGCTTGGCAAGCTGCTGGGTAATCGTACTACCTCCACCACCGCTTTTTTGCATCAAAAGGCCACGCTTCACAACTGCACGGAATAGCCCCTGTGCATCAATGCCACTATGTTCGGAAAAACGAATATCTTCTGTTGCTATTAATGCCTTTACCAAATAAGGAGACAGGTCCTGGTAATTGACATATATACGGTTATCTTTACTATGTGCATAGGATCCCAGTACTTTTCCATCGGA
>UQLN01000058.1 GCA_900541965.1 uncultured Parabacteroides sp. | reverse complement strand
GGATAATATGGCTGAAAAGATTTCCCGTGTGGTAGAAATCATCAACCGCCCCGAAAACAAGGACGACCATTTCCTTTTGTGGCATGATTTAGAATCTGAACGAATAGATTTGTGCAAAGCTATTCCTGGTTGTAAGGCTGTATATGGGTCACAGGATGATAACGATGCCGACAAGGTGATAGCTGATTTCAAGGATGGTCGGTTGAAATATTTGGCTGCTAAACCGGAGATGCTTGGTGAAGGTCTGAACTTTCAGTACCACTGCCATAAGGCGATCATGTTTATCGACTACCGCTTCAACGATAAGTTCCAAGCGATAGCCCGTATATACCGTTTTATGCAGCAGTATCCCGTTGATCTCTATCTGGTTTATGCCGAAAGCGAGGGTGAAATATTTAAGAGCTTCATGCAGAAATGGGCGCAACATCGTGAGATGGTGGCTAAGATGACCGACATTGTCCGTGAAAACGGTCTATTCGGTTTGCGGGCCGAGGAAAAGATGATGCGTTGGATGTTCGCCAGTCGGGAAGAGAAATCCGGCAAACTGTGGAAGGCAATCAATAACGACAATGTTCTTGAATGCCAGAAGATGAAAAATGACTCTGTGGACTTGATAGTAACCAGTATCCCATTTTCCAACCATTATGAATATACGCCTACTTATAATGACTTTGGGCATAATGAGAATAACGACAAATTCTTCGAGCAGATGGATTACCTTACACCGGAGTTGATGCGTATCTTGAAGCCCGGACGGTTGGCCTGTATTCATGTGAAAGATCGTGTATTGTTCGGTAATGCCACGGGAGACGGTATGCCAACAATCGACCCGTTCAGTGAAATGACAGTATTTCATTACATGAAGCATGGCTTTCGCTACATGGGTCGTATCACTGTGGACACTGATGTGGTAAGGGAGAATAACCAGACCTATAGATTGGGCTATACGGAAATGTGCAAAGACGGTTCTAAAATGGGAATCGGTTGCCCGGAGTATGTACTACTTTTTCGTAAGTTACCTTCTGATACATCACGTGCATACGCTGATTTGCCTGTTACCAAAAACAAAAGTAAATACTCGCTTGCCCGTTGGCAGATAGATGCTCATGCGAGCTGGAAATCATCCGGTAATTCTCTGTTGTCATATGAAGACATGAAAGGAGCCGGAATAGATAAGATTCGGCATTTGTTCAGAAATTACGAACGTGAACACATCTACAACTATGAGGAACATGTGTCGTTCGCAGAAGAGTTAGAGGCATACGGAAAACTTCCAAAAACATTTATGGCCGTCGATCCGGTAAGTAAAAAGGATTGGATATGGGATGATATAGTTCGTATGCGAACGCTTAATACTAAGCAATCGCAAAAGAAACGACAGAATCATATTTGCCCTCTTCAATTAGATATCGTTGAAAGGCTAATTGAACGGTATTCAAATAAAAATGAATTGGTATTTGATCCGTTTGGTGGTATTGGAACTGTTCCTTATTGTGCTATCAAGTTAGGTCGTAAGGGGCTTTCTGTAGAACTCAATTATGACTATTGGAAAGATGGGCTTTCTTATTTACGTGAGGTTGAGGCAGAAGTAGAGGCTCCTACATTATTTGATTTAATGGGGATTTCTGAAAAAATGACTGTATAATATGCCAAGAATAAGAACTATAGTACCGGAATTTTGGGAAGATGAAAGGTTTTCGAACGTATCTCTTCCGGCTTGGCTGCTTTATATAGGTATGAAAAACTTTGCTGATGATAGTGGTGTCATTTTAGCTAATGAAACTATCATCAAGTCGAAAGTTTTTCCTGCCCGCGAAGATATTCGTAAGCAGCAGGTTTCTGGGTGGCTGCAAGAACTGATTGAGAACTCTATCCTTGTACCTTTTAAATACGAAAACAAGAGCTACTACGTGATGGACTTCTCCAGTGAGCGCATCGACAAACCGCAAAAGTCAAAAATTCCAGCAGAAGTAATAGAAAACGTTCTTTCGGGCAAAAAACAGAATAATTCGGGAATATTCGCGAATGATAGCGAACAATCGGGAACAATCGAGAATACTACTGCTGGAAAGGAGAGTAAAGGAGAGGATTGGAAAGGAGAGGAGGGTTATACGCGCGTAGGCACGCGCAACCCCGACCCGGAACCGGAGAAAGCCAAGAATGATAATTTTGAAAAGTTTAAACAATGGATTATAGCGAATGCTCCCAACGTGGCTAAACTTAAAGAACCGTTTACGGAAGAGCAATTCGAACGGATAAAGCGAGATTTTCCGCTTCAGTTAATCCAGGACACTCTTGTCTCGATGCACAACTATCGGGAATTACTAAAAAAATACGTTAGTGCGAATCTTACGTTCCGCAAATGGGCGAAACGTGATTTAGAAAAATATCAAGATGGACAAACAACAAGCAATACAACTGTTATCGCAGATAGACCCAACAACAGGCGTACTTCCTCCGGAACTGATGCCGAAAACAAGAGACGCGAGCGTGAGCATCTTGGGTGTCTTGCCGATGCCATATTACAACAGTCTGCGACTCAAAACGGTAAATGAAGTATTCGATAGCCCAAGCTGCTCTATAGCGGTCATGAATAAAGAATTTGGAGAAACGCATCTTCGTGTATTCATGGTTAAAGTCTTGAATGATTTGGTAGATTTTTTCAGTGTAGGAAAATCGATGGGAGCGGTACAAGTCGCCCAAACAGTGGATCTGATAATTGACGAATATTATTTCCTGAAGCCGGATGATTTCAAGCTATGTTTTAATCGGGCTAAAAAGGGACTGTATGGAAAAGTCTATGACCGGATAGACGGTCAAGTGATCTTGGAATGGCTTGGTTTGTATGTGAAAGAACGGAATTCTGCTGCAGAGGACATTAGCGTCAATGGTTCTAAGAGTTGGGATATCCCGGAAGGAGATAGGACTTCTAAAACATTGGAACAAGCATATCATGAGTTTAAAAAGTATGATTTTGAACGGAAATATAAGGTTGGATTAGATGATAAAAATACATGATTGAAAGGTTTTAATTTAATAATGCAATAATTGCTACAATTAGAGATGCAAATGAGATGATAATCCCAATGATTGCAATAATTAGTGATCGTTTTGATGATTTTCGATTCTCTACAATTTCTCGTTGTTGCTCTTTGATTAGATAAAACTGTTCTTGCATAACTTTACGTGCGTTCCTTTCATCAATCATTTTTTTACATTCACCATTAAATGCCAATTCACCATAGGGCTCTAATTCATTAGAATCAAAATTATTATAATTTTTCATATTAGTATTTTTTTTGTACAAAAATAAACATAAAAAGTAAAGAATGAAAGCAATAAGTATAAAGCAACCGTGGGCTAGTCTGATAGTTCACGGAATAAAAGATATTGAGAACCGAACTTGGCGAACAAATTACTGGGGACGTGTTCTGATTCATGCTGCCGGTTGTCATGGAAGAAAATTTAGTGTTGATTTGACCGATGCGCAAGCTAAGGTCGCATTTGGAGTGATAGCTAAAGAAACCATGTTTGGAAATATGCCTTTTGGTTCCATTATCGGTAGTGTCGAGATTGTAGACTGTGTACAGAATCATCCTTCAATTTGGGCGAAGCAGGGAGTTTGGAACTGGGTATTAGCAAATCCAATCCTTTATGAAGAAGCTATAGAAAACGTGAAGGGAAAACTTTCTTTTTGGGATTATCCCGGAATTAATGAAGTAAAGATTGAATGCCCTGAATGTGGAAGCATTGAAATAGCAATCGAAGATTACACAACAGCTCCGTTCCCAACTTATCTGCATAGATGTAATAAGTGTGAGCACGTGATTATGGAAAGTGAGTGGAATGTCATTAAATAACTAAGAATATGAAAGCGAGAAAAATTTACTATCAAAAGTGCTTCAACCTCGGCAATTATCAAAATGAGGTAGTAGGAATTGAGTTAGAGATAGAAGAAGGTGAAAAAGCGGCTGACGTACTCGAAAAAGCAAAACAGTTTGTAGAGAGTAAAGATTTAATATCAGCCAACATACAGGAGTATGAGAACTGTTTGCATATTGCTTCCGATCCAGACAACTACACAGGTAGACAGGTTCGCGAGGCTAATGAGTTCCTTGCTAAATACAAGGATAAAGATGATTTACCATTCTAATTTAATAAATACTGAATATTATGGACGAAAAACTAGAAATTGCTGCGGCTACAAAATACCCAGCACATACATTACCGGTTGCCGAATGTTCTCATAAGAGAGAGGGCTTTATAGCCGGTGCCGAATGGCAAAGACAGCATTCATATACCGAAGAACAGATAAAACAAGCCATTCTGGATTATTGCGATGAGAACGGTATGGATGATGAAGAAGCTAAAGAATTTGTAGATGATTTTATTAACAACTTCCTAATTAAAAAATAACGATCTATGACAGTTGGAGAACTAATTGCAGAATTGGAAAAGTACGACAAGGATTACGATGTAATCTTTGATCTTGATACAGGAGATAACGAACTGGACGATATTGTCCGTGTGTCGGAAGTTTACGAAGGTAGTATGTGGAATGTGGTTCTAAAATAACAATAATTGATATGTACAAAGTCTTAATCAAATACGAATCAGGTGCTTGGGTAGAAGTCAAAACAAGCTATAACCGAAAGGAAATAGAAGACTATGCCGCTACTCAGCTTATGAATAAAGAATATATGATAGTAAGCGTTCTCAGGCATCATAGCGGGGAACCAGAAGAATTTCAAATTTAAAAAAATATGAGTGAAAGAAGAGTTATTTATTTTGGAACAAACGGTTGTGCTGGACATACAGCCATTCCAATTACCGGGAAATTTTCTGATGAAGAACTTAGAGAGGTAGAATCAATCGACGACAATGGTTTCTACAGAGTGTTTAGAAAAAACGAGTTCAAAATAGCAAAGTTTAAGAATTATACAATTTTTGGATTCCCGGCAAGTCCTGATGATGATAGAGGAGGAAGCAAAACGGTTGTTATGATCGAGGGAGAGGCGACAGAAGTTGACTTTATAATACTTTTGAATAGCGTTCCTTTTCTTGAAAGACAGTTTAATAAACTTGCAAAGATGTTTAAAATTAGTATCTGGAAGGAATAACAACTAAATAAATATGAGGACAATACTTATTACCGCGGCTAAAATGACTAAGGTAACACCTACTTTTATCCAATTATTAATGCGTTTATTATGAGGCCAAACATTTTTCAAGTAATGCAAAATGTTTAGTTTTTCTTTATCAGAAAAACTATTTTTATTTGAGACTTCTGAAACTGCCATATATAGAAGAGCATCTAAATTAGTTTTAGAATCTTCTGGATATTTCTTTTCAGGCATGAAATGCATTATTAATGCACCAATTAATCCTATAATAATGCCAATAACTATAAGTATTGTTTTCATAAAGTATATTTTTTACAAAGAAACGAAAAAGTTATGGAAGAAAAAATAGAAGAAGCGGCAAAGAATATTGCTGTAAACATATCGCAGACCCAGAAGGGTTAGTCACTTCTGTAGTAAAGGGCCTTAAAGCCGGTGCTGAATGGTAACAACAGCAATCTCCTTGGATAAGCGTAGAAGAACGAATGCCTGAAGATAATCAACTCGTACTCACTTCATCAGGCATTTACGGAACTAAACTTCTCGTATGGAATGAATATCATAATGTATGGGATGATGAAGACGGAGATGATGTGTATTGTGAACGTGATAAGATTGACGCTTGGATGCCTTTACCGGAATTATAACGAAAGTGGTTGTTCGGTTTTTCCGAACAACCAGTCAGAATAGCTCAAATCACGAAATAAGTGAGTTGAAAAAGTCCTCAGTGATCCTGGGGACTTTTTTCTGTCCTTTATATCTTATATGAAACTAAGATATGAAAACGCAAAAATGTATTGCCTGTGGCCGGGAAACGGTTTCTGTGATCAAAACAGAAGAAGGACATATCTGCTATAACTGTTACTCTGATAAAAAGAACCCTCCAAAACAAAAGCAACACCATGATAACGAAGAGGCACGGATACAGTCTGAATTCTTCGATAAGGTTCCTTTATTCTTCCCGAACCTCCCAGACCGACTTCTCTTTGCTGTCCCGAACGGTGGCAGCCGGCATAAGATAGAAGCAGCCAATATGAAGCGCCAGGGTGTGAAACGTGGTGTGGCCGATGTAATCCTTCAGATACCGAAAAAGGGATATGCTTCTCTTTGTCTAGAGTTCAAGACATCTACAGGTAAACAGTCTGCAGAGCAAAAGGAATACCAACGCCAGGTTGAGATGGCCGGGAGCAAATATGTAATTGTTCGGAGTGTGGAGCAGGCTATCCGGGCGATGCAGCAGTATTTGTGTTAATAGATTTCCCCTGTTATATTTTAGAATAAAAGTTATGACAGAATTAAAGTATGATCCCCGAAATTATCGTATCCATACAGACAAGAACAAGCGCCTGATCCGGAAGAGCCTCGAAGAGTGTGGAGCCGGTCGCTCTATATTGTTTGATAATGATGATTGTTTGATCGCCGGGAACGGTGTTTATGAGCAGGCACAGGCTCTCGGGTTGAAGGTGCGTATCATTGAGTCAGATGGAACGGAACTGATCGCAATCAAGCGTACAGACCTTTCGACAGAGGATGCCCGGCGTAAGGCACTTGCCCTAGCTGACAACTACACCTCTGATACGTCCGTTTTTGACTTTGACACGATCGTGGAAGATTTCGGTGCCGACGAACTGGATGCCTGGGAATTTAAAGTCGATGATCTGAATATTGATGATATCTCCGTCGATGATGTGAAGCCGGACAAGGGACGTGTTGGTAGCTTGAAGGAGCGTTTCATTATTCCTCCTTTCTCTGTTCTTGATACAAAACTTGGTAATTGGCAAGACCGGAAACGTGCTTGGCTTGATTTGGGTATTAAGAGTGATGATGGTCGAGAGAAAGAAATTACTTTTAATCGGTCCGCTCAGCCGCCACGTGTTTATGAAGCTAGAAATCAGATTAGAGAAAAAACAGGTATTGACCCATCGTGGGATGAACTACAAAAGTATTGCCGAGATCATGGTATCCCGCTTATGGATGGAACGTCGATCTTTGACCCGGTACTGTGCGAGTTGGCCTACCGGTGGTTTAATGTGCCGAATGGTAATATCCTGGACCCATTTGCCGGTGGCTCCGTTCGTGGTATTGTTGCATCTATGTTGGATATGACTTATTTTGGTGTTGATCTAAGGCCGGAGCAGGTCGAAGCAAACTGCAAAAATGCTGCTGAAGTATTAGGGGAGGAGTTCGGTGGGAAAGGCGGTCATAAGTTTGCTCCTCTGTGGCTTTGCGGAAATAGTGTAGAGATAGATGCTTTGGCAGAAGGTTATGACGCAGATTTGGTTTTTAGCTGTCCTCCTTATGTAGACCTAGAAGTGTACAGTGATGATCCGGCAGACCTATCGACAATGGATTATCCTGAGTTCTTGCGAGCATATAAAGAAATCATCCGGAAGAGTTGTTCGCTTTTGAAGTCTAACCGATTCGCCGTGTTTGTAGTTGGAGAAGTTCGTGATAAGACAGGAGTGTACCGGAGCTTTGTTCCTGACACGATCGCCGCATTTCAGGAAGCTGGACTGTATTACTACAATGAAATGATACTGGTTAATAACATAGGCAGTCTGGCAATGAGAGCCGGGAAGCAGTTTAGTAATAGCCGTAAGATTGGTAAGCAGCATCAAAATGTGCTAGTATTCTATAAAGGGGATTTGAGCAAAATAAAGGAAAATTTTCCTGAACTTGATTTCTCGGATGATGATTTATTCAAAGAGTAATAACTTTGGCGGTAAACTATAAAAGGAAAATCGCCATGAAAACGAAACTATGTATGATTTATAGAGATGTGTTGTCTAAGAGACTGGAACGGAAACGTCAACAGCTCGCAGAACTAGAAATAAAAATGAACGGGGTAGAGAGTCTATCTACAACAGTAGATAAACGTAAATATATTGAGCTGAAGGCGATTGTGAATGAATTGGAGAACTGCTTGGACATGGCGGACTCAATGTTCAAGTTTAACAAGGAAGATAAGGAGGAGTAAAGTAAATGGCAAAGTATAGCAAAAGTTTGGTTGATCGGATCTGTTCTCTCATCCGGGAGGATAGCCATACTATTGCCGAAATCTGTGATTTGGTCGGTATTCATAAAGACACGTACCATACTTGGATAAAAACAAAATCCGACTTTTCCGACTCTATAAAAAAGGCTGAGGATGACCGTATGCAGTTCTTTGTTGCAGAAGCACAGAAATCCCTTTTGAAGAAAATTCAAGGGTATGATGTTGAAGAGTCGAAAACAGTATATGTAGATAGTGGGAAACCGATCATTGATGAAACAGGTAAAGAGAAGCAGAAACCAAAGATTAAAGAAAAAACGATAGTCAAGAAGCATATACAACCAGATACTGCTGCGATCATTTTTACTCTGACAAATGGAAATCCGGAACGTTGGAAGAATAGACAGGAGACTAATTTTAATAGTAATATGCCAGTTAGTAAGTTTGAAGGAATGACAGACGAACAATTAGAGGATTTTATCAATGGAGAAAAACAGAAGAGAGGTATTGTTGTTGATGGCGGAAGCAGCGGATGTGCTAAGACGCCGGAAGGCGAAAAATGATTTTTGGTCATACTGCTTGTATTATGATCCGAAATTCTTCGCGAAACGTCTGTTCTTGAAGGAAGTGGCAGATGCTTTCACGAGAGTATATGAATCGTATTTATCAGGTGTGATCCGCCGGCTTGCTGTATCCATGCCTCCGCGTGCCGGGAAATCTTATATTTCTTCTTTGTTCATATCGTGGATGCTGGGGCACTTCCCGGAGGAGTCGGTTATGCGTAACTGCTGCTCCGATACCCTGTATAATAAACTATCCTATGATACGCGGGATATTGTCCGGTCGTCCCGCTTTAAAGAAGTATTTCCAGATGTAAAGCTACGTGGTGATAAGCAAAATGTTCACGGTTGGAGCTTGGACGCTGCCCGGCAGGTTAGTTACTTCGGTGCCGGTGTGGGTGGTACGGTGATCGGCTTTGGTGCTTCTATGTTGGCCATGACCGACGACTTGTATAAGAGTTTGGAGGATGCACTATCCGATACAAACAATGAGAAGGTATGGTCTTGGAAGCAGGGAACACACGACTCCCGTATTGAAGGTAACTGCTGCTCGATCGATATCGGTACACGTTGGTCGGCCACAGACGTTCTCGGTCGTATGGAGGAAATGGGGAAGTATGACGAAATTATTCGTATCTCTGCCTTGGACGAAAACGACGAATCGTTCTGTGAAGATGTCCACACAACCGAGTATTACCTGGAGCTGCGGGAAGAGACGGAAGATATGATCTGGTGTGCTGAGTATATGCAGGAGCCAATCGAAGCGGTAGGTTTGTTATTCCCCAAATCAGAGCTCAACCGATTCAAGCTGGCGGATATCGAAGGTAAGCAACCGGATGGCGTTATCGGTGCTACCGATGTAGCCGATGAAGGAGACGATGATTTCTGTGCACCGATTGCAAAGGTCTTTGGCACGAATTATTTTATTACCGATGTCCTGTTTACGAAAGACAATGTCGAGATTACAGAGCCGAAGCTTGTTTCTCTGATCCTTGATACCCGTTGCGACAATATGCGTATCGAGAGTAATAATGGTGGCCGCCTGTTTGCCCTGAACGTCCGTAAAGCTGTAAAGGCTAAGAATGAAAAATGTATCATCCAAGCCAAACCAACAACCGCCAATAAGGAAACACGTATCTTACTGAAATCAGGTTGGATAAAGAGACATTGCTATTTCCTAGCTGAAGGAGAGTATAAGAAAGGTTCTGATTATGATCGATTCATGAAAGCGCTTACAAGCTATAAAAAGGAAGGAGGCAATAAGCATGACGATGCGCCGGATGGCATGACGATCCTTGCCGAGAATGTAGAGTTTATCGGGTTGTGTAAAAATAACCGGGTTAGGCAGGTGGCAAGAGGAAGATAAAAGATTATGGTTCTATATAAAATTTGGAGTTCCAAGCATAAGAATCAACTTCTAAAACTCCATTCCATCCACGAATAGGACATATTCCTGTAATAGAACTGAACTTTACATAAAGGTTAGAATCTTCTATCTGATAAACATCATTATTAAGTTCTTTAATATTAACTTTATAAACACCTTTGTCCATATCTGTAGGAACTAAAATAAATTTCAAACGTTTACCATTCTCGTCTAGTGTACCATAATCAAGTTCTATTTTTGCATAAAATGTCTCAACTTTATAAGAATTCCAATCTTTATATGATTGGGAATAAATACTGTTTGCTAAAAGTATTCCTAAAAATAGTAGTATTGTTTTCATGTGATATGAAATTGAAATAATTTACAAATATATCATAATACTTTAGATATGAAGTATCTTTGGTATGGATATTATCATTTTATATTTTAGCATAAAACGATTATGCCAAGTATAAGTGAGATTTTAGAGAATGAAGATTTCGGACAGATTGTAAGTTCTTTATGCGTTGATACTATAGAGAACCGAGAGGTTAGGGAGTATTATAACGAATATCATGGAGAACGCCGTCGTCGTAAAACCTCTGTAGGATGGCGTGAACCTAAACGGCTGGCTGTTTATTCAGATACCCTAAAGGATAAATTTGGAAATCCTCTAAGGTTAGAAGATAAGATTGTTGATGTAGCACGCATTGTTACTAATTTCCCGAAGAAAGAGGTCCGTACATCTACCGCTTTCCTCTTTGGTGGAAAAATGACAATTACAGCCACGGACCAAAACGACGGTTTTCAAGAATTTAAACGTATCTGGGAACGTCGGTTAAAAATGCAATCTGTTCTGAAATCTTTTGCCCGAAAAGTCCTTTCCGAAAGTAAAGCCGCTCTTGTGTTTTATCCTTACACCTCGAAAGGTTTGGATGGAAAGTTAATCACTGAACTCAAAGTGAAAACACTTTCCGTTCCCCGTAATGAAAATACCTTCTCTGAATTTTATCCCCACTTCGATGATAATGACGACTTAGATGCGTTTATCCATCGCTATCAGGTTTATTCTAACGGTATGCTTCGGAATAGCTGTACTATCTGGACGGCCGACAAAATTATTATGGCTATTGATGAAATGGGCGGCTGGGTTATAAAAGAGGTTCCTAATCTATTCGGTAAAATTCCGGTTGTATATGCAGATGTGTTCCAACCCGAATGGGACGAGGTGGCTGGAATTATGGATGCGCGGGAAATGCGTTTGTCCCGTATGGCCGACACTAACGACTATTTTGCGGAACCGATCTTGAAAACGTATGGAGATTCAGACTTGCCTTCAAAGGAAACAACCGGGAAAGACATCAACTTCCCTATTAAGGTCGACGAAGTTTCTGGCAAAGAATATCATGGCGATGCGGACTATCTGACGTGGACTGGTTCCCAGCCTTCGGTAGACAAAGAGTTGGAAGAAACGAAGAATGAGCAGTACTCTGGAACATCTACACCTGACCTATCATTCGATAATTTGAAAGGAATCGGTAATTTGTCAGGTGTTGCCCGTAAATTCATGCTGATGGACGCTATTATCAAGGCTAGTGATAATATGGAAACATTTGGTCCGGTTGTTCAGCGTTGTGTATCTGTTGTACTGGCCGGAATATGCAATATCACAAATATCAAGTATCGTTCCCAATTGGTTAATAACCTAATCGATGTGGAATTTGGTTCTATTTTGCCGGAAGATTTATCCGAAACTTTACAAACACTTTCTCTTGCCAATGGTGGTAAGCCGATAAATGCTCAGCGTACAGTTACGGCTCATTCTCCGCTGACAGAAGACTTGGACGAAGAAATGAAGCTGATGGAGAAAGAGGAGGATACGGCTGCGCAACGCAATAATATGGTTGGTCTGACAATGGGATATGGAGAATGAAAAGTCTAACGTTTTACGAGCAACAGCATCTTCAGAAGCTCTTACAGCAGCAAGGGAGTGTAAAGTATCTCTTTGATGATTTTGTTCGTCAGGTGGGACCGCTGCTAGCTCGCTGGTCGAATCATAACAAAGCGAGTGTATGGGTGGGTAACCGGACTGTAGAGAACTCTATCGAAAGATTACTATCTGACCTGCATAGTGGGTTATTGGCCAACATTACGGATAATATGGTTCAGTCCTGGAATCGTGGAAACAAAAAGGCTGACGATCTCGTTTCTGGGTTCATAAAGGATCTGTCTATTTCCGACACATTACGCGATAAGATGTTCTCTCGGAATGCAGAAGCGTTAAATGTCATGCTGAATAAGAAGGATGAATATGGCTTGACAGTATCGGATCGTGTGTGGAACCTGGCAAAAGGAGCCAAGGACAATCTGGAATACTATCTTGCATCCGGTCTGTCTTCCAGTCGTCCGTCTGCTCTGATTAGTCAGGATGTCCGGCAATTGCTTCATCGACCGGACAAGCGCTTTCATCGTGTACGGGATAAGAACGGTAATCTGGTACTGTCTCAACCAATGAAAGATTACCATCCAGGACAAGGTGTGTATCGATCTGCTTACAAGAATGCTCTCCGTCTTTCATCGACACAGACGAACAAAGCGTTTCGATCCGCTGACTATGAACGGTGGAAGAATATGGATTTCGTGTTAGGTATAGAAGTGGAGCGTTCGCCCTCGCACAAGGGACCATGTCCGATCTGCGACGCATTGGCTGGAAGATACTCAAAGGAGTATAAGTTTACTGGACATCATCCTTTTTGCATTTGTATAGCAACTCCCATAATGATGGACCATGAAGAGTTTGCAGACTATTTATTGGAAGATAGGATACCGCAAAGTAAGATAATCAAGCGGATGCCTACGGATGAGAATCCAGTTGCGACAAATAGACCGGGCCCCTCTTTTGAAGACTTAATTAAGAGGGCGAACATGTTAGGAATTAAGACAAAACGATTCGAGGATACGTTGGCTAAGGACGGTAGATATAAAGATATGGTAACAGTATCCATAGAGAGTGAGATAAAACGTGCTGAGTCCAATATGGAAAAGGTACGTCAATTGTACTTGTCTATTGTCACAAAAGAAGGAGAGATCCGAAAGAATAAGGCGTATGAGACTGCAGTCGCTTTTGGCAAGGATGGAGAAATCGTTTTAAACAAAGATGGTAAATCCAGACATGTAAATTTTACTGTCGATGAATGTCGAAAGTTGAAAAATGCAGTGATGACACACAATCATCCTTCCGGTTGGTCTTATCCTGAGAAATCCATAAGGAGAATAGGGAACTCTTTTAGTGAGGATGACATATTACTGGCTGTTCAATGGGACTTATCTGAGATTAGAGCCGTGACCCCTAATTATACTTTTGTTCTAAAACGACCTGAAAAAGGTTGGGGGATAACTCCTGATGATTTTCATAAAGCTTATAAGTCCGTTGAGAAATTGATAAAAGAAGAAGGATATGCATATGTGGATAAGATGGATTATACTGAATTATCCTGTGATCGTGCTGGTATAGTTCATTTCCATAAATTAAATAGAAAATTAGCGAAAATGTTTGGATGGGAATACTCAAAACATCGTGATTGATTATATTTGTTACATCATATAAAAAAGACTATGGACGAGAAAATAAAAAAGGAACTGGATGCATATGGGTTAAGTCTTGATGACTTGACTAAAGAGGAGCTAGAAGAGTTGAAATCGGAAATCAAGGCAAAGGAAGAAGGTCAGATTGTCTTGGATGGTGTGTTATTTTCTATAGCACCATTATATGGTAAAAGGAAAAAGCCTACTTTGTAAATCCCCCATAATTGAATTTTTATATCAAGCCTGTCGGTCAATTCCGGTGGGCTTTTTTTATGCCTGGAATTTTCTTGCTCTTTCTTATATTTTAAACAGAAAACGCTTATGACAATTTTAGATTTAATCAAGGCGGCCTGTAAGACAAAAGGCGTGCCGGAGAAGTATGCGGAACGTATTCAAAAGACGTTCAAGATTGAAAAAGCTGAAGGAATGGAGGCTTTTGTGGACCTGTTCAAAGAAAATATCCTTCCAGCGATTCAGGAGGCGGAGAATGAAGCGAAGAATACGGCTGAGACCGCCGCTGTCGCTGCATACGAAGCGAAGTATGGATTGAAAGAGGGTAAACCAGTAGAAGATCCTGACAAGGATAAGAAACCGGAGGAAGAGTTGTTGAAAGACCTTAGCCCGGAAGTAAGAGCTTATCTGGAAAGCATGAAGAAGAGCGTTGATGATATGGCTAAGAAGGTGGGCGATTCCATTACCAATTCGGCAAACGAAGCTAAAAAAGAAACAGCCCGTAAGCAGTTGAAAGATGCCAATCTTCCGGATAGCTGGTTAGGGCGTGTGAACTTGGAATTGGAAACTTCTATTGAGGACCAGATCAAGGCTTTGGTTGAAGAATATACCGGAATCCAACAAAAGGCAATCGATGATGCTGTGGCTCGTGGTGATTATGCTCCCGGTTCTGTAAATCTTCCGGAGCGTTCCGAAGCTGATTGGGCGAAGCTGATGGACCAAGATACGGATAAAAATGCGAATAATCCCGGTGTGGTAAACCTGGGTATTGAATAATTCAAGTAAAGTATAATGTTATGTACAGAAGAAGAGAAAGAGAATTCCAGTATCCTCCCGGAATTGAAAAAATTATTGAGGATGTGATCGGTGGAGGTACTATCGACCGTAGAGATTTGCGGAACGCTTTGTTCAATGGTAAGGCGTTGGATGAGCTTCCGCCGATTGTGATTGTAGTAAAAGACCCGGAAACAGGACTGTATCATGTATTGAAGACGGCTACGGTTTCGGAAGCTGCTGCTGCCGATGCGACAGCGTATAAAGTGGCTAAGAACCATCTCTTCGGCGTCGGTGACTTCGTGACGATTGGTGGTGCGTTATCTGGAGCGTCTGATAAGATTTCTGCTATCGATAAGAGCAGTGCGGAATTCGATACGATCACGCTGGAAGCGACGGTCGGGGCTGCTGCAAAAGGCCTGGTATTGGTTCAGGCTAAAGACAAGCAAGCTGCAAAAGCAGCCAAGTTGCCTTATGATGGCGAATTGGTTGTCACGATGAATAAAGTCGACTTGACTGTAGCCAACCAGCAGTCCGGATTATTGGTAAGAGGTACGGTAAACGAATCCTGTATGCCGTTCCCGGTAGATAAGGACCTGAAGGCGTTATTGTCGTTTATCCGTTTTGTGTAATCCATTAAAATCAGATATATGGAAAGAAGTTTAATTAAACAGGTAAATAAAAAGAACATGGCGGCTCGATTGAATACCCGTCATGTGAAACCGGTTGTCTTCCCGAATTTCTTCGGAGTGAAAAGAAAGACTTCGTTGAAGTGGGAGACGCTGACTGGTGAGAAGGGTGCTCCGGTAATGGCCGATGTGATCTCTTTTGATGCTTCCGCTCCGCAGAAGACACGCGAGGTAATCAGTAAGCTGTCCGGTGATATCCCAAAGACGGCTGTTAAGCGTGGTATGAACGAAAGTGACTACAACGAGTACAAACAGTTGGAACGTGATGCGCAGGGTGATGCGGACCAGTTGGCGTTATTGAATCTGGCTTTCAAGGACCAGGATTTTGTATATAATTCCGTTCGTGCTCGCTTTGAATGGTGGTGTATGCAGCTTATGAGCCGAGCTGGCTTCCATTTGTCTGCCAAGAATAATGGTGGTGTAGTTACTGCTGAATTTGTTGGTTGTGGTATGCCGAAGAAGAACCAGCGTAAATCTTCTGTAGACTGGAGTAATGCAACAACCGCCAATGGCCTGCAGGATATAGAAGATACTGTTGTCGCTGCTTCTGCTGAAGGTGTAACAATTCGGTATGTCGTGATGCATGTAGCGGATTTCTCTTTGCTGAAGAAGCAGAAATCAACATTCGACACATTGAAAGCATGGGTTAATTCGTCTTCAAAAATATTGGTGACGAAGAATCTTATCAACGAATACCTGGCTGAGCAGGAAATCCCGGTGAAGATTGTCACCGTGAATCCGGCTGTCCGTATTGAGGATAGAGCGCATCACCGCAAGACGATCAATCCATGGGAGCGTAAACGAGTATGTTTCCTGGAAGATTTGAAGGTTGGCGATATCCAGCATGGGCCTATTGCTGCCGAGTCTTCCGCTACCTTGCAGAAGATAGCCCTCATGGTAAAACAGGATTGGGTATTGGTAACCAAATGGTCTGAACTGGAACCGTTCAAGGAATGGACCAAAGCGGAAGCAAATGCTATTCCTGTCGTAAATGATCCGGATGCCATGTTTATCATGAAAGTGGATGGTAAGGATTGGAATGCCTCCGAGGATACTGAGGGTACGGATGATATCCCGGCGACATTCTTAGGTGAAACCGTTGAACCGGAAGATCAGACGATTCAGGATACTGAAAACGGAGAGTAACAATCATGGCTAAGACGATTCGAGATACAATACTTGCTTATCCCGGTCTTGCCGACTGTGAAGAGTTTTTGGATAACGTCGTTTTACCGGGACGTGGCTTTGAAGGTACAGAAGATAGTAAGACGATCGATATCCAAAAACAAAAGCTGGTGGCTGCCGACCTTTATTCCATGGTTGGTGGTCTGCCAGACTTCACGGAAAATAAGCTCTCCATAACATATCCTCGCTCTTGGTATGATGCTACGGCAAAAAGGTTATACCGGGAAGGAGGAGAACCGGAAAAAGCAGAACTGATCGGTAATAAGATTGAGGTTCCAAAAGGAAGGGCGCGTAACAGATGGTAAAACGATATTCACATAAAGCGGTCGTAACAATCCAATCCGGACAATTGGTAAAAGGAGAATGGGTTGCCGGAGAAGCGACGGAAATAGAGGTCACAGGGCAATACTTTCCATCCAATAGCGGACAGCAATTGAAGCGGAATGTCGATGGGAGAGAGTTTATCGTGCATGGAGAGTTTTCGACAAAGGTATGTCCCGTAGAAAATGCAAAACGGATCCGGATTGATAGTATCGCTCTCGATGTGGATATCATCTGTTGGGAGCCGTTTCAGACTCACTCTGTAATTTATGTATAGCGATGGCAAGGAAAGGTGGTTTGACTCCGATGTGGAGCGATAGAGAAGTAGAACGTTGGTTCGATTATTATGTGGATCGGGCGGAAGAGCGGATATACCGACTTTTGCAACGCGCCGGAGAGGAATTTGTAAAGATTGCTCGTAAGAAAGGCAACTATGAAGACCGTACCGGCAATCTTCGTAGCTCTATCGGTTATGTGATCGTCAAGGATGGCGATATATTGACCGAAAATTACGAACAATCCACATCGGGAACAGATAAGCAGACAGGTATGCGTGAAGCGAAACGGCTGGTTTCCGAACTGATACCTCTTTATAAGAAAGGTTGGGTATTGATAGGTGTAGCCGCTATGCCATACGCTGTTTATGTAGAAGCAATCGACAACCTGGATGTTATCTCTGTTGCGACGGAGCATACTGAAGAATGGATAAAAAAACGGAGTAAAGTTTTGTTTGATAAACTAGCGGAGAAAGGATATTGATATGGCAGATCAGTTTGATATAGTTGATATTGTCTATGACGTGGTAGAATCGGCCGGTACCTGCTTTGTTTTGTACAAAGATTGTTCCAGTGATGGGGAAACAAGAAACCATATTACGGTACGGATGCTTGCATTGAGTGAAAAGGATGTTGTCAATAAGGGACCGGTCAATATAAACGTGTTTGTGAAAAAGCAGGCGAACGGTATGCCTGACCGTCAGTTAATGAAAGGAACTGTACGGAGCATAAAGTCTGCGTTACGGAAGATCAAACCACCCTTCGGCATGTATTGGAAATCTCGGATTGTATGGTCCGAACCTCTTGGCGAAGCAAAAGAAGGCTTCGATTGTACGAATATAAGATTTGAAGTAATTACAGAAAAAGATTAAGAATATGGAAAGAAGTTTAGCGGTGGATATCGCCTATGTAGGGTTAGGTATTTCTGGTGATGGAGTTCCAGCAACCTTTTATAAAAGATTCCCAATCATTCATACCAGCTCAGTTGTTTTCAATTTCAATGAGGCTACAATAAAGGAATTCAAGGCAATGGGAATGGATTCGCCTTGGGCCATCTTGAATAAGAAGGGGGATGCTGATAGTATAGAGTTTGCAATTCCATCTCCGACATCGGAAGAGATGCAGTACTTCTGTGGAGGAACTATTGATGATGACGGGAAATGGAATGAACCGGTTTCGATTCCGACAATAAACCGGTCATTGAAATTGTGTACATTGCCATATCAGGGTAAGTATACCGAGTATGTGATTGTGAATGGTAGTGTGGCTGCCCGTTTGAGCCAAGCTCCTTCGGAGGAGGATACAGATTTGCTATTAGTCAAGGTTACAAAGCAAGCTGTATTTGATTCCAGTGGAAATCCGAAAACGGCATTTACCCGTCATGTAAAGGAGGTTGATAAAACAGCTGTGACTAAGGTTACCATTACTGGCGACCCTAAAGTTGGAGTACGATTGACAGCAAACGTGACCCCTGAAGGAGCAACGGGTACATACCAATGGTTTCGAAAGAAGGAGGAAGAAGAAGCGAAACTGATCCCGAATGTTGATTTTGCAGGTTATACCCCTACTGTTGATGATGTAGGATATGCCATCTTCGTTAAATTCACAGGAACGGATTATTTCAATGGTGAGGTGACAAGTACGGAAACTACAGCCGTGGTCGCTTAATAGATGTTTGGTTTAGGTTATTGAGAAAGCCTCGGAACTATCTGGGGCTTTTATATTTTAAAGGAAAACATGAGTGTAAAGCGAGTACTCCAATTGGAAAGTGAATCTGTCTCCGGTCAATCGGTAACAATCCCGTTCGAATTCACTAGGCTTGAATCACTACCGAAAGGAAAAACGATAGGGGATAGTATTGTTATAACTCCAATTACTGTACGGACGTGGTTCAGAATAAAGCCACTTTTACTTTGTATTGATAAGGAAGATATGGCAATTCTTGCCGCAAACAAAGATAAGGAATTCTCAAGTCAAGTGGCGGAGTTGATCGCTAAGTATGATGAGATTATTTTCGAGATTATCTGCCTCGGTATTCATAACAGAAAAGGTGATATGCCATTATGGTTTCGTGAGGTTCTGAAAGATAATTGTACTTGGGAGGATATCTATATTCTTCTTAATGCTGTTTTATATCGGATAGGATGTAACCCTTTTTCTCGTACTATCATAGCGCTGGAAGCTGTGAGCCCGCTAAGCGAAGAGGAGATAATAGCCCTTCAAAGAAACAGCGAGACATGGAAGAAAACGGACCACAAAGCAGTTTCATGTTCTTAGTTATTTGTAATGAATCCTTTGGTTACACTCATTCTCAGACATTAGATAGCAGCTTTATTCTTTTATTGGGTATGCTCCAGGAACATGGTTATTTAATCAATAGACGAGCAAAAGATTTCCATACAAATGATACCTCTGAAAAAAAAGAAGAAGATGGTGAATGGGTAGAAATGATAGACTTTGATACAGGTCAAAAAAAGCGTGTTCAAAAAAGGAGAAGTTTATGATATATATTATCAGTGTAGTAGAAATGATTTGTCATAGTTATGAATTTTGATTTGTTTGGTAAATAAGGAGCCCTGCAGACTGTGAAGTTAGCAGGGCTTCTGTATTAAATATTGTCTAGGATGAAATCAGCAGGAATTCCGAAACAATCACGTAAGCGTTTTGCGATGTTCAGGTTAAGCGCACGTTTACCGTTCAACAATTCGCTAACCCTGGACTCTGATATACCGAGCATTTTTGCAGCTTCTTTTTGTTTGATCTTCTTATCTGCCATCTGCTTTTTTATCTCGTCTGTTATCAGTGAGGAGACTTTACCGGGCAGTGGATGATAAGCGGCTTCCCATTCATGGATCGCATCGGTAAGACGGATAAATTCATCTTTATCAGACTGTGGCAAAAGTTCCATATCGCCAAGTTCTGTACCTTTTGCGATAATCACCTCCATAGCTTCTTTATGTTCTCTATACTGAGCATCGTTTTTAATAATCATACGCCCTCCTTATTAAATAGTTTTTACATCAATTTTGTCATATTCCGGATGGGTACCGATAAAGCGGATAACCATGCGGCCAGCGAAAAACGTAACAACAGCTACAATCCGATAATTATTACCTTTGATGTTAAATACATATCGGCTGTTTCCTACATAATCGGCGGAAAGAAAATCATTTTTCAAGTCAGAGTGGTTCTTCCAATCAGCAGCCTCGCAAACTTCTACCCATTTTTGAATAGATTTTTCAGCATCAGCGTGCTTGCGGATGAACTTTTCTAGCTTTTCTGAATCAATGATTTTCATATTTCTGTTGTTTGTTTCTCTTTGATGCAAAGATATAATATAATTCCCAAATGTGGAAGTTTTTGTGTGAGAATTATTTTTACATACTTATATTTTACCATAAACAGTTATGGGAATCAAAAATAGGGATGGAGCTTTATTTACGGCAACAGGTATAGATAACTCTGGTTTGTACGCTGGTCGCCGGGAGGCAATGGGGATAATTAAGGCAATGGCTGGACAGATTACATCGTTCGATGTCTTTTCCGGCATTGGGATTAGTGCGGCGACAGCTTTTGCCAGTGCTGCAAAGAGCTCTTATGATTTTGAAAAAGAGTTTCAGAAGAACATGCTGGAAGTGGCTACGATTTCTACACAGGTAGAAGGCAGTATGACCGACTTTATGAACCGGGTAATGGCGATTACTCAGGAAATACCGGTTAAATCTCCGGAAGCAGCAAAGGCTTTGTATCAGATTGTTTCGGCCGGGCACGATGGGGCAGACGGAATGAATGTGCTCGAGGTGGCAGCTAGATCTGCAATTGGAGGTATGACCGATACGGCGACGGCTGCTGATGCTATTACCACGCTAATCAATGCCTATAAACTTAGTGCGTCGGATGCCGAGAGAGTTTCGGATCAACTTTTCACGACTGCTCGCCTGGGTAAGACAACATTCGGAGAGCTGGGACAATCTATCGCACAGGTTGCGCCGATTGCAGCCAGCTACGGTGTCGAGATGGATCAGGTGTTAGCTGCTGTTGCCACACTTACTAAATCCGGTACTCCGACGGCGCAGGCTATGACTCAGATACGAGCTGCTATTGTCGGGGTATCAAAGTACCTCGGTGATGGGACATTTAACACTATGACTTTCCAAGATGCTTTGGATAAAGTAGCCAAGGAAGCAAACGGAAGTGAATCTGCATTAAGAGCTATGATTCCTGAGATTGAGGCCGTGAATGGTGTATTAGGTATGACAGGCATTAAGGCTCAGGATGCTGCAGCCGACCTTAAGGCAATGAATGAATCGGCTGGATCAACAGAAGCTGCATTTAAGCTTATGATGAATGATGTAGACAAGCAGATGACCCTTTTGTCAAACAATATTCAAGCGGCATTGCGCCCAATGGGACAAGCAATATTGAAAGAAGTTTCTGAGGTTGCCACAGCATTTAATGAGGCTTTTGAAAATGGCGAAGCCAAAGAAGCTATGAAAACGTTAGGTGACTTGATTGTTATTGTTACAGGAGCTTTCATCGGATACAAAGGTTCTGTTTTGGGTTCTGCGGCAGCTCATAATATATATGCGAGGGCGATGGTGGTTAGTCGATTGGCGGCGATTAAGCATGTAACTACAACGAAATTAATGACAAATGCAATTAAGGCTCAAACGGTTGCACTATTGAAAAATACAGCAGCATTTTTAACAAATCCCTATGTTTTAGCTGCCGCAGCGGTTGCTGCGCTGGGGTATGCTGTGTATAAATATGCTACGCAAGCTACAGCGGCAGAGAAGGCTACAGCAGCACATAATAAGCGCGTTAAAGATTTAAGCGATTGGGCTAAAAAGACCAAAGAAGATGTAGATGGGATGCTTTCTTCCTTAAGGGATGAGAATGTACTAATGACGGAAAAGATTGAGATATATAAGGCTTTACGGAAACTTTATCCGGATGAACTTGAAAATATATCCCTTCAGAACTTTCTTTTGATGGATTCGGTGCAGGCAAATAATTTACTAGCGAAAGCACTTGATGAAAGGATTAAAGCTCAGCAGCGAGCAGATGTTAATGTTATCGAGTCAGAAATGAAAACTAATGATTCTCGTATAGCGAGTCTGGAAGGTAAGAACGGAATGAACACATCGGTAGGAGAGTGGTTTGAATTGCGCCGTTTGAAGTCAAGAAATGAGCAATTAAAAATAGAATATGAGAAGGCAAAGGATATAGTAATTCAGGGATTGAAGGATGAGGCAGCGGCAAGGAAAGCTGCAGAGGATTTGAATAATGATAATGAAAAAGGAGAAACAGTTCTTCAGCGAAAAATAGCTCTTACCAAAGAGCTATCAGATGCAGAAGTCAAATTAAAAAAACTCCGCGCTCAAGATTCTACCGCAAAAAACAGCGAAATAAAGGCGGCTGAAGATAAGGTCAAGGAGGTAAAAAGCAAGTTGGAAGCTTTGACAGGCATATCGGGTAAGGAAAGTGATAAATTGAAACAAACTCAAATAGAACTAGCCCGTGCCATTCTTGACAGTGAACTAAAGCTCCAAGCCTCTCGTATCTCCGCTATGGAAGATGGCCGGGCAAAACGTATTGCCCTTGCCCAGCAGGAAACACGGGAAACGATTGCAGCTATCCAAAAAGAAAAGGAAGAATACCAGAAAAAGATAAAAGAAACGAAAGGTAAAGAAGATCCTACCGTAATCAAGACATTTGACAGTAGGGAAGATGCTGCTAATGCAAAGGAAAAAACGGATATCGCCAAAATAGAGAAAGAATACGCTGAAGAATACAAACAGCGCACAAAAGTCCTCACGGATGTTTTCCTGAACGAAGAGCAACGCAAATTATCAGCCATTAAGGAGCGATACAACCAAGAACGCAAATGGGCTAACGAACAATTGCGGACAGGTGGTATGACTAAAAATGAACACAAGTCATACACATCTAATATTGATAAGGCAGAGCAGAAAGAAACTTACCGTTCCATGCTCGATGACCTGAATGACTACAAACAGCAGGAAAAAGACCTGCGCGAAAAATGGGATACCGATATCAATGCGGCGGTGGAAGCTAAAGACGCTTATCTGGTTGCTAAACTGCAAGAGGGCAAGCAAAAAGCCCTGTCCACTTTGAATGGACAAATGCTGCAAGAAAGTACCGAATGGCAACAGTTATTCGGGAACCTTGATAACTTGACCGTTGCAGAATTGGAGAAACTGAGCAGTACAATCAAGAAGAAAGCTAAAGATTTAAAGCTGAACCCCGTTGATGCTCAGGCTGTAACTAATAGTTTAAAAGAGGTTGACGAACAAATCAGGGCAAAGAATCCATTTGAGTCCTTATCAAAGCATTTGAAAGAATATAAGGCTGCCGAGAATGATGCCACAAAGAAAGATACCCTGAAAGATATGTTCCGGGACACCGCCGCCTCTATTGATATCGTTAAGGGTGGTTTCGATTCCGTTGTTGGTGGTCTTACTGAAATGGGGCTTGCCGGTGATGAAGCAACACAGGAACTATTAGGAGATATATCTAATCTCATGGGAGCGGCAAGCCAATTGGCTACCAGTATTGCTTCTGCCAATCCAGTTGGTATTATACAGGGTTCTATCGGGGTCCTTACTTCTGTGTTTAACATCTTCAACAATGACCGGAAACATGAAAGGAAGATAAAGGAATTACAGAAAGAGGTGGACAATCTAAGCCGTGCCTATGACCGTTTAGGACGAGCTATAGAGAACACTTATTCCAACGAGGTTTATAACCTTATGGATGGACAAGTGGAGAACCTAAAAAAACAGCAACAACTTGTCCTTCAACAGATGCGGGAAGAACAGGAAAAGAAGCATACAGATGATGACAAAGTACAAGAGTATAAAGATAAATACGAGGAGCTTGGTAATCAAATCGAAGATACAAAGAAAAAGCAGATTGAGATGCTTGCCGGTACTGATATCCAGTCCGCAATCGACAATTTCGCTGATGCCCTTGTCGAAGCCTATGCACAGGGTGAAGATGGGGCTAAGGCAATGGGTGAAACGACAAAGAAAGTCCTTGCCAATGCAGTAAAAGAGGCTCTAAAAAAACAGATATTAGGGAAAGCCCTTGAAAATGCTGTTACCCAGCTTGGAAAAAATATGGAGGATGGAGTTTTGACTGATGCCGAAAAAAAGCAATTTGAAGATGCAGCCAATTCAGCCGGAAACCGTTTCATGGAGGCGATGAAAATGTATGATGACCTGTTTAAGGATGCCACGGCTGCCACCACCCGCGAAGCGACAGCAAAAGGATTGGAAGCGACAGCATCTCAGGATTCTGTTGATGCGCTTAATGGGAAATTGTCTTCCCAGCTTATATTTTTAGATAAGACCTTGGTAGAAGTAACCGGTATCAGAGAGCAGATGTCTTTTATCCGGGAACTTCAGGTAAAAGGTTGGGAAGATGTAAGAGCTATCCGTGAGCTATCCAGCAAGGTATCAGATAATACAAACAGGATTGCTGAACTCTCAGAAAAGATAGTTGATGTCTCTGATAAGATTGAAGTCAATACTTCTAAGGCAGCACGTACGGTACAAGATATTAAAGATTCGGGATTGATTTTAAAAAAGCAATGATGGAAACAGTAAACGATATAATGAAATCAGCACTGGCGCTTGGTGCTTGCAGTAAGTCAAATGGTGTAACGGATTGGAAAAGCCTTGTATGGTTGTTCTTTTCTCCGCAGGGGCGTGAATTTTGTCAGGAAAGAAATTACCCCAGTATTGAGATGTTCCGCGGTATGGCAGAGAATGTAAAGCCTCATGGTGTATATGTTGATGCCGGAAAGATAGAAAAGTCTAATCCCGGAAATATAGGAATTATAGGCAATACTCATGCTGTAATCACAGTAAACGACAATACAAAGGTTCACAAGGTGATTCTTATGCACGGTGCAAAAGCTAAGATAAAAGCGAGTAACTATGCCGTTATCCTGCTTGTAAATATCGGTAACTGTGAAGTAGAAATCGAAAAAGACAATACGGTAGCGATTTTATGAAAGGAAGACTTTACATAGATGGTATTGATACTTACGTCCAGTATGGGATATGGATTACTGAGGGCGGGTATAATGACCTACTGTCTTTTCCAGACCTATCCGATCCGGAGAAAAACGACTGGCCGGAAGAGGACGGTGTAGAGGTGGACCTTGAAGCCCCGACATTAAAATACAAAGAGGTATCGATAACGTTTGTTTCTTCTGTTCCCTTCCGGTCCGCTTATGATTTCATTTATAAGTTGTCGGAACCGGGATATCATGTATTTAGTATACCGGGATTAAATCGTGAATGGCGATTGCGTTTGTTGTCCCATCCGGCAAATGAAGAATGGGATACCTTGACTTCATTAACGCTAAAGTTTTCTGAAGACCTGCCTGTCCGCCCGGCAAGCATTACACCTGATGGGAACGGTGTTCTTATTCCGAAGTCAATGTATGAAATAGATGGAATACAGTTAGACCGCTATGGCGTGGTAGTAGAAGAAGGCTTGGACGAGATACTTAAGTCACCTACCGTAAAGCAAAATCTTACGAAGACTTTTTCAACATCGGATGGTCGTTTGTACGACGCTGAACATTTAGTCTTTCAAAGCAAGGATGTAACCCTCAAATGCGTAATGATAGCTGATTCTATAGAACGTTTCTGGAAGTGTTACGACGCATTCTTTCATTCGCTTATCCAACCCGGTGAACGGACATTGTTTTGCGATTGGAGTTATGAAGAATATCCCTGCTACTACAAGAAATGCTCTGGCTTTAATATCGCAAGCCTGACCGGTCGGGTTATCGTTGAATTTAATTTAACCCTTGTCTTTACAGTTTGTAGGGTGAATGAACAGGATTTCCTTCTTGCTACAGAGGACGACGAATTAATAGTGACAGAGGACGGAGAATATTATATAGACTTAAAGGAATAAAGATATGCCGATTAAAAGAAGAAAAATATCAGAACTGGAAGAAGCTAAGGATTTGACCGGCTTTTTTACGATAGGTTACCGGATATTAAACGGAGCCAAAAAGAGCGTTAAGTATGGGCTTGGCTATATCTATGCTACTTACCTTGATATGTTGCAAGCAATAAAGGACTTGCGGGGTTTAGAAGCGACAGTTGAAGAAAATGAAGAAGAGCGTGAAACTGCCGAAGGCCAACGCAAAGCGTCTGAACAATCTCGGCAAACAGCAGAGACTGCAAGAGGTACCGCTGAAACTGCAAGAAAAAATGCCGAGACAGGACGTGTGAATGCTGAGTCTGCTCGTGTTACTGCGGAAGGGAAACGCGTGACTGCCGAAAGTTCCCGTGTGACTGCCGAGAACAATCGAGTGTCAGCAGAAAATACCCGCGTTAGTCAGGAGAATGCTCGCAAAACGGCAGAAACGGGGCGTGTTGAAGCTGAAAAGAGTCGCGTAACGGAAGAGGGTAAACGGGTTGCTTCTGAGACAGGACGTGTGAATGCTGAGTCTGCTCGCGTTACTGAGGAAGGAAAACGCGTGACTGCTGAAAGTTCCCGTGTGACTGCTGAGAATAATCGAGTGTCAGCAGAAAACACCCGCGTTAGTCATGAGAATGCCCGCAAAACGGCAGAAACAGGACGTGTTGAAGCCGAGAAAAAACGTGTAACAGCAGAAACAGAAAGGGTAAATGCAGAGTCTACACGAGTAACAGAAGAAGGTAAACGAGTTACGGCAGAATCTTCCCGTGTAACTGCTGAAACTTCCCGTGTAAATGCTGAAAAGGGTAGGGTTACGGCAGAAGCGGGGCGTGTGAATGCAGAAAAGACTCGCGTAACAGCCGAGACGGAAAGGGTGGGTGCAGAAACTACCCGTGTTACAGAGTTTGCAACTATAAAGCAAAATGCCGAAGCTGCAACAAAGAATGCAAATGACGCAGCGGATAAAGCCAATAAAGCTGCAGATGGTATTTCTGCTGCTTTAGATAAAAAAGTAGATAAAGTTTCAGGTAAAGGACTTTCTACGAATGACTATACGACAGCAGAAAAAACGAAGCTGTCTGGAATAGCTACAAATGCGAATAATTATACACATCCTTCTGCAACAGCATACGCCTCTGGGCTGTATAAAATTACAACAAACAATCAAGGGCATGTTGCATCTGCAATCAAAGTGGTAAAAGCTGATATCACAGGTTTAGGCATTCCTGCTCAGGATACGGTTTATACGCATCCTGTAACTCCTGGGAATAAACACATCCCAGCTGGAGGTTCTTCTGGACAAATTCTTAAATGGTCAGCAGATGGTAATGCTGTTTGGGCTAATGAGAGTAGCGCTCTTTGTCCTTATGGTGTCGGTGATATATTTATTACTAAAAGTTCTGCAAATCCAGCTACAACTTGGCCTGGAACAACTTGGAAAAAATTAGAAGGTAGATTTTTATATGGGACATCTGGGAGTGAGGCTGTTGGTGGTACTGGAGGAGCAACGGAAGTGGCTTTGTCTACTGCAAATTTGCCAGCTCATAATCACAGCGTATCAACATCTATATCTTCTGGAGGTAATCACTCTCATAGTACTAATGCACACTCTCACTCAACTGTATCACATAGTCATACAGTATATCCCCATTATCATCATATATTTTCATCTAATGGTACTTCTGCAGGAACTTCTCATAATTTAGGTTCTGCTAGTTATGTTGCAGCACAAGCTCTTACGAGTGACTGGAGTGAGAATTATGCAATGAGACAAGGAGCAAATATGGCTTCGGTGGGAATGAGTAGTGCTAATGATGGTTCTAATACTGGTAGTGCAGCTCCTTATACAAATACATCAGCCGTGACAGTTAATAGTGGAGGAGATCACTCTCATTCTGCTTCCAGTTCATGCTCCAATACTGGTTCAGGAAATGCATTTAGCATATTGCCTCCTTATATTAAGGTTCATGTGTGGGAAAGACAATCATAATTAATTAAAATAGATATGGAAAAGTACATTTATTTAGACAGAGAACATGCAAAAAAAGGAGTTTCCCTTGTTTTTGCAGCTTGTGAACAACGAATTGAAGATTATCAAAAGATGTTTGATAATAAAGCTATCGAGTTTATTGGGGAAGACTTACCTCATTATATTACTTATGTAAAAACGGATGATGTAGAATACGTTCGGGAGGCTACACGTGAGGAACAATATCAAAACGGGTTGATAGAACTCACACCGGGAGAAGCTTTCATAGATGGTAAAATAGTTCTTTTTGACCCGTTAGCCCAAGTAATAAAGGGAAACAAGGTTGTAGAAAAAACAAGGGAACAACTGATTCATGAAAATATTATTTCTTACGAATCCGAAAAGACGAAAGCAAGAAATATTCGTAAAATATATTTAAAGGCACTTGATTTATATGATAAAGCAGTATTGCGAGGGGACATAAATGAATCTGCCGAGCAAAGAGAACAGAGAGACACATTCCGTCAAAGCTGGCTGGATTTACCATCTCAATATATAGACATTACAATACCTATAGAAAATTTATATCCAGCTGTGCCTGATTTTATTAGTTATTTTAATTCTTAATTAAACTTTGAAATGGAAAAATTAATCAATCAAGGTTGGGAATGTCCAAAGTGCAGTAGAATATATTCTCCTACAACTCCAATGTGCTTACATTGTGTTCCGGGTAGGATTGAAACTATAACCACAACAGGGACAGGTGGCACAAATATATCTGAGCTCCTAACAACAGGAGCTACTGCAAATAGTATCAAGGATATTTCTCAATCCGAACGTGCAAGATGCAAAAATGAAGTTTCAAGAGGTGGCTCATTGGAAGGAACAAGATTTGCATAACAGATAAATTGAACTCAAATGATAATCTACGATAAAACAGGCAAACAAATACTCGACATACAGGTAGACGATAGCAGCTACCGGTATCGTGCAATTAAACAGGGGGATAAGGTTTATCTTTATTTCTCCCTGACTGAACATGTAGAAATACCCTTACACAGTTATATTGACTATCAGGGACAGCGTTATATCCTTGCTAAACCGGAGAACCTGACAAAGCATTATTCACGTAACATAGAATATTCTGTTGAGTTCTGGGGTTGGTGGGAGTTACTGTATAGGACAAAGTACAAGCTACTTTCAGAGAAGCCTCACAAGCTGAAATTCTCATTGACTGCAACCCCTAAAACCTTCATGCAGCTACTGATTGACAACTTGAATTTGCACGACTCCGGTTGGAAGATTGGAACCTGTATTGAAGCGACAGAAAAGCTGTTGTCTTTCTCTCATGAGGATTGTATGTCTGTCCTTAATCGCTTTTGTGATGAGTTCAATACAGAGTTTGAATTTGAAGGAAAGACTGTCCATTTTTGCAAAGTTGAGAAGTTCAAAGATAGTCCGATACCGCTCAGTTACGGCCGTGGGAAGGGCTTTAAATCCGGTGTCGGCAGGACCAATCAGGGTGATAAGTCTCCGGTGACTTTGTTGTATGTCCAAGGCGGTGAACGAAACATTGATAGGACTAAATACAATAGCCCTACCTTGCTTTTACCTAAAGGACAGGAGTTGGAATATCAAGGTAGACGTTACAAGACGGACCCGGACGGCATGTATATCACCCGTGCGGATAAAGACCTTGTGACTTTTAACGAGGACAGTTACGACGCATCAAATATTTATC
>UQLN01000057.1 GCA_900541965.1 uncultured Parabacteroides sp. | reverse complement strand
CTATTTAAAGAGTTTAGCATGGATTGAACAAGTTCATAGAGAACTAATTCAAGTATTGTTCTTTTCGATGTAAAAAGAATGTTTTTACTCGTTTTTAGTCTCTACTTTGGAATATGAGCCAGGCAAATTGGTCTTTTTCCTATTAAATATGTTAGGATTTAAGATACGATATAAATAAAAATAACAAAAAACGATGGATAATAAACTTGAGTTCTCTATGGACTTGGTTCCCGAAATCTCCTTTTCTGAAAACTAATAATCAACGAAACTATATTTTAGCAAATATATATCAACACTCGTTTCTTTTACAAATATGAAATTATTTTTTCATATCACAAACATGTATTTAGATTTATTACGTTTTATAGTTACTAATTTAATATTATAGATTATATATTAACAACAAAAGACAGAGCTACAATCTGCTTTTAAAGCGGATTATAAGATATAAAGCATACCATTATTTGTTAACCTATGTTATTTATAGCATGGTATTCTATTAAGCCATCCATAGGAGTTTCTCTAATCATATCCAGATTCGCATAGTATTCAAGGGCTATTTCTTTCAGAACCTTGGAATAGCTATGTGCAACAGAACCGACAAAACGTAATGGATAATCCCGGTAGTCATATTGGCAGACATTTCTGGAGAAGAAACTCCGCAGGTTTTGGACCAGAAGATTATAAACATATTCATCATCCATATAGTCCGCAAGAAAATAGGAAATCACAGCAAGAAAACGATTAGGGAACGGACGGTTATAAACGGACTCCATAACATCACTGGGAGTAATCATCAGCTTTTCATAAAACTCATCCATCAAATATTTAGGAGCCAACCCCTTCATTACATCCGATAAAAACAATTTACCTAAAGCAGAACCGCTACCCTCATCTCCTAATATATATCCGGCAGCAGTTACATTCTTCACAATCTTCTCCCCATCATAAAAGCATGAATTAGAACCGGTTCCAAGAATACAGGCAATACCGGCTTCATTCTTAAACAATCCCCGGGCGGCTGCCAGCAAATCGCTTTCCACCTGTACTGGTGTTTTGAACTGCGCAACCAAAGAGGCTTCCAATATACTCTTCTTCTCATTAGGTGTACATCCGGCCCCATAGAAATACACATGGTCGAGTTTCTTCTTAAAAAACAGTTCCGGCAATCCCAATCTAATACTTCTGCTTATCTCACGCCTGTTCTGGAAAAACGGATTAATACCTTCCGTAAAAACACGATGTATCAAGTGTGCGCCTTCTACTAAAGCCCATTCCGTCCTTGTTGAACCAGTTTCTGCTATAAGTTTCATAACCCGACTATTTTTTATGCAAATATAGAAGGTTTTTAGGAATTTAGCGAATACCGCCAACAACAATATGGAGATAGAAAGAAGAATATAAATTTTAAATTAATAATTACATTTCATAAAATAATAAAATATAAGTTCTTAATACAAAATTAAAACTATCTTTGCTAAAACAAACATCGAGTATCCGCTTTTCCTAATTTCTCTAACTTAAATCAGCATACCTATGAGCCCTATTTCTGTACTTATAACAATTGTATTATACTTCTTGATACTATTCCTTGTATCATACATTGCAGGAAGAAAATCCGACAATCAAGGTTTTTTTGTCGGAAACCGGAAATCGCCCTGGTATATTGTAGCCTTCGCAATGATTGGCTCCAGCATATCCGGAGTTACGTTTGTATCTGTTCCCGGAATGGTTGGAGTAAACAGTTTTGCTTATCTACAAATGGTACTGGGATTTGTAGTCGGGCAGATTATCATCGCATTCGTTCTTATCCCTTTATTCTACCGGATGAATTTAGTCTCCATTTACGGATACCTTGAAAACCGGTTCGGAACATTTTCCCATAAAACAGGCGCATGGTTCTTCTTTATATCTAAAATGCTGGGAGCTTCTGTCCGCCTGTTTCTGGTATGCCTGACTCTGCAATTGCTGGTGTTCGGACCTTTTCATATACCTTTTAGTATGAATGTATTATTTACTGTAGCGCTGGTATGGCTTTATACATTCCGGAGCGGGGTAAAATCGTTGATATGGACAGATTCCTTAAAAACATTCTGCCTGGTTGTTTCGGTCGGACTATGTATCTATTTTATCGCTTCCGATTTGCAACTCGATTTCGGAGCCATGTGCACCGCCATCTTTAAAAGTGATTTATCCCACACCTTCTTTTTCGATAATGTGAATGAAAAGCAATATTTCTGGAAACAGTTCCTGGGAGGCGTCTTCACCGTTATTGCCATGACCGGCTTGGACCAGGATATGATGCAGCGGAATTTAAGTTGCAAGAACTTCAGGGACTCACAGAAAAACATGATAACCAGTGGTATCCTTCAATTCTTCGTCATTGCCTTATTCCTGATGCTTGGCGTACTGCTGTTCATGTTTACCGCCCGGCACGGCATTCAAAACCCGGTAAAGAGCGACGAGCTTTTCCCTATGATTGCAACCGGAGATTATTTCCCGGTATTTGTAGGCATCCTGTTTATCATCGGCCTTATCTCATCGGCTTATGCAACGGCTGGCTCCGCACTTACCGCGTTGACCACCTCTTTTACAGTAGACATATTAGAGATAGAGAAGAAAACGGAAAACCAGATTACCCGCATCCGCAAACGGGTACATGTCGGAATGGCTATCATCATGGGACTTGTCATTATCATCTTTAATCTCTTGAATAATACAAGTGTAATCGATGCCGTGTACATTCTGGCGAGTTATACGTATGGCCCGATACTCGGCATGTTCGCCTTCGGAGTATTTACCAAAAGAAATGTACGCGATAAATATATCCCGTTAGTCGCCCTTATCTCTCCCCTGCTCTGTTTTATCCTGCATAAAAACTCGGAGGCATGGTTCAACGGATACTCTTTTAGCTACGAACTACTTATATTCAATGCTTTATTTACATTTATCGGGTTGAGTATCCTCAGTATAGGTTTACCGGAAAGACAATCAGTATCAAATAATTAATCATTTATCACCATGAAAAAATCGTCCATCCTGTTATTTCTTTGTTTTCTGCTTTGCCAGCTTCAGGCAGCAGAATTCCGTTTCGCCTTGTTAACGGATGTGCATATTACACCGAAAACAACGTCGGCAGAAGATTTGCAAAATTCTGTAAATCAAATCAACAACACCCCGGGAATCGATTTCGTACTTGTAGCTGGAGATATTACGGAAGAAGGGGACCGTGAATCCCTGGAAAAGGCTAAATCCATCCTGGACCGGCTTACCGTCAAATATTATATCATCCCCGGCAACCACGATACCAAATGGAGTGAATCCGGAGCCACTTACTTCGAACACCTATTCGGTAGCGAACGGTTTAAATTCGAACACGACGGCATCCTGTTTCTCGGCTTCAACACCGGTCCTTTACTCCGCATGGCAGACGGGCATGTGTCGCCTCAGGACATCACATGGCTTAAAGGCGAGTTAAAGAATGCAGGAAAAGAAAAGCCCGTCATACTGGTCACCCACTTTCCGCTACAGGAAGGAGATGTAGACAATTGGTATGACTTGACAGATGCCGTCCGTCCTTATAACATTCGCGTTGTATTGGGAGGACATTACCACAGCAACCGTTTTCTTTCATATGATGGAATACCGGGCATCTTAAGCCGCAGCAATTTACGGGCAAGCGATAATGTCGGAGGATATTCTATTTTTGAAATCACTCCCGACTCCCTTTTCGTCTACGAACAAAGAATCGGGGAAGAAAAGAAGAAATGGGCATCCTTGTCTATGCAAGCTAAATATTATGAAGAAGACAAGCTAATAGACAAACGCCCGGACTTCTCCGTCAATCAGGAATACAGCCAAGTGAAAGAGGACTGGATACTCCAAACCGGAGCCGGTATCTATGCCTCTCCCGTTGTTTATAAAAACAATCTTTATGTGGGAGACGGATTAGGCGTACTGACCTGCTATAACGTAAAAGACGGAAAGAAAAAATGGTCTTACCAAACAGGCAACCGCATCATCGGGACTCCTGCTGTTGAAAACGGTATCATTGTCTTTGGTTCCGCCGACAAAAACATATATGCCCTGGATGCTGCAAGCGGTAAAGAAAAATGGATAGCAGCAGCTACCGAACCGGTTCTCGGCGCCGTAACCATTGAAAAAGGAATTGCCTATATCGGAACCAGCGACCATACCTTCCGTGCCATCGATATAAAAACAGGAAAAGTTATCTGGGCCTATACCGGAGTTAAAGGCTATGTGGAAACACGTCCGCTGGTAACATCCGATAAAGTTGTATTCGGCGCATGGGACAATACTTTATACGCCTTAGATAAAACCAATGGCAAAAACCTTTGGAAATGGACAGGCGGATTAACCCGCATGCACTTCTCCCCTGCCGCCGTATGGCCTGTTGCCGTAGGAGAAAAAGTATTCATTGTAGACCCTCAGCGTGCAATGACAGCCATCGACCTGCAAACCGGAGAAACCATCTGGCGTACCCACGAAGCCAAAGTGCGCGAAACTATCGGCCTTTCTGTTGACAAACAGCGGGTTTATGCAAAAACGATGAATGATACCATCGTTTGTTTTTCAACCCAAGGAAACCAGCCTGTCCTGTTATGGGCATCAAATGCAGGCTTTGGCTATGAGTTTGCCCCCTCCATGATTGAAGAGAAAGGAAATGCAGTGTTTGGAAGTACAAAAAACGGACTTATATTTGCACTCGATTCAAAAACAGGCAAAGTCCTGTGGAAGCACAGAATAGGAAGTTCTTTAATAAACACAGTCTACCCCCTGTCCCGTCACAAAGTAGTGTTTACCTCTGCCGGAGGAGAAATAGGGGTATTGGAATGGAAAGGAAATTAAACATATGATATTAATAGCAGATAGTGGCTCTACAAAAACAGATTGGAGCGTAATCCAGCAGGGTAAATTAACTCGTTCGATAAAGACAAAAGGTATGAATCCATATTTCCAGTCGGAAGAAGAAATCGGAAAAGAGATTTCCGAAGTCTTGTTGCCCCAACTGGGAAATAGCGCATTGGAAGCCATTTACTTTTACGGAGCCGGATGTACTGTCGATAAGGTTGAAGTGGTCCGTAATGTCATCATACAGCATACAAACGTAACCCGTGTGGAAGTCAACACCGACCTTTTAGCCGCCGCCCGCAGTGTATGCGGGCGAAAGGCCGGCATTGCCTGTATCCTGGGTACCGGCTCCAATGCTTGCTTTTATGATGGCAAAAACATTGTAGACAATGTCTCCCCCTTAGGATTCATCCTCGGGGACGAAGGAAGCGGCGCCGTATTAGGCAAACGCCTGGTAGGCGACTTGTTGAAAGGGATGATGGGGCAGGAGCTGAAAGACAAGTTCCTGAAACAATATAACCTTACTCCCGGAGACATTATCGAACGGGTATACCGCCAACCATTCCCGAACCGTTTCCTGGCAAGCCTTTCCCCGTTCCTTGCGGAGCATATAGACGAACCCAAGATACACCAGCTTGTACTCAGCAGCTTTACAGACTTTATCACACGGAATGTACTGGGATACGATTGCCATAATTACGCTGTGAGTTTTGCCGGTTCCATTGCATACCACTACAAAGATATATTATCCGAAGCTGCCGGGAATACAGGCATCCGTATCGGTAAGATTATCCAAAGTCCTATGGAAGGGCTCATATCCTACCATTCATTGCAAACTGAAACTGTGTAATTCTTTAAACCGAACGATTATGCCATTCATTAAAATATCAGAAGAACCTTCTTTATATAACGATTTGGAAAAGAAGTCCGTCCGCGAACTTCTGGATGATATCAATACGGAAGACCAAAAGGTTGCCCTGGCTGTACAAAAGACCATCCCACAAATAGAGAAGCTGGTCGAGCTGATTGTTCCCAAGATGCAACAAGGCGGGCGTATTTTCTATATGGGAGCGGGTACCAGCGGCAGATTAGGGGTATTGGACGCCTCGGAGATTCCCCCTACATTCGGAATCCCTCCTACTTACATCATCGGGCTGATTGCCGGAGGCGACACGGCACTCCGTTCTGCCGTCGAAAACGCGGAAGACGACCAGCAACGCGGATGGCAGGAACTACAGCAACACAACATCAATGAAAAAGATACCGTAATCGGCATTGCCGCCTCCGGAACCACCCCGTATGTGATTGGGGCTTTAAAGGAAGCGCGTAGAAACGGTATCCTGACAGCTTGCATCACCAGTAACCCGGATTCGCCAATGGCGGCGGAAGCTGATATTCCCATCGAAATGATTGTAGGCCCGGAATTCGTTACCGGAAGCTCCCGGATGAAGTCCGGCACCGGGCAGAAGATGATACTTAATATGATATCTACCACAGCAATGATAAAGCTGGGACGGGTAAAAGGGAACAAAATGGTAAACATGCAGCTTACGAACAAGAAGTTGATAGACCGCGGAACCCGCATGATTGTAGACGAACTGGGAGTCTCCTACGAGCAAGCCCATAACCTCCTGCTTGTAGCCGGCTCCGTAAAGAAAGCAATCGATAACTACAAAAAGCTTCACGAATCGTAAATTCCTCCGGGAGAAACCCTCTCCGCTTCCATTTTCAATAAGACAGCTTTCCGTCCAAATAAAAAACAATAAGTCAGAATAAAGCCTTTTATCCTGACTTATACTTTATATACTGAAGGCATTCCAGGGAAAACCGGGCCCTTTTATAGACTAAAAGTGAGCTTTTTCTACCTTATCCGGAACCTATTTCCATATTCCCTAAGGGTAATTCCAATTAGTAGCGGTACTAATTCCAACTATCTGCACATAAAAAAGCAATAATCTGCGCGGCAAAACACCTATATTTTAACTTTAAAACATATATGTTTCGATTTCAAAGCATATATGTTTCGTTTTTTGATGTTACTGAGCAGGGACACGGCTCTGGAATGGTCGGTAAACCGAACTTAATACAGATATCAAATTGATTACCATATTCCACCAAACTCAACAGTATGATTAGGCACGGATTACACGGAAAACACGGATTAATAAAAGTATAACATGTATTTAATCTGTGAAATCCGCGAAATCCGTGCCTAACAAATTAACTTTTGTATCCGAATCAATTAGTAAGCCTTACATTATTTTTTGCAACAAACAGACAAAACTTAACCTCGTGAGAGTAGCGTATTTACAAACCATTCCGGGCATGTATCCATACAGATGACGCAGGAATGGGGTATTTTGACATTTTGTAAACTAAGGGAGGTTTTGACAAAAGGATTATTTCATAAAAGAAATATCCGTGCCCGAACCATATTTGCTGATTTGCGTTAGTTTATAAGTATCTATCTTTACTTTACCCTTAACTAATTCCGGGATGTTGAAGGAGAAAAGAGATAAATCATAATAATCGGCATCTTGCTGAGGTAATAAAAACGGTTTGCCTGCAACTCCTTCCTCGTTTATATAACAAATATACGGCCGGGTATACAGCCCGTCGCCACGGCGGCTGCTAAATACAAACCATCGGCTATTGCTGCTCCATGAATGGTAACTATCCACATCCTTGCTGTTTACTCCGGGAAGAGAGTCGGTTTGGAGCGTATTTAGCTCCAGCATCCGCAAATCGGCGTCTTTATGCCAGACAGAGAAGTTTCCGTAACTGGAAATCGTATATAGCAAATAACGTCCATCCGGAGATACGCGTGGAAATTTAACACTGCGTCCCTCCTTCTCCGCATTATATAAGGTATCTACCTGACGTCCGAATACACGGGTTTCCGGGTCGAATGAAATGCTGAGCAGATTATAACGGATGTCTTTGTAAGATTCGGGCATTTGCTTCGCCTTGGCTGAACAGAAATAGAGCCGCTTGCCATCGGGCGAAAAGGTTGGGAAAGTTTCAAAATTCTCTTCTGAGAAGAGTTTCGGAGATGTAATGATTTCATGCTTTTCCACGTCATATACTACGACATCCGATTTGTTATCGAATACCTCTATTTTATTCGGGTCCGAAAGGTGGAAATCCTGTTTTGTATCATTTGTGGAGAACGCTACATATTTGCCGGAAGGATGCCATGAAGGATAGACCAGGGCGGAGATAGTCTGTTCGGTCTTCGTATTCAACTTTTCTATCTCACCGTCGATAATCATATAGGTACCATTGTGTATCATACGCTGGTGGAACAACATCCGGCCCGGGTTCTGCATACAAAACGAATGGCAGTTCATACAATTATTGTTTGTCAGGTTATTGCTGAGCAATGCCTCTTCCTTAAAGTTCTCCAGATTACGCTGGTAGATACCCATTTCTCCCCACATCCGGTATCCCGGGGCTATACGGCGATATACCAGATAGGAATCTATAGGTTCTTTGGCTATATGTACGGAAAAAGGTTTATACTGCATCCATTGACCGCCTTCCTCTGCATAGACAAGAAACTGAAGGGTCTCGCCTGCCGAGGTTTCCAATAAACGATGCCATTTCCCGGATGGAATCTGAAAAGCGCCTTGTTCGGAATCAACACGTACCTGTTGTTCTCCATTCGAGATAACAAGTATGGATTCCGAGGGCGTATTCAGTTTAAAATTTAACGGTGCAATATTACAGGGAACCGTTACATTACAATAATCAGGGAATATTTCCGGTAACGTATCCTTTGGCTGTGACTCCGGAATGCCTTCACTGCATCCGCATAAATAAAACAGGCATGCCAATAATATGTATAATCGATTCATATGCTTAATTCAGTTGTTTACAATAATAATAAAACCAGAACGTATCCCCATATTGACGGTAAAGCAACCCTAAGCCGTCCGGATTGTTCCTTGCTTGTTTAATGTCCGCCTGAAACTGGCGGCAACGGCGGATTATCTCCGGTCGGACTTTTATCTTCTCCAAAACAGAGGCATCCTCGACAGACAATACCAATGCCGCTTCCTGAAAATGGATGGGAAGGGGCTGCCACTCCGCTTTATCTGCAATCCGTAGAAGTAATGCCTTAAATGCATTCATTTCTTTTGCCAACAAATAAGAACATCCAAGATAATCCAATGCTATACGGTTGACGGCTGGTTCCGACAAATGTCTTTCCCAAAGGCTATCCATTCCGACCAGGCATAACAGGTTATCATCAGCTATAGAAGGTAGTTTTTTGGTTCCTAATTCTTTATCCTGAGCTATTTTTTCCGGGTTGCAAAGGTATATCTTATATTTCTCCGCCCATGTATGGTAATAGGGTGTCCGCTCAAGCAGATTGATATATTTCCGGGCTATGGCATACTCTCCCCGTATCAGGTTTGTTTGTATCAAACGTTTCAACATGCGCGGGCTGCATGTACGTTTAGCCAGTGTCAGGCCCTCCATCGCGTAGCTTTCGGCGGTACTGATATCCCCTATCATATAATGTATGTCGCTAAGCATTGCGCCCATATAATAAGAACCGTCCCAGGGGGCTATCAGGCTTTGAGGCCCTTGTTGGTCGAAATGGAATAATTTGTCACCCAATTCCCCTTTTGCCGCCAATGCCATATTCAGATAGTTTTGGCTAATCGGGTTCGGGATTTTCTTTCCTTTGTGCATTTGTATAAGGTTGTCCCATTTCTGATGGCGTTCCCAATAAGAGAGTTCATAAATCAGGCGGTTTTGCATATCTTGTCTATCCGGCAGGCAGAAAAAACAAATAAACAAGCTTACCAGTATAGCGGTACTGCCGGTTATGGCAATCTTATTCAGCCGCTTCCCTCCCATTATTTTATCTAAAGAATAGGTTATGAGATATAAAATAACCAGAAGCAGGGTATAGCGAATCCATACAAAATAGATAAAAGACTCCGGCAGCATTTGTTTTTCCTGGTATCGTATCGAATAAATTCCATCTGTCAGAGGGATGGATAAGGACAAGCGTGTAGAAAGAAATGAAAGTCCCAACCCGGTGAATAATGCAAAAAATGCATACGGCCATTTTTCCTTCCGTTGAAAAAAGCTAAGAGCAGCTAAAGCAATACCATAAAGTGCGGCCATCTGTCCTGCCAGTATATAAATAACGAATGTGCTTGCCAGGCTGTATATGAGCCAGACCTGTTTCCTGCGCAGAACAGTAAAAAGAAACAGTAACAGCAGCATCAGTAAAATCCCGATAGTCCCGTCGGGCACATAATTAAGGTTCATATGTACTTTCATCAAGGCTGCTACGGGTACAAGGGCAAGCAAAAGGTTGTATTCCCGCCGTGCTATCGTTTGTAGAAGTAAATAGCAAAGGACGCCTGTCGAACTAATCAATAAACTATTGACCGATATGGCAATAAAGAGATCCGGATAGTATTGTACCAGCATCTGTCCCGATACGGAACAAAAGCCTCCCGGTATAAACAACAGGTCCCGAATAAAAAACCACTCCGGAATAAACAGTTGCATCTCTTCCTGTTGCTGGTAAAAAAAGATATTGAACGACCGGAAAAAGAAAAATAATCCCGCAAAAACGAGAAGCCAAAAGGCAAGTGCTTTCCATTTCATAAGTTTTTTACTCTTTATTATATGAATAAGACAAAACAAGAGAGGAAACTACTGATTATAGTGTTTCCTCTCTCTCTTAATATATATTAAAACACAACTTGAAACATGTTATTTCTTGCCTCCATAACCCGGGTTCTGTTCTATCAGGTTATTAGCACCGATAATCGTATAGTGAATAGGGAATAAGTTTAAATTCTGATTGTTTGTAGCCTTATGATCCCACCAGTTTTCCGTAACATAGGCATCCCAACGAATCAAATCCGTACGGCGGCGGCCTTCTCCCAGAAATTCGACCATCCACTCTTTCAGCATACGGTATTTATCCAGATTGGCTGCTGTTACAGGGTCCGGGTCTGCACCACCTTCAAAATAACGTTTACGAACCTCGTTAATCAGGTCTGCCGCACCCGGTTTGTCTCCTGCACGCATTTTGCATTCAGCCAGCATGTAATAAATTTCGGCTATACGGATGATAGGAACGTCCGGGTCGAACATGCGTTTATAGTCATCCTGGTTCGGACGCGGGCTACGTTTGGTTACACGTACGCCTGAACTTTCTTCTGCAGTAGCAATTGTGGAGGGCAAATCTTTTACACTTGCATATTCCTTACCCACTTTGGCAAAATAAGCAATCTGGTCGCGTTCGAAGATTACCTGGTCTTTATATTCACGGTCGCCGGTACAGACCCATTCTGGATTTAACGGGTTTTTCAATTCACCCACAATGAACATGCCACGGTATTTTCCATTTCCTTCGTAAACATACAATTGTTTGCGAAGGTCTTTATCATGGAAAGATTCATACGGATTACCTATATTGAAATTATAAAGGTTACCTTCCGGGTCGCGGCTTGGAGTCAGACAGTAACCGTTATCCGAACCGGAATCTTTCAATCCTCCCAAATAGTTCTTGAAATTATAAGGAACCATCTGCTTCCATAACATACCATCAGTCTCCAGTTTAGCATTCTGGCTCGGTACAGACCATATTAATTCCGTAGAAGTCTCATTAGAGAAACCGAAGATGTTTGTCCAGTCCGGATCCAATTTATAAGAACCGTATTTACCATCCAGAATATCCTGACAGATAGTAGCCGTTTCCGTAAACATTTCCTTACCGATATAAGATTTGGCATTGAAATACAAACGTGCTTTCAATGCGGCTCCGGCGGCACGATTAATACTTCCGTTTTCAAAACCTCCAAGTTCCGTTTTCAAAGGAAGATTAGGTATTGCCTCTGTCAGCAGAGAGTCGATGAAATTAAATGTTTCCTGTGCCGTGGCACGTCCTTTTGCATCTGTCTGTGTAGTCGTATACAAAGGAACCCCGCCAAAGAAATCCAGTCCATCCAGATAGAAAGAGGCAACCAATGCCTTTTGCTGGTTCAACATGGATTCGCGGACGCCGTCTTCAAATCCTAAAGCCTTGAAATCTACTTTCTCCAGATCCTCCAATGCATCCCATGCCAAGGCAACTCCCATACCATAGTTTGTCCAGCCTGTCTCGATAGCCGTCATATCTTCCGTATACTCATGATGGTGGAATTTCTGATAAACACCGCCATTATACCAGTCGCTACCGCGGGTCGGCTGGCAAAACTCATCAGTCCCCAGCTCTTGTAGTATCCAACGGGCGCCATCTTGTGCCACATACCAACGCCAGTGAGTGAACGGGCGGTTAAAACGTTGCCATACATTTTCCTGCGATGCATAGAAAGTTTCCGGCACGACCTGCGAATAATAGGTAGGCTCTACGCTGCACGACGTAGCGGCAGTCAATAACAGAATACCGGAAGCTATATAGTTTAATATATCTTTTTTCATTTTTAGCTATTTACTTTTATGTCCAACCAATTAGAAACTAACCTGAATACCTAACGTATAGGTACGAACCTGAGGATAAAGACCCGTAAACCAGTCGATACCACCATCCCATCCGGATACATTCACTTCCGGATTGATACCTGTATAGCCTGTGATAGTTGCAACGTTGTGCACCGTACCATAAACGCGCAGTTGGTTTACATATTTCGTATACTTTCTCAAAGGAAGCGTATAACCTAATGTAATTGCATCGATTTTCAGGAAAGAACCGTCTTGCAGATAGTAGTCGCATTGTTGTTTTTCTCCGCGGATATGGTCGAATTTACCGTATGCTTCTTTCAATACATTACAGTTGTCTATCCCCTGAATGCCGAAATACATATCTACAGTATTGTAAACATCGAAATCCAACCAACTACGCAGGTTAATACCTAAATCCCAGTTCTTGTAAACAAGGGTATGGTTCCAACCCAGAATAACTTTTGGCATATAATTGCCGATATAGCGTCTGTCCTGCTCTACCTTATCACTTGCCGGAATAACTTCTCCGTCTTTATTATATAATAAGAAGTTACCTTTGTCATCGAAACCGGCGAACTGGTAGATATAGAAACTACCGATCGTCGTGCCGGCTTCAAGGCGGTGAGCGTCACCCGGGCTACCCGGAGACGGGAAACCTGCTGCACTTAAATAGGTATTATCACCGGACATCGTCAGGATTTTTGCCGTGTTATGGCTCAGGTTCAGGTTTGTACTCCATGTGAAATCTTTTGAACGAATGATATCGCCGCCAACTTCAAATTCCCAACCTTTACTTTCCATGCTTCCGATATTCTTCCACATACTTCCCTGTGGATACGGAGGCTGAGGCACTTTAATTTCATAAAGCATATTATCAATCTTACGACGATAATAGTCGAACTTACCATACAGACGGTTATCGAGGAATGCATAATCGATACCCAAGTCCCACTCTTTCTTTTCTTCCCAACCCAATTGCAGGTTCAGATTCTTGGATTTACCATAACTCTTCGCCCATTGGCCGTTCGGAAGCATCCAGTCCTGGTCGGATGATAATGTGTTGGCGGTATAGTCGGCGCCGAAATCATTATTACCGGTTACACCATAACCGAAGCGGACTTTCAGGTCATCAATCCACTTGATGTCTTTCATAAAGTCTTCATTCGAGATACGCCAACCTGCAGATAGTGCCCAGAAATTAGCCCAACGGTTATCTACTGCAAACTTTGAAGACCCTTCATGACGGATAGAGGCCATCAACATATATTTATCCTGATAAGAATAGTTCGCACGGGCAAACAAGGAGAACAGACGTTCGGTAATACCTTTGCCTGAGCCCATTCCGGCTTTACCATCACTCAGGTAGGTTCCTGCACCTATATCCCAATACTTAACACCGTCTACCGGGAAGTTATAATTTTCAGCATAGAAATTCTCATTGTTCTTTTCAAAATAAGAATAACCACCTACTACGTTCAGGTTATGTCCGCCTTTAAATTCTTTGATATAAGTAGCAAAGCCTTCTGAAGTCAGGAATTCGGTCTTGCTGAACTCCAGCTTAGCATATCCTTTCCGGGAATTATTAATTTCGTCACGATGATTTTTAGAACGGAAATAATGATATTCCCACTGGCGGTTCTCATAACCGACTACCTGTTGTACAGACAAGCCCGGAACAGCTTTAATGTTCAACTTAATCGTTGCTTCCGGTTTGAACCATTTATCCAATCCTTCATACGTACTCAGACGGGCGTCCGCTACAACGTTATAATCGAGTGATTCGTTTGTCCATACATTCAGCCCCGTTTCACTTTCGGGATCATACGGAGAGCGCGTCGGATTGTTACGCAGAGCTTGCTGGAAGTTCGGGAAGTTATTATTTCGGTCGGCTTGGCGATAATCTACATTTGCACGTATTTCCAACCAATCGTCGAACAGTTTGAAATTTGAATTAACACGTCCTCCGAAGTCCTTACGGGAGTTATTGATGGAGATACCATCGTTGTCTTCATAAAACAGAGAGGTATAAATCTGTGCTTTTTCCGTACCGGCTTCCAGAGTGAGGTTATGTTTCTGTGAAAAATTGTCTTTTTGCAAAAGTTCGTCCCACCAGTCTACATCGTCACCATAATCGATACCCACATTGTGCTCTACATATTCGGCTGCAGATAGCATTTTCGGTTTACCGAACGCCTGGCGTTTACGCAACTCGGCATTATAGGTCATTTTCACCTTGCCATCTGTATTCGCACCATTCTTCGTTGTAATCAATATTACACCCGAGGCGGCACGTGTACCGTAGATTGCTCCGGCAGAAGCATCTTTCAACACATCTATGGATTTAATATCACTTTGGTTCAAAGAACGGATATCGCCTCCGGGGAAACCGTCGATTACGATAAGAGGGGATTTTCCGGCTTTTACGGAAGTCATACCACGTAACTGGAAGGTTGTCGAAGCATTCGGGTCGCCATTGTTTATCATAACCAAGCCGCCGATTTTACCTTGCAAAGCGGTAGAAATATCCGAACCACTTACACCGACTGTCAAGTCGTCGGCAGATAATGAAGTAACAGCACTTGTCACCTGTTTTTTATCCAATGTACCGTACCCGACCACAACAACTTCACTTAACGCCTGGGTATCTTCCGCCATTGTTACATGAATAGACTTCTGATTACCTGCTTTTACTTCCTGAGTAACATAGCCGATGTATGAAATAACAAGGGTTGCATTGTTTGGAACATCCTTCAAAACAACTTTTCCGTTCATATCGGAAATGTTTCCGTTTGTTGTTCCTTTCACTACAACGTTCGCCCCGATCACCGGGCCCATTGCATCAGAAACAGTAACAGTAATCGTTTTCCCTACCTGGTCCGGAGAAACACTTTCAATTCGATTTTCAGTTAACAATTTTGCATTCTCATTTGCTGCAAAAGTACCTGTTGACAAACAGATTAGTAACCCACAAGTAACATGGGCCACGCGAGACATAGGACTATTCCATTTCAAAGGAATGTCACCAATCTTTTTTTGTTGCATTTTCATGTATTATCATATAAAAGTTAATAATAAGAGTTTTCTAAGTAGTAGGATTCAGCCTACAGGCTTGAATCTTTTTCATCACAAAATTTCATCTATCACCATATATCATAGGCTTTCCCTTTTTAATTAGACATTATAATTTTATTTATCTCCTTTATCATATCCGGCAAGAATTAAATTCACACATCCAAATATGACAGCTAAGTGCCGTCCTGTATATTTAAGTTTATCTTTCTTCGTGAAAAAGTATTCATTACATTTAATCTGCATTAAAAAACACTAACAAACAGGCAATTAGAAATAGCCTCAGTCTTTACAGAACCTAATCCTTTTTCCTATTATTCAGAAATCAACAGGGCTATACTACTAATAATCAAAAACATATGTCGGGTTTGTGCAAAAAGAGAAATACCATTCATCGGTTCCGGTAGCATTTATAAGGTAAATTAGAATGCAGAAATTAAATATTTCACAAGGTCCTCTATTAAAATTTTGTTGATTTTTTTTACTTTTCACACCCTTGATTAAAATATTTTATTTATTTTTGTGTCCGATATTAAAAATCAGAGTTGTTATTAACCTTTATTTGTAGAGATGGTTACTCTGGATTAACATATCTATATAATCGAAATAGTTCTGTAAAAACTATGGTATATTTCTCCCCCAATATTCCACAAACGTTATAATTCAATTGAAGTCTAATCACACGGTCCGGTTATCCGCAAAAAAAATACTATGTATGACATATTCATCATACATAGTATCCAAGTTCCCCTTTTAAATCCCAGGGATTCTATTTCGTTGAGTCTCTATTCTGTCTTTATACTATCTACAGGGTTTGCATTTGCGGCCTTCCAGTTCTGGAAAGTCACAGTAGCTATTGTAATAGCAGACACAATTACAAATGCAAGTACAAACACCCACCAGTACATCGGCGTCTTATAGGCAAAACTTTCCAACCAAACTTTTACGCCATACCAGGCTACCGGGGCTGCCAACACAAAACAGATCGCAACAATCCGGATATAAGCTTTATTAAACATTACCAAAATTTCTCCCACCGTAGCACCATGCACTTTCCTGATACCGATTTCTTTCTGGCGATATTGCGTTTCAAATACTACCAAGCCAAATACGCCTACCAAAGAGATGATTATAGCCAACAGGCTAAACATGGTTATCATGCTGCGCAGATTCTCTTCACGATGGTATAAGTTATTAAACAGTGTATCGTAAAATTCGATGTTAAATGGAAAAGACGGATCTATGGAAGCCACCGTTTCACGGATATGCTCTACGGCTGCCTGCACATCGGTGCCAGCTTTCAGGCGAATATAAGAAACAGATAAACTATAACCTTTCGTCACCATGAATCCTATATTATTCTCACCCTGACGGAGAGAAGTAAATTTTACATTTCCTGTAAAACCGACAATACGTCCCACACGGTCGCCCCAACCGCCAAACAAATCGCCGGCATCCATATCCATGCTTTTACGAGCTGTTTCATTAAAGATATAGAACATGTCTTCCGACTGCGCGTCCGAATGTTGGAAATTTCGTCCTTCGGTAACAGGTATTCCCATTGTCGATAAGAAATTATCAGAAACGACTAACTGAAAATATTGGAATTGTTTTTCCTTATACTTACTACCATTGGTACTATAACCATCCCTGGAACCAAGTTTTTGCATTGAGAATGCTACATCTTCAATACCGGGATAATCTTTTAAGCGATTCACATACGTTTCATGATGTTCATCATACAACTGTCCGCCTATATCTACTATGGCAATCTGGTCTTTATCAAACCCTAATGAGAAACCTCTCATGTAATTATTTTGTAAACGCATAAAACAGGCACTGATAATCAGCATGATGGAAACGACAAATTGGATACCTATTAATGTTGTACGCAATTTACGCCCCGATGTCGATAGCCCGAAACTACCTTTCAAAACCAATGCCGGAGGAAAAGAAGTTATGTAATAAGCCGGATAAACTCCTGCTATGACCCCGGTAAACAGAGCTATTACAGCCGAAAGCAAAAGAACGGGAAGATTACCGGAAAGACTCAAATCTGCTTCGATAAATGGCAAAGAAGCGGTTTGATTGAGTGCCCATACAATAAAAAGACTAATCAACCAGCTCAACATACATATAATAACAGCCTCCACAAGCAGAGACCCACGAAGCACGCTATCCGAACTACCCAATACTTTTTGGGTATTGATACTCTTTATACGCAAAGGGGTCAGTGCCGTACTGAAATTCATAAAGTTGATAGCGGCAACTACAATAATCAGAATGGCAATCCACAATAGAAGCATTGCTACTTCAGAGTCGCCACTCCGGAAAATATTGCCATCATGGTCTTCATTCAAATAATAGATATCGGTCAGCGGAACCAGTTTTATTTTCTGATTGGGACGATCTATTTTTGAAAAATCAAAATGTTGATTAAAATTATCGGTTACACTCTGTGCGGATGAGGCATCATCCAGTAAGAGGAAGCAGTAATAATTGCTTGCTCCAAAGTTAGTAAGAGCAAACTCATGGTCTATGGCTGAGTAGATAATATTACGTAACTGAGTGTTTCCCGGAAAATCACGGTAAACGGCACAGACTGTCAAATCCGTTCTCTCCTTCGACCAGATATCTTCTTCGGCATGTATCGACTTACCGACAGCCGGCTGGTTACCAAACAATTTATGAGCCAGACTCTGTGGAATAATCACTTTGTCCGGTTCATGCAAACAGTTCGCATCACCCTCAACTATAGGAATATCGAACACTTTCGTAAAATCCGGGTGACAAGTCTGTATGGTCTCCCTGAATCCCCGTTTCTCTCCATTCTCCGTTACAGAGAAATAGACAGGCGCTATAAAAGGATTGATAAGTGTCCCCGCTTCGATATGTGGCGACGACTGGATGGCAGCCTCAATAAAAGCACGTGGCAAAATAGTCGAGAAAGTACCCGGTTCAACCAAATCCATCCGGTATATTCTTTCGGAAGTCGAGTAACAACGGTCAAAATTCCGCTCAAAGTTAATCTGAACCAGAATAATGGTAAAAGCGGCAAATGCAACCGACAATCCTGCGATATTCAACAGCGTCGCCATTTTGAACCGCCTCAGCACACTTAGGAAATTACGAATGATTGTTTTCATATATTTTATCTGTTTCAAGAAACATACAACTAATTCCAACCTTTGAAAAACAAAGCTATACCTTTCTTAATTCAAATAGTGTGCCAATACACTTAACAGACTAAAAATAAACCAGATAAAAATATATCATACAACAAGCAGTGTCTAAAAATTAGACACTGCTGTACAAATTTTAGACACAAAACTTATGTGCCTGAGATGTTCCCGGATTCTACTTCACTTCCACATTTTTCCCTTCGGTATTTGCCCGTACCAAATGGTCGTACATAGCTTCACAATAAACCGGAGGCAGATAGAAACGACCCGGATATACCGCACAAAGATTAATCTTTACGGTTACCTGCTTACCTGCCGGCAGACGGTCGATGTAACTATACACCCTGTCATCCCGGATATCCTGATAACTTACGCCTACAGCCTTGGTATCTGTCGCTCCTTCATTCAGGAAGCGGGTATTCAAAATTTCCCAACCAGCCGGGAAGATTTCCGTAAGAGCCAGATTCTCATAAGTTCGCGGAGATGGATTCATAACTGTTATAACAGCCATAAAATTCGTTCCCTGGGGCAAGTCCGCTACATCTACCGGACGACCGGACTGGTCCATATAGCTAACGGCCAACGATAATCCATTGGAATAAGCCTTTTCTTCACCTTGTGCCGGAATACCTTCGGTAATAACACGGGCGAACAAAGTCGATTTACCTGTATTCTTTATTTCAAGAGATGCGGATGAAGCCGCTTTGGAAAGTAAATTCCCCGTCCATACGTTTTTAGCTGTGGTTATCTTTTCCGACTTATTGCCACAAGTATACGAGAAATCCATATCTCCTGCTACCTTATATTTATGCACATAATCGGAAAGCCCAACCAATGCAAAAGCAGTTGTCTGGGTACTCATCCAATCATCTGAGGAAAGAGCTTTAGACAAATCATTTGCCAGAATAGCCGCCTCCTTGCCATTATTTAACAGACAAAGTGTTATTAAGCGGATAGCCTGATCGCGGGTATTGCTACCAAAGGTTTCGTCATATCCGGAATAATCCGTCTTCAAAGCCGTAGTCTTCTCTATTAATGCATTTGACACATCAGGACGTCCGACTAACGCATAACCGGCGGCCAGCAACCAGCGGCTCATCGGAGCTAACGACTTGGTTTCTTTCAGACGGTTCATCGCTCCTACTTCCGGAGAACCGGCCTTTGCCAGAACAAACAGACGGTAAGCCTGCGTCATTTCCTCCGAACGGGAGTAATACGACTGAACAGGTTTCCAGTCGCGGGCCACCCGGCGTAAATTATTCAATACATTCCGTTTCATAGCATCCGGGATTAAATATCCTTTCGCTTCCGCCGATAATAAGAAATGAGTAGCATACACGGTTCCCCAGGCATTGCTGCTCGTACCTCCCGGCCAATAAGAAAAAGCACCATCTACAGTTTGATAAGAACGAAGGCGGCGTATCACTTCCTTCACAGCATCTTCCGTAGACAGTTCCTGTTCTTTCGTCAATGCGGCAAACTCTTTCAGATAAAGTTGCGGGAAACCTTTGGATGTGATCTGTTCCACACAACCATGCGGATATCCCAACAAATAGGACAGACGGGTCGATAGATTAATCGGTTCCACATCCGACATTTCCAAAGTCAGAGAATTTGTACCGTCCAGCCCCGGCATTCTGACCGTTTCTTTCCAGGATTTGCCCGGTTCCAGCGTTACCGGCATAACCTTCACTTGCGGGCGACTCACACTACGAATTTCGATATCTGTTTCATATACGGACTTTTCCCCTTTTCCCGTAGCAGTAATCGTAACCTTTCCTGCACCGGGTTTATCTTTTACGCGAATACGGAACAAGGCTTCTTTATCCCCTTTGGTTTGGAAATTCAATTCCTGGTTCGCACTTCCTACCACTTCCATATTAGAAGAGCAGGCAATAGAAACCTGTACATCTCCTATTCCTTCTTCTGTCGCAAATACAGTAGCTGGCACCACCATTTCTTCACCGATACCAATTACGCGTGGCAAAGTACCCAGCAACATGACCGGTTTACGGACAAACACGGACTTATCAGCATCTCCGTAAGCGCTGCCATTTCCTGCAACAACCATTACCCTCACCCTGCCATTATAGTTCGGCATCTGATAAGAATGGCGTTTCTTTTCTCCTTTTTTCAAAAGGAACGGACCATCGAACTGCACAACCGGCTTGAAACGGTTCACTATCGCTTTCGGCCCTCTGTTCAATGCCTCATCGCCACCGATGCTGAACATTTGTTCTATACGTCCGCCATAAGCACCCAATACATAATTATATAAGTCCCATGTACTAACCCCTAATGCTTCACGGGCATTGAACGCTTTCCAGGGGTCAGGAGTCTGGAAGCGGGTTAAATCCAACAAACCTTCATCTACGATAGCAAGCGTATAAGCCATCTCTTTTCCGTTTTTTTCGGAAACGGTCACCTCATACTTGCTTTCCGGCTTAATCTCATCCGCCATCCGGATAACCGGGGTAAGACGGCTTTCCGGAGATGTTACGGTAAACGGCACCACCCCATACATACGGATTGGAAGGTCGTTCTTCGTCATCCCATGCGGTTGCAATAAAGTAATGTAAACATAGGCATTCGGCTGCATGTCCGGAGTCGCTTTTATCTTCACAGTCGTTTCCTGGTCATTGCAGTTATATTCATTCAAAGAAAGCAGACGGGTTCCGTTCTCTATACTTATAATAGCCCGGCTTCCCTTTGTCGACGGGAAAGTAACGACAATGTTTTCGCCCGGAGCATAATTATCCTTGTCCGTTTTAAACATCAACATATTTGCAGAAGAAGAGCCATTGGCATCACGGCGTCCTTCGCTATCCGGCCAGTCAAAATAACTCACAATACCGGAAGAGTGATTCGTGCCCTTATCTTTTACGGAAATAAAGTAAGAACCCCAATCGTCTGCATCGAACATCAGCGGGAATGTAGTCAAACCGTTTTCTCCGGTACGGACTGTAAATTCCTTAATGGGTTTATTATAAGAGTCTGAAACGTAGTTTGCCAACATACTGTTATCCGAACTCCACCACCAATACCAGTATATTTTATAGACTTTTACCTCGATTTCCGTATTGGCAACAGGTTGTCCCTTATAATCTACGGAAGCTACTTCATACGAATACGCCTTATCCGTATTTAACTGCTTCTTCCCTACTTGGGGAGAATGAATACCTGCATATCGCTTATAAGGAGAATACAACATCCGGCTGGCATCGATACTGAAATCGCCGGATTCTTCGAATACACGGGTAACAAAATTTGCCAGCAACATGCCCGGCGCCGATGAACCTACCTCAAACCGTGCCTTTACCGTTGCATCTCCTATTTCGTTTGTCGTTCCGGAAATCAGTTTACTTTCTTCCGTATTAAAAACTTTGGAAGGGTCATCAAAACAGAAATTCTTAAACCCGTCGAATGTTGTGGTTGCAGAGATAAATGTACCTTGAATATCATATTTCAGGTTACGTGCCACAGCCCCCTGTAACCAAGCCACATGCAAATCGGCATCCAGAGGTTCACCACGAAGCAGCACCTTCTCCGGCATGGACAGATTTATTTTCAGACGGTTCGGTTTAATTGTTTCGATACGCAGGCGTTTGCTGAAACTTACTCCGCCCACGTTTACATTTACATTCCATGCACCTGTCGGAGCATCCGGTTCCGTAGGCATATCAAAGGTATATAATCCCAGTTCGCTCTGCGTTTGTGTTTTACGCAGATAAAGCTGATTCAACGGATTATACAGTTCCATTACCACCGGATGATTCGCCGGCAACTTGCCTGAACGGTCATTCAGCATAAAACTGAGATGAAGCGTATCTCCCGGCCGCCATACGCCACGGTCGCCATAAATAAACCCTTTGATACCTTTCTGTACGACTTCACCCGAAACATCAAAAGAGCTGAGTGAAAGAGCCGAGCCTCCATCTACCCGCAGATAAGAACGCTCTACGCCACGGGAGGCAATCACGTAAAAAGGTTTTCCGTTTTTCAAAGGTAATGTTACCTGCCCTTTATCGTTTGTCAACCCGGAACCTAACTGTTGGTTCTGATAGTTATAAGCTACCACCCTTACATTCCTTTCCGGTTCCGTATTCAACAGATTATGTACCAGAACTGTCATTTCGTTATCTTCCCCGGACATAGCCATCAATCCCAGATTCGTTGCCAGCACATTCTTTCCCGTTGAAATATTGAAATAGTAGCTATTGGAGCAAGGATCATTCCGTTCCATATAGTTATAATCCGACCAATCCAGGCCGCTATTATAAAAATAGCCCCCCTCATCGAAACGGCTACTCTCTTCACGGAACTTAATTTCATCTTCTGCCAGTATTTGTTCTTTGGAAGGTTTTTCCTGTCCCTCACAAGGATAAGCCGACAAGTCTTTATCGGAAGAAAGTTCCACACGGTAAATAGCCCCCGGTTCGAGGTCTATCAACTGTTTTAAATCGATGGCATAAGTATTCCATTTCGATAAATCCTGTGTAGCATCGTCATCCAGGAAAATCGTTTTCCGGGCAACCAAACGCCCTACACGCATCAGATCACTTTGTCCGTCCAAATCGTTTGTCTGCAAAAACTGACCGATATTCTGTTCCAATATTTTGATAACACGGACTACCACACCCCGCAAATACACAGCCTGGAATGGGACGAGTAACTGAGTGGACTGAGGTATTATCACCCCTTCCCCCGTAAAACGGACAGCCGGTAAATCCTTATTTACCTCTATTTGTTTTACCACATTATCTTTCAATACCAGCCCGCTTTTACTACGTATATTTTTAGACAAATGGATGTTCATGGCTCCGGTACGTTGGGCATCCGGATACAACCGGAGCTTATTCCCGTTTACATTTACAGATCCGGACTTATTCCCGCTAATGTAGGCAAGCCCCTCCATATCCTGTGCCGCATCCAGCAGCTTGGTAAAAGTAACCTCAACAAAACGTTCCGGTTCCGCTACATATTGTATGTCATATACACTGAAATCATTCATACCGGGAATATCTACCGAAAAAAGTTCTCCTTCGGGCACACGCTGCTTATTTTGTGCTATAGATACGGCAAAAGGACGGGCGCCATCCGCTCCCGCCTGTATATTTTGTAAAGTTACCTGATGCTTCTTACCATCCTGGCTATGCTCCCAGGTTGCATCGGCTTTTTCTGAAAAACGAATTAATGATTCTACGGTTTCCGGTGTTTCCTTGTCAGAGGTAAAAAGAGAACAGACAACATCATATCCGTTTTCATTCTTCTTATTGACATCCATTGCATACAAATTACCCCGTACTAATAAAGGCAATGTAGAAAAACTGAATGAAAACTCCTTTTCCTTTCCTTCCACATCAAACCACTTGGAAAGGTCTGCACTTACTTTATAAGTGGTATTCCGGTCAAGTGCCTTCGTCGGTTTGAACTTTATGGTACGGTTATTCTCAAAAGAAAATTTACCAGGCAATTCAGGTTTAATCCTGATAAGCTTGTCCAAGTCCGTTTCTTTTATCTTTTCAGCCGGAATTTCCTGGTTAAAAATAAGGTAGACAGGAGTATATCTTGAAATTTTCCCGGAAGTGAAGGCTTCCACATAAGGATTGAACATTAATTCTTCATCCCCTCCACTGCTGGAATTACATCCGGTAAACAATGATATCAGGTAAAATGAGCACAACAAATACAAATACTTCTTCATAGAATCCATTAATTTACGGTTACTATACTTTTAAAACAGTTAGCCCACGAATATAAGTATTTAATTTTACATTTTTTACAAATGATACAAAGGAAAATACTATCTTTGTATAAACCAAATAAGAAGATTACCTATGGCAACTAATGCATTACAAAAAGCAGAAATCATATTTCCGCCATTCTGATCTTTTTAAAAAATATGCATCACCTTAGAATATCTATAAAATTAACCTCAAGAAGGAAGAAAACCCTGATAGCTTTTCTTCTATCCATATTGATTTTATGGGGATGCATGTACATATGGGTGCCTCAAAAGTTATTCCGGGCACCTTATTCCACATTACTTTATTCGTCAGAAGGAAACCTGCTGGGAGCGCGTATCGCTCCGGACGGACAATGGCGTTTTCCTGCAACGGATTCATTACCGGAAAAATTTATAGACTGCCTGCTTACTTATGAAGATAAACGCTTCTACTGGCATCCGGGAGTCGATATAGCAGCCATATCACGGGCATTCCGGTTAAATGCCAAGGCTGGGAAAGTTATCAGCGGCGGAAGTACCATTACGATGCAACTTGCCCGTATCGCCAGAGGGAACCGGGAACGCACCTTCTATGAGAAAGGCATTGAAATCTGCTGGGCGCTTTATCTGGAAAGTGTTTACAGTAAAAAAGAAATATTAAACCTGTATGCATCCCATGCCCCGTTCGGAGGGAATGTCATAGGTATTGAAACAGCCTCGTGGAGATATTTCGGGCGCAGTGCCGCAGACCTTTCATGGGCGGAAAGCGCAACGCTTGCAGTTCTTCCCAACTCTCCCGCCCTTATTCATCCGGGACGAAACAGGAAGCAACTGAAAGCCAAACGAGATAAACTGCTTGCATCTTTAAAGCAAAGAGGTATTCTGGATGAAACGGAATACGAACTGGCCTGTATGGAACCCCTTCCCGAAGCCCCTGTCCCCCTACCGAATGATGCCCCTCATTTACTGGAGCGCCTGGCAGCCCAGGCACCCGGAACCCGCATATCCACTTCTGTACGGCAAATGTTACAACGGCAGACACAAGACATTGTAAACCGTTACGCCCTTGAATACAGTTCCAACCATATCCATAATATAGCGGCAATCATCGCCGATGTGGAAACGGGAGAAGTGCTTGCCTATGCCGGGAACGCGACTTTCAAAGCGGATGCCCGTAAGAGTAACCATGTCGACATCATCACTTCTCCACGGAGCACAGGCAGTATCCTGAAACCATTTCTTTACGCAGCCATGTTGCAAAGCGGGCAAATACTTCCGAACACATTGGTATCCGATGTTCCGTTAAACATAAACGGATTTACCCCCCAGAATTACAACAAGACCTTTTACGGTGCGGTTCCTGCCCATCAGGCTATCGCACGTTCACTAAACGTACCGCTTGTCAGGATGTTGTCCGAATATAATACCGGCCGCTTTATGTCCCTGCTCAAGTCCTATGGGATGACCACTTTACGTTTCTCGGAAGACCATTACGGGGCAGCCCTTATTTTAGGAGGAGCGGAAGGAACCCTATGGGATATGTCTGGCATGTATGCATCCATGTCGCGCGTACTCTCCCATTACCGTAAATATAACGGCCGGTATAATCCAGCCGACATTCATCCGCTAACCCCTTATCCTGTAAAAGAGGAGGAAGCTCCTATCCTGTCTCCAGCAGACAAGCGGCTAACGGATAAACCGTTGCTTTCTGCTGCCTCACTCTGGTTCACATACGAAGCCATGTCGGCCCTGAACCGTCCGGAAGAAGAAGCCGACTGGCAACAATTCAATTCGATGAAACAGGTAGCATGGAAAACTGGAACCAGCTACGGAGGACGCGATGCCTGGTCTATCGGCACCACGCCCCGCTACGTGGTCGGCGTATGGGTTGGCAACGCATCCGGAGAAGGACGTCCAGGCCTTACCGGTGTGGGAAGCGCGGCTCCGGTTATGTTCGACCTCTTTTCGCTGTTACCTGCCGGAAACTGGTTCGACGAACCTTTTGACGAAATGGAACCGATGGTAATCTGCCGCCTCAGCGGGCACAAAGCATCTCCTATCTGCGACCAGACTGATACATTATATATGCCGCGCACAGGCATTAATACACAGGTTTGCCCTTATCACCAATTAGTACATCTTTCGGCAGACGGTAAGTTCCGGGTAAACAGTTCCTGCGAATCGGTCGACCGTATGATAACCCGTCCCTGGTTTGTACTGCCCCCGTCGCAAGAATTCTATTACCGGAATTATCATATCGGCTACACCCCGCTCCCCCCTATCAAACCGGGATGCGAACAAACACAAAGCCACCAAATCGAACTGATTTATCCCGAACATAATGCAGTGCTCTATCTTCCCAAAGGCTTTTCCGGCCAACAGGAGAAGTTCATATTTAAAGCCGCACACGCGCGTCCCGAAGCTGTTGTCTACTGGCACCTCGACGATACGTATCTGGGAGAAACCAAAGACAGGCATCAGATAACCTGTTCCCCGGCACCGGGCAAACACATGCTTACGTTAATAGACAACTGGGGCAATCAAAGGAAGATTCTTTTTGAGGTAAAGTAAAACTTATCCGGAAACTGCCCTCCTGAACTATCGGGAGGCGAATAAACCACTTGGCAAAGCCGGTAGACCATTGTGTCCGTCAAATGAAAATCCCGTTTTCCATGCAATGCCTGCAATACCTTTAACCCTGTCGTATCTGCATAAACCAACTGTTTCTGTTTATTAGTTTGCCTGTGAGACCTGCATCCGGTTCGCCCCTGACTTTTTCAACGACAAATGCAGGAAATTCCGCTTGCAATAGTATATCGCCTGGTCGAATACCAGCCCAGAAGAACGAAGAACCGTCAATAATCTTGCCACATCCGGCGTATAACAGTCTGCCGCCTCTCCCCGGCAATGCTGGCTATTCACCACTCCTCCAGCAAGGCGATTCACTTTCCGATTCCTAAATCCGCTCAATATGGCAATCGGCGCACCGTATAGCAGTCGTAGAGGTTCCAGCAGATGAATTGCCAAATGCCTCATTGCTTCACGTTCAGCTTCCGGCGGTTCATTGTCGATAGCCTGTTCTACCGCAATACGGCTGTAACTCATTTCTTCCAAACTAAAATGCTCGCTCAACATTATTTTTCCTTTCATATTACCCATTTATAAGATTCACCCTATACCTTTATTATTCACTCCTCTTTACTTTGAACCGGTACGTATAATCCACTCCGAAAAGCGCCCCGGCAAAGGTGCTGATTTCCCCGAAAGCCACCAGTACACTATGGTCGATCAGTCCCGGCGGATTTACCCAGAAACCACAGAAGAGAAGGACAATCCCACTCAATGTGAGCAGGATTGCCATGACTAACTGAACAGTCATCTTCTTCATTCCAAAGCTTTCCGGTAATTACAGTTCCGACGGTTTATCTCCATCACTACCTCCGGTGTCATCTCCGGATGCCGCCGGCAGGGCAACCTTCTCAAATACTGCCTGCCCTTTTATCGTTCGCAATGCCTTGCCCGGGAAAAAACGGACTCGTGGTTCCCGTATCATATTCGGGTCAAAAACTTCGGCGCTCTCCGCACCTCCCGACCCTAATTCAAAACGAAAATTACCCAACTCCCCCGCTTGCACGCGCCGCCCATGTTGCAAATGGCGAACCAATACAACATTCATACGGTCCAGAACCGCCTTCACTGAGGCGCTTCCCACTCCGCTACTGTCCGCCACTTCTTCTATAAATTCATCAAAAGTCACCAAATCACCGGATACAATCTGCGCATACAATTTTTGCGGAACCAGTTCACTGTCTTTACCTAAATTCTTTCTCACTACCAATCTGTACTTTACCGACATAATAATGTTTTTTAATTGTTATATATCCGTTATCGGACACAATACAAACATAATATGAATACGAACTATAAAATGCCATATAAAAGACACAATAAATACGCACAACGATAATATACAACATATTACATATCAAGAAATCTTTTATATAGCAACAGGAATTCCAGCCTATAATTGTCATAATTACAGGATACACAAAAGATTACAATATATCTATTTATATTTTATTAAGTGGTTTTCAAGATGAAAGATATCTTCTATAATTATAATATGTGTCTGTAGCTTTATATGAGGAATTTATAAATGAAAAACGGGTGGGAGGATAAAATAAGTATTACCTATACACTGATTCGCTGAAAATTGTAAGGTACCCGCTTCATTCGCTTGCTCAGCTATGATTAAAGACCGGAAATCTACGGGGTACCCGTTACAATAAAAAGTGAAAACTATCCGTTACACCGGTTCATCCTGCTACATCTCATCGATATCATGAATTTTCAGGCGTGCAAAAAGGTCGAGCAATTCATCCGTATCCAGATTACAGAAACGGAGCTTATCGCCAAACGTGCTTAACTTGTATGGATTCGGAAAAACCAGTTCCATACAAAGGCAAGATGGTTATACGATGGCATGTACCCGCGTTTCTTTCCTTCCAGCAAAGAGATAAGCTTCATCAGCATTTCACGTTCCTGCAACGGATATTGCAGCGTTCCCAGCACGGTGTGTTCCCGCAAAAAATTCAAAGCGTATTGCCAATCATGCTGGAACAGGCGGCGGAGGAACAGGCGGTAACGCACCCCGACCTTATCCCATTCACAAAATGCGGTCTCATAAGCAGCACGATAATAAAAGGCACGCTCTTCTTTGGTTAATCTACTCAGTTTCGCTTCAAACCTGTGTACGGAAGGCGTTTCGCTCCCGAACAGTCGTTTCAAATCTTTATACATAATTTTTGGCAGGAGGGGTTTGGTTTGCCCTCCTGCCTGCCATACCGGTTATCACCTGAAAAAGGGTACATAACCGGTAACTAAATGATGTGTGTTTTTGAACTGATTTGCATAATTAATACTTATGTTATAAAACCGGCATTACCAGGGTATATAAATCGGATGAATCAAAGAAGCGGATGAGGCAGGCGGTTCTCCTACCTTCTTATACACCGTATGGACATACCATCCGATTTGGGGTTTGTACGAACGTTCAATGTAGGAGTGTAAAAGTCTATATTACGACCGTTTTTAGGATCCGCCTCTGTAAGTGACCAATAGTGTACATAACTACCTAAGCGAGCAGACGAACCATCTCTACCCCAGCGCATCCCAGCAGCAGGCAAGATAAGTTGAGGGAAACCATTGTCTGCGTTTATTTTAATTAAACCACCACTGGCATCCCATTCTGTCGCATTCCCGATAGACTGTAATTCTTCTATATAGGGCACACCATATCCTATAGGGCAAATGCGATTTATATAGCCAGTTTTGTCTAACCAGTAATTGCCTGTATAAAAAACATGATTATTAGGATAGGGATTGCTTGTAGGACCGGGAGCTGTAGGACTTCCATGGTTGGTAGCATCTTCTCGATTCCATTGGTAGAGATTTCCTGTTCCGGCTACTATCTTATTCCTTCCGTCACCTGCCTGTGCCACACGGGTAGCACCTAAGTTGACGGGAGCCCACCATTTGCCGTTTTTCCTGATTGCCGTATAATACGGACTACCCCCTCCAGCAGGATAGCCATAATAAGAGGCTCCACGCCAAATGATATAAGATTTAACTGTTCCTCCATTATGCCGGATATTCATTACAGCCCTGTGAAGTTGGTAAGCGGCATCCATTCCACTTGTTCTGTTCACAGTTATGTTGTAAGTGTATTTGCGGCGGTTGTTTACTATTTCTGTCCGTATCAGCTTGGAACTGTTCAGCCAGCTATTTCCCCCGTTCTGCGAGTTACAATAA
>UQLN01000056.1 GCA_900541965.1 uncultured Parabacteroides sp. | reverse complement strand
TTCTTCATAATGCCCGAAAGCAAGGCTGCAAAGTTCGTTCAAGCGTCTTTCGCGCATTCCGGCACTCATCGACGAAAGTTTCTTTTCAAAAAGGGAGACTTCGGGGTCTTTGCCACCGAACAGGTTCTCCAGACGTTTCAATTTTTTTTTTTCCATTTTTATTGTGGCGCAGGGAATTTGATACCTGCGCCACAAAAGGCCGGCTCCGATAAGATACAAAACCGACCCTCCTTCCCTATCTACAGAAAAAAGGGGAGGCATTTTCTCTAATATATAATGGCGTTTACAACCGGATGTATTCCAAAACATTCCTTCCATAAATATGACAGGAATAGCAATCCATACTACGGTTCTGCTTCCTATTTTTATTGCAGGTTCATGATGCCGGTTTCATGTAAACTAATATCAATTAAATGTGGTCGGCTGTTCGCCGACCACATTTATTCTTGGATGCAACGCACGGAGTACCCGTAGGCACGGACCATCGTGTACGCGTACAGCCTGGCACTATTGAAGTTCACGTAGCTAGCGTGGCTACTGCCTGACGAAACCGACGACGACCAGTAGTTGCCAGCTCTACCCTGATCGTTGAAAGAGCCGTAACTGCCGGCACGGTAGCCCACAGTAGGCAAAATAAGTTTCTGGTCGCTTTCTGCACCGGCAATAGTTAGTAAACCATTGTTAAAATCCCTGTCGTTAGTTACAGAATTATTCCCGACACCGATAGCCTGCCATTCTGTAAGGGTCGGAACACGCCAACCTTCAGGACAAGGATCGTAGTCTGTTTTAACAGGAGAGTCCTCAGTTCCTTTATTCCACAACTGCTGATACCAAGCACCGTCTTCCCAAGCTCCACCATCAGGATTGTCGCTACCTTCTTTAAAAAGTAACCAGTTTTGCTGAGTACGAGGGGAAGAAGAAGAATGCATGATAAACTTTCCATCCCATTTATACATTTCTTTGAGAGCACCTTGACCGGTCGGGAATCCTAATGGATCCGTTTTACCATCGAAGTTCTCTTGATCAACCGTTGACTGAACGGTTGTTGCAAACACACCCGATTTACGCCCCCACTGAAATAACTTTCCGCAAGACTCGGTAACATTGCCTGTATATGGAACAGATGTAGGCATTTGGGTAGCACCGGCATTCACCGGAGCCCAGAAGACAAGCTTATTGTCCGCTGTTTTCATCAGTACCGGCTGAATGCCTGTACCATTATAATCAGGGCGGCTCTTGATGGTTATTACATCTTTTGCATTCGGGTTGCCGGCATCAGTTATAACCACTTCGATATCCAAGGGAACTTTCAGGTTATTCTGAACTGGAGTCTTTATTTTCATTCCTATTTTACCACCAACAACTATACCGACGTTTACAATACCATCCAGTGTGCTTTCGCCTCCGATTGATTTGGCACCACTGTCATATTTATATGTCACATTCTTGTCCACACCTGATGCTCCTTCTACATTAAAAGAAAAAGTCGCATCTCCTGTAGCATTGGTAATATCCAATGTTTTTGTCTTGGCATCCCATTTCACCCCTTGGGCTACAAGTCCCGTATCATCGAAGTCCACTAAAGCGAATTCTATTTTTTCCCATTTGGCATAAAGGGTGATATTTTTTGTTACCGGAGTACTAAAATCATATTTGTTCTGCTTTCCCGCATCCGAATACCAACCGCCGAACTTACAGTCCGGCTTTACGGGAGTGGCAGGTTTGGCAACCGTCCCATAGGCTTTGACGGGAACAGGGGCTATTTCATTACCTCCGTCCGTATTGAAGGTTACAGTGTATACAGCCTCTGACCAATGGGCATAAAGAGTGATATTTTCTGTTACCGGAGTATTAAAATCATATTTGTTCTGCTTTGCCGCATCCGAATACCAACCACCGAAATTATAGCCGGACTTTACAGGATTGGCTGGTTCGGTAACCTTCTCATCGGCTTTGACTGAGACAGGGGCTATTTCATTACCGCCGTCCGTATCGAAGGTTACGGTATAAACAGTCTCGCCAACCTCGGACCAACGGGCATACAGGGTGATATCTCCGTTTACCACATCCTTGTTGAAGTTCCATTCGCTTGTACAAGCTGCATCTTTATACCAGCCTAAGAAGCTGCGCTTTTCCATTGTCGGGTCGGTAGGCCTTACCAGCTTTTCGCCTTTGTTTACAGCCTTGGAAGCGACCTCGCTTCCTCCCTGCGAGTTGAATGTGACAGTACAGATGCGGGCAATCTCAATCCATTTCACATACAGCGTCAGGTTGTACATTACACGGTCTTTTTCGAAATCCCATACCGCAGTATGTTCGGCATCCTTGTACCAACCGGAGAAGATGTAATCCTCTCTTGTGGGGTCTTCCGGCTTTGTTATTTTCAGTCCTTCCGATACCTTTATGGCTTCAATGTTGCTGCCTCCTTTCGTATAGAAGGTTACAATGTACTCCGGAATAATGGGCTCATCCTCTTTACAGCCTACGACGATTACCATCATAAGCAACACCAATAAAATTAATTTTTTCATGATTTTAAAACAGCTTATAAGTTGATAAATTATAATATGCATAATACAATTGCGTTTTTAATTATTCATTGCATAGGGATATAAATAGTACCTCTTTAATCAGGATATGGCATGACTTTTCCGTTTGGCATAAAACTATATGTGTAGTATGGAGTTTGCTATTAAACACCCTTTAATTTCTTTAGTTTGTTATGGTAATATTTATGAAATCCCTTTAGTAAATATGAATTATCAAAACGACTTAGTTCTATATGAACTTTTATTAAACAAGTCTATTCCACTGAATATTAGCACAGATAGGTATTAAAATGAAAATGTAATATTTTATACTCCGGTATAAATAAATGGCTTACATATATCATAATACTGGTTAATGCAGGGTATAAAACATAAAATATAGAGTAAATAAAACTGCTAAATTGTTTATATTTTAAAAATATAATATACCTTTGCTGTATGAATTAGCAAGCAAGAGATTAGTTCATATAGAACTATGGAAAATATTCATCTATTAAAAACCCCTTTCATAGAATTAAGCTTCTTGATTTTCAAGAATGAGAAATAAGGCTTCACAATTCCTACAGGAAGAATAATTATTTTTTTATTACGTACAGGGAGTGTTTTTTGTAATGGCAAGCTACTCTTTTTACCCCAATAAATGGTAGCAAAAGGTATTTCCTGTAGTAGAGGCTATAATGTAACACAACCGGGGCAAAACGAAATTAAACATATACAAGCCTGGAACCTCAAAAACCGGAATTGATAAATAAAGCCTGAATAAAAATACAAAATGAAAAAAAAAGATTCATAACTATGGTTTTCCGAAATCATAACTATGATTTGGAAAAACCATAACTATGATTTGTCGAATGCGTTCTTTTTGGAAAAGGTACAAGGTCATGTTTTTCACACAGCAATACCCGATTAGCCGGAATAATGATTATCTTTGACAACATCAAACATAAATTCTAACAAACAATGCAAAACACAAATTCGCTCTTACTCTTCGGGTTAGGATTAAGCATGATGCTTTCATGTAAAGATACACCTGCTCCTGCACCAGTATTGCCGGTTCCCACTCCCGAACAAGTGGAATGGCACAAAATGGAAACTTACGCCTTCGTTCATTTCGGCCTGAATACATTCAATGATTTGGAATGGGGATATGGCAATACGCCTGCCTCAACATTCAACCCCACAGATTTAGACTGCGACCAGTGGGTACGTACCATCAAGGCTGCAGGATTAAAAGGAGTTATCCTGACAGCAAAACATCATGACGGTTTTTGCCTATGGCCCACAGCAACTACCGAATACAGTGTAAAAAATTCCCCGTGGGAAGAAGGTAAAGGAGATATGGTCCGCGAATTATCGGATGCCTGCCGGAAACACGGGTTGAAATTCGGTCTTTACTTATCTCCCTGGGACCGCAACAGCGCTAATTACGGTACACCGGAATATGTAACAAAATTCCATGCCCAGATGCATGAACTGGTCACTCAATACGGTCCGCTGTTCGAATACTGGTTTGACGGAGCCAATGGAGGGAACGGATGGTACGGGGGAGCCAATGAAACCCGCTCTATCGATGCAAAAACATATTACAAATATGAGGTAGCCCGCGATACGATAAAAAAACACCATCCGAACGCCATGATATTCGGAGGTACCGTGCCCGATATTCGCTGGATAGGCAATGAAGAAGGATGGGCAGGAGACACCCAATGGAGCCTTTATTCGCCGGACAAGGAAACCAATTACCGCCAAAGCCAATGGGGAATGGAAGACGGAGACGAATGGCTGGGAAGCGAATGCGATGTGTCTATCCGCCCGGGATGGTTCTATCACGCACGTGAAGACCATCAGGTAAAATCGCTGGCACGTCTGGTAGACCTTTATTACCGGAGTGTGGGCCATAACTCGAACTTCCTGCTGAACTTCCCGGTTGCCCTAAACGGGAAAATAGCTCCGGGCGATTCTATCCGCGCCGTCGAATGGTTCCAAACGATTCAAAACGATATGAAAACCGATTTGCTAAAGGGAGCATATGCCGAAGCCAGCTCGATAAGAGGGAGGAAATACAGTGCCAGCAAAGCAAACGATGGAAACTGGAACACGTATTGGGCTACGGAAGACAGTGTAACAACCGGCACATTGACATTTACACTGCCCACCCAGTCGGATGTAAACCGTTTACTTATCCAGGAATACATTCCATTGGGGCAACGCGTAAAATCATTTAATATCGAATATGAAAAAGAAAGCAAATGGTATCCGGTAAAAGCAACAGATTCCACGACTACCGTAGGTTATAAACGTATTGTCCGCTTCCATACCGTATCAGCAGAGAAAATACGAATCAATTTTACTGATTCGCGCGGTCCTTTATGTATCAACAATGTAGAAGCATTCCTGGCACCTGCCCTGATAACAGAACCGGTTATTTCCCGTAACTTTTCCAACAAAGTAACAATCAGTACCGGAGACAGCAATGCCGAAATCCATTATACGACAGACGGCAGTGAACCTACCAAGAATTCGCCCGTATATACGGATCCCTTCGATTTTGCACAAAAAGGAATCATCAAAGCGATTGCTTATGATAAAACATTCGACAAGACAAGCCCTGTATCCATGCGAGAACTGGATATTCCTTCAACCGATTATACTGTGGTCAGCCCGAAAAACGATAAAACATCCGTTATATTCGATGGAAACGGCTACACGACCTATTACCTGCCAAAAGGGAACAGGGATATTACCATCCGGCTGAATAAAGAGCAAATGATTTCCGGTTTCCGGTATACTCCCAACCAGGGACGCGATGCAGGCGGCCATATCTCCCACTATCAGTTATATGTAAATAATAAGAAAGTGGCGGAAGGTGAATTCTCGAATATCAAACACAATCCGGTGGAACAGGAAATACGTTTCCCTGCCACCCGCGGAAATACAATCCGGTTTGTTGCAACCAGTATCCTGGATAATGCGCCACAAGCCGGTATCGCAGAATTTTCTGTTATTACGGAATAAGAACTATCAGGAAGAATAGGTCATAAACCAATGCGTGACCTTTTCACTATATGTTTTGGAAATGGGAATATCGGGAACACCGTCTATTCCCATTTCCATATATACCCCATCCTTTTCACGGCGTATCACCTTCACCTGGTCGAAATTTACCATATAAGAACGATGGCAACGCAACACATTCGTATTGGCAAGGCTCTCTTCTATCGTTTTCAATGAATTACGAAGCATAAACTTCGTCAATGCCCCTTTATTCATATACCAGATACAAACATAATTATCCGCCGATTCGATATACAGTAAATTACTCCGTTTCACCGACAGGCGCAATTCGTTTTTCTCATCATAAAAAGAAAACACATTCTGCATTTTTGCCGCATCTTCCTTTTCTTCCGCCAATATCAATAACTGCCTTTCCTTTTCCTTATAGGAGAAATACAAATGCAACGCCGAATAAGGGAGCAGCAACACCAGGCTGGTATTTATCGCCGACTCTTTAAACACACCCAGATATTCCCGTTCCGGATTGAGGACGAGTGTATATATCGTATAGAACAAAGACATGAACAGTATTTCCAGCAAAATCCAGACCGCATAACCCATACGCGTCACTCCATGCTTCCTGCCCCAATAATACATTACAATACGGCTAATGACAACAACCAGTACCCCGGTAAGGATAATCAGGCTCGAGAAAACAAAGAACTTAAATTCGGAAACCGGATACCAATTGGATGAACTGAACGGTTTATAGATATTGATGAATACCAATGCAAAAAATGCCGTCAGTAACACAAGGCGGACCAGGTTCGACCTTTCATAGAAATATTCCGGTATTTTATGATTTCGCATACCTACACATTTTTCAAGAATTTCAGAAACAAATGTACGTATATTTCCCTTTACATCCATCCGGCATTCGCCCCGCATAGCAGAAATTCGCCCCTATATAGCACTTTATACCCCCAGAAAAGGGCGGCTAAACCATTTATTTTGAGAGATTGTTTTTCTATTGTTAGTTTACGCCAAAATTAAAACGCATCTATGGATATTTCTATTCGAACACAACAGCTAAACAGTCTTTTTTCATATGACAAAAAGACCAGCCTGGAGGAGAGCCATCTGGAAATCCAGCCTTATCGCTTTACCCAGACGACCGGGGCAAGTGAAATTAACGAGTTCCAGCGGGCACTTTCTTCTACCGAATTTTGCCCGGTCACAGATAATTACATACAGGAAAACAAAGACTTCTCCTATACGATTTTCACTCCGGTTGGAAAAGTAAAAAGAGAGAAGGCGATTATTTTATTACACGGCCTGAACGAACGCTCCTGGGAAAAATACCTGACATGGGCGGAATACCTTGCCAAGCATACCGGAAAGCCGGTTATACTTTTCCCCATCGCTTTCCATATGAACCGTACGCCCATCCAATGGTGCAACCCGAGAGAAACGCTATCCTGGGTAAACGTCCGCAAAAAAGAAATAGAAGACCTGGGCAATGCTTCCTTCGCCAACGTTGCACTAAGCAGCCGGTTGTCCCAGAATCCGCTACGTTTCTATGCATCCGGCCGCGAATCGGTGTATAACCTCTGGCAACTGGTGCATGAAATAAAAGACGGACGGCATCCCCTGTTTAAGGAAGATACCTCCATCAACCTGTTTGCCTATTCCATCGGTGCATTATTATCACAGGTACTGTTGCTTGCCAATCCGGAAAAAATGTTCAGCGACACACGCCTTTTCATGTTTTGCGGAGGTTCCATCTTCAGTGAGATGAACGGGAATGCACGCGATATTATGGACCAGGCTGCATTCGACAGCTTGCAGCAGTATTACCGGAATGACTTTTTAGAACAACGCACTTTGCCGACATCCTTTAAGAATGACTTTATGGAACAGGCATTCAAAGCCATGATTCGTACCGATGTGATGCAGGAATACCGCGAATCGTTCTTTTTGCGTGCCTGCCACCGGATACATGCCATCTCCCTGAAAAAAGATATCGTCATGCCGACCAGCGGTATTATAAAAGCATTAGGCAAAGCATCGGAAAAAATACTGGAAGAGCTGGACTTCCCGTTCCATTACAGCCACCAGATACCCTTCCCGTTTCGCAGCAAAACAGAACCCACCTTGCTGAGCCAGGCTTTCCAGCGCATATTCAGCAGTGCCGCCGCATTTTTATAACCGACCTGCCAGGCATTTACAAAACTCTAACGGAATTCTAATACCCTTGTAACTCTTTTCTAATACCTGCCAGCCTTGTAAACCGGTAGTTTTGCCCCCGGAAAACAAGATTAACAGGAATGCGTAAAAGAGTTCTTTTTTTATTAATGGCAATTGCCTGTTCTTCAGCCAAAGGACAGTCGCAACAACTCCGGCTCACAGTCGGAGATGCCGAAAAATTGTTTCAGGACAATAATCTGGAACTGGTAGCCAACCGGTTCAACGTAGATGCCGCCGAAGCCAAAGTCGTCCAGTCGAGGTTATTTGAAAATCCCTCCATAACGATAGAGCATAATATCTATAACCGTACCAACGGGAAATATTTCGATTTCAGCAAAGAAGGAGAAAGCACGGTCGAAATCGAGCAGCTTATCTATATCGCCCACCAGCGCGACAGCCGTATCCGGTTGGAGCGGATGAACAAGGAAGTAGCCGTACGCCAGTTGGAATTGACAATGCATGTCCTTAAAAACGAAGTGGACCGGCAATTCTTCAACCTATACTATTCGCTAAACGAAGTCAAGATCTACCATACCGCTATCGAACAACTGCAAAAGATTGTAGAGATACTGAAAGTACAGGTGGAAAAAGGCAATGTGTCTTTAGCCGAAAAGTCCAGAATCTCCGCTTTACTCCTCTCCCTGCAACAGGAATCGAACCAACGGCAGGATGAAGCTTTGGAATACCAGGCAGCCCTGAAAGTATTACTGGGTATCCGGCAAGACATAGAACTGCTACCGGAAGTGGATGAAACTTCGCTTGCCGCCTCTCCGCTCGATAAAATCGATTTACAGGATTTGATTATCCGGATAGAGGAACGCCCGGACCTGAAACTTGCCTCATCGGCATGCGGGGCTGCCTATGCCGATATCAAAGTACAGAAATCGGATGCCTTCCCCAAAGTCAGCGTACACGGATTTTATGATAAGCACGGTCCGATTTGCGACGATTATTTCGGATTAAGGCTCTCTTTCACCCTGCCTGTATTTAACCGTAACCAGGGAAATATACGAGCGGCAAAAGCGGCTTACGAAGGGGCACAGACCAACTATCGGAACCAGGAGCTGAATGCCGTCTCTTCGCTCACATCCACTTATTACAAGATGCTGAATGCCTGGAAGCTCTATAAAACATCCGATATGGAAATATCCGGAGACTGGCAAAAAATCATGGAAGGTGTAAACGACAATTTTATCAAGCGTAATATCTCGTTACTGGAATACGTAGATTATTACCAGACCTATAAAGAGACGATTATGAATATAAACGAACTGGCACGCAAAAGCTGGCTGGGCATGATAGACCTGAACCGAGAAGCCGGTTTCGATGCTATCAAACTATAATCTTATTATTTACCATACAACAACGCAATAGCATGAGAAAGAAATTAATCGGATGGTTGCTGGTAAGCCTCTTCTTCTACGGCTGCAAGCAGCAAGCCACCAAAGAAAAACAAGAGGGTATGATGCTGGACGACCACCTCGCCAAAATGATAAGTATCGAGCCTGCCGTTTCCTGCATCCCGCCGGAAGAAACAATACTGAACGGGCAAGTGGATTTCGACCCGGATAAATCGGCACAGGTATACCCGATTTTCGGAGGAACCATCACAAACGTAAGTTGCGGGATAGGCGACCCTGTAAAAAAAGGACAGGTACTGGCTGTTATCAAAAGTGCCAATGTAGCCGAACTGGAAAAACAAAAAAATGAAGCAGACCAGAAAGCGGCTTATGCCAAACGAAACCTGGATGCAGTAAACGACCTTGCCGATAGCGGAATGAGTTCCGAGCGGGAACTGCAGATGGCACGCCAAGAACTTGCCATCGCTAAAGCCGAACAAAAACGACTCAGCGAGTTCTTCTCCCTTTACCACATCACAGGAAACTCTACATATGAAATACTGGCACCGGTTTCCGGGTTTGTTCTCGAAAAAAACATAAGCGAGAATATGCAGCTCAGGGATGACCTGACAAACCCGTTATTCGTTATTTCCGGACTGGATGACATCTGGGTGATTGCCGATGTTTACGAAAGCGACATCACCAAAATACATCCGGGCGACAAAGTAAAAATTACCACCATTGCCTATGGTCCACGCATTTTTGAAGGGAGCATCGACAAAATATCAAACACCCTCAACGATAACAGCAAGACAATGAGTGCGCGTGTCCGGCTGAAGAACGAAGGTTACCTGCTGAAACCCGGGATGTATGCCAATGTGTACGTTGAATCTGCCGGAAGCGGAAAACCGGTACTGCGCATACCTGCGCACTCCGTGATTTTTGAAAATGGCAAGAATTACGTAATAGTAGTCAATCCTGATAATTCGATTGAAAAACGGCAGGTTACGCTGTACAAACAAACCGATACGTACGACTACGTAGCCGACGGACTGAAAGAAGGAGAAAACGTAGTCGACAAAAATGCAATATTAGTGTACAACGCACTATAAAACAAAAGATTATTATGCATAAGTTTATTGATAATATCATTACTTTCTCGCTGAGGAACAAATTCATTATCTTTTTCCTGACGTTATTGGTGACGGTGATCGGTATCTTTTCCTTTATCCATACTCCGGTAGATGCATTCCCGGAGGTGACCAATACCAAAGTAACCATCATTACCCAATGGCCGGGACGCAGCGCGGAAGAAGTAGAAAAGTTTATTACCATCCCTATCGAACTCTCATTAAACGCCTGCCAGAAAAAGACGGATATACGCAGTACGACGCTTTTCGGGCTTTCCGTCATCAATGTAATGTTTGATGATGATGCGGACGACTTTTATGCCCGCCAGCAAGTATATAACCTGCTGACAGATGCAGACCTTCCGGAAGGCATTACCCCAAATGTCCAGCCGCTATACGGAGCGACTGCCGAAATTTACCGCTACACCCTCCGGAGCGACAAACGGAGTGTACGCGAATTGAAGACATTGCAAGACTTCGTGATAGAGCGGAAACTCCGTTCCGTACCCGGCGTTGCCGACCTGGTCAGTTTCGGCGGAGAGGTCAAAACGTTTGAAGTCAGTGTCAATCCCCAACACCTGACCGATTACGGCATCACTACACTCGAACTGTATGAAGCCATATCCAAAAGCAATATCAATGTAGGAGGAGATGTCATTAATAAAAGTTCGCAGGCATATGTAGTCCGTGGCATGGGGCTTGTCAACGACATTAAGGACATAGAAAATATCGTAGTAAAAAACATTGAAGGCAAGCCCATTCTGGTAAAACACCTGGCCGATGTGCACGAATCCGCGCTTCCCCGTCTGGGGCAGGTCGGACGCATGGAAGAAGATGATGTTGTGGAATGTATCGTTGAAATGCGTAAAGGAGAAGACCCGGCAGTGGTAATTGCCGCATTGAAAGACAAGCTGAATGAAATACAAGCAGACGACTTGCCTTCGGATGTACAGATTGTCCCTTTTTACGACCGGCAAAACCTGGTGAATCTGGCGGTACACACCGTAACACATAACCTGATAGAAGGGATTATTCTGGTGACCTGTATCGTAATGCTTTTCATGGCGGACTGGCGCACTACGGCAACGGTAGCCGTTATCATTCCGCTGGCACTTCTTTTTGCTTTCATCTGCCTGCGAATAAAAGGGATGAGTGCCAACCTGCTCTCACTGGGAGCTATCGACTTCGGTATTATTATCGATGGGGCAGTCGTCATGGTTGAAGGATTATACGTGGCACTCGACAAAAAAGCCAGTGAAGTCGGCATGCCTGCATTCAACCGGATGAGTAAAATGGGATTGATACGTCAAGTGGCAAAAGACCGTGCCAAAGCTGTATTTTTCTCCAAACTGATCATTATTACGGCACTGGTTCCTATCTTCTCTTTTCAGAAAGTAGAAGGAAAGATGTTCAGCCCCCTTGCCTATACATTAGGGTTTGCCCTGCTGGGGGCTTTGATATTTACACTGACACTGGTTCCGGTACTTTCGTCTATCCTGCTAAAAAAGAATGTAAAGGAGCGTAAGAATATATTCGTTGCCTGGATAAACCGGACTTCCGGTTCCCTTTTTGCCTGCTGCCAACGGCATAAAGCGGCAACTATTATTATCAGCACCTTAGTCGCTATCGGAGGATTGGGTTGTTTCCATTTCCTGGGTTCCGAGTTCCTGCCGCAACTAAACGAAGGTTCTATTTATATCCGTGCCACATTGCCTCAAAGCATCTCTTTGCAAGAAGCCGTTCCGCTTTCCAACCAAATGCGCCGCCTACTGGCTCAATATCCGGAAGTCAAACAAGTCGTATCGCAAACAGGCCGCCCGAACGACGGTACCGACCCCACCGGATTCTATAATATTGAAATGCTGGTGGATATCTATCCCGAAAAAACATGGAAACGGAATATTACCAAAACCATGCTGGTTGAAGAGATGGAGAAAAGCCTGTCGGTATTCCCCGGTGTGGATTTCAATTTTTCCCAACCGATTTCCGATAATGTGGAAGAAGCGGCAAGCGGGGTAAAAGGTTCCATCGCAGTCAAAATATATGGGAAAGACCTTTACTTGTCCGAAAAGAAAGCCGAGGAAATTTATAAAATACTGAAAACGGTAAAAGGTATTGAAGACCTGGGAGTTGTCCGGAATATCGGGCAACCGGAACTGCGTATCGAAATAAACGAAGCCGCCCTTGCCCGCTACGGGGTAGCGAAAGAGGATGTACAATCTATTATCGAAATGGCTATCGGAGGTAAAAGTGCTTCCAAATTATATGAAGATGAAAAGAAATTCGATATTATGGTACGGTATAACCCTACTTTCCGGAATAATGAAGAGAGCATTGGAAAAATACTGGTGCCTGCCAGCAACGGAGCCATGATTCCAATTAAAGAACTGGCACATATCTACACACTGACCGGTCCACTTATCATCTACCGGGACAATAATGTACGGTATTGTGCTGTAAAATTCTCCGTCCGGGGACGCGACATGGGGAGTGCCGTAGCCGAAGCACAGGCAAAAGTGAACAAACAGGTTAAGCTTCCGGAAGGCTACCGGCTGAAATGGGCAGGAGATTTTGAAAACCAGCAACGGGCGACGAAACGTCTGGCACAAGTCGTTCCAGTCAGCCTGATTATCATTTTCCTTATTTTATTCATGCTCTTCAATAACCCGAGAGATGCAGGAATCGTACTGCTGAATGTACCCTATGCAGCAGCCGGAGGTATTTTGGCTTTGCTTATCACCCGGTTTAATTTCAGCATATCGGCAGGTATCGGATTTATTGCTTTGTTCGGCATCTGTATCCAGAACGGAGTCATTATGATTACAGACATAAAAAAGAATATCCGGGAACAACTGGGACTCGACGAAGCAGTACGCGAAAGTGTAAAAAGCCGTGTCCGTTCGGTACTGATGACTGCACTTATGGCAACGCTCGGACTTATGCCTGCCGCCCTGAGCCATGGTATCGGCTCGGAAAGTCAACGCCCGCTTGCGATAGTCATTATCGGCGGGTTAATAGGAGCTACATTCTTCACCTTATTTGTTTTTCCTCTTATCATAGAAGCCATTTACAGAAAAACTGTTTTCACTCGTTCGGGAGAATTGTTGCAAAGAAGACTTTGATTTGATATTTTTACCGGGAATAATCCGGCGTTCGTCGGGTTTTACCGGTAAACAGGCGTTTTATTATTGTACGGAAAGTGCTGTTGCCATAGCTTTACATCAAAATTAAAAACGAAACGACAATGAAAGCAAATCAACAAGGCATCCATTCCTGGCATCACAAACTGAGTACGTTTGTAACAGCCCTCGTGTTTATTGTAGTAGGTCTGATGTTTATCGGGCGTAACCTCGGCATTATCGCCCCCTATTGGTTCGGTATCATTATTTCCTGGCAGATGCTGCTGATAGTAATCGGGCTGGTCCAACTTATCAAACGCCATTTCTGGGGCGGGTGTATACTCGTTGCAATCGGAGCCTATTTTCTACTACCGGAAATTACGGCTATCGACACAGATTGGATGGAAACATACTGGCCGGTCATTTTCGTACTAATCGGTATCAGTATACTTTTCAAAAGAAACTCTCATCCTTCACACAGGAGATGGGGAGAAAGAACAGATCATACACAAACCTCCTATACATCCGAAGACGGATTTATCGTATCCGACAATACATTCGGTTCTATCCAGCAAATCGTACTCGACCCAGTATTTAAAGGGGCAAGTATGAAATGTACTTTCGGAGGGACTATTCTCGATTTACGACGTACCAAGCTGGATAAACCGGAAACATTTATCGAAGTAGATTGTACATTCGGCGGTATCGAAATATATGCCCCCTCCGACTGGAATGTCCAAACCCAGATTCAGGCCATCATAGGGGGATGCGATGACAAACGGTACAATTCCGTGGCTCCGGTCGATCAGGAGCACGTATTGATTATACAGGGGAAAGTTAGCTTCGGAGGCATCGAATTAAAAAATTAACCCATGCAGAAACATCCGTTCATAGAATTTATTCCTTACCGGATCGTTGGGATTATACTGGTTCTTGCGGCGTGGGGTATTTTATCCTGTCTGGAAGTGCTGTATTGCGGGATGGATTGGGAGATAGCCCTCATCGACAGCCTGATTACCACCGGAATCCTCTCCGCGGCAGGTTTCCTGTTATGGTATGTAACTGATGTCCTCCGGGCACCCCAGGCCCAGTTCGTACTGGCGCTGGCAGTCCAGGTTATTTGTATTGCCGACAGTTTTATCATATGGACATTCTATATGGAAAACCCGGGCATGCATTTCTTGCCGAGTATTCCTCTCCGTTTACTGTTCGGATTATCCTGCTGGTTTATTTTATTGCAATGGTACCGGATATACCAAATGCATAGCCGGATAACAGAAGAGCCGGATATAACGGAAGAAATAGACACAGAAGAACAAACTCCTGCCGTAGCCCAAACAGAGGAACTGCCGGACCGCATTTCGGTAAAAGACGGGACACGTATTCACATCATCCATTTGGATGAGCTGTTTTACATACAGGCATGTGGTGATTATGTAACTCTGTTTACTCCGACAGGACAATATACGAAAGAACAAACGATGAAATATTTTGAAACGCATCTTCCTCTAAATACATTCATACGCATTCACCGTTCCTGTATTGTGAATTCGGAACAGATTGTCCGGGTGGAATTATTCGGGAAAGAGACCTATCAGGTGCGTCTTAAAAACGGCATTTGCCTAAAGGCAAGCAACTCCGGATACAAGCTATTAAAAGAACGGCTGTTGCTCTAATAAAAGTGTTAATTTTAGCAGTTTTTGTTTGTATTGAATATAGTTTTAATTCATCTAACACTTTTTATTCAAACAGGCCAATCCGTTTAACATCTATTATCCGCCAAACACTTGACATATATCGGATACAGTAGTACATTTGCAATGTGGTTTTTTCATAATAGTATTAGATTTAAGGTTAACAAAGTTGGTTAGGGGTTGTCGGGAGACAACCTTTAATTGTTTATAGACGGTTTATACACTTTGCTGCTTACTATTCTTCCTGTCATACACACAGTTTCCACGGAAAAATGTTTTCAGAACTTTTACATCTTTAATATGCCTTGGAGGGATAGATAGAATATCACGGTCGATGATAATAAAGTCTGCACTTTTCCCCACGGTTATACTTCCGAATTCATCTTCGGCACCAACTTGTTTTGCCCCGTTTATCGTATAAGCATCGATAGCCGTCTTGACATCTATACCTTCCGATTGAGGCGGAATGATCAGGTCATCACTTTCTATAGTCCTACAAACTGCATAATAAATGTTATTAAACGGGTTCATGCCTACCAAGCCACGACTCACCGGAGCGTCACTGCCGAATGTAAGCGTTGTACCACCTTCTGCTACCGATTTCAGAGGCATCATACGTGAATAACGATCATCCCCAAGAACCTGCGGAGTAAAAGGATCATAGGCAAGCCACAACGGAGTGGTCTGATAGAATACATCGTTTTGCTCTGAAAAACGCTTAAGGCCATCCGGCGGGAGTATCTGGACATGCGCCATTGTTTTGGTTCCGGGAATATCGCCTAATTCTTTATAGATATCCAATACATCCGAAATCGCACGATCCCCTATCGCATGTACATGCACATTAAAATCCTCATCAGTAGCAGCCCGTGCCATATCCAGCATATTCGAATTACGCAATACTTCTTCACCATGTCCATGTCCCGGTGGCAGATAATCATCAAACATATAGGCACTATAGACTTCTACAGTACCATCTTTGAACATTTTCAATGTGGTTGGCCGTACATTATCAGAAGTCTGTTCATCCCTTACATCCTTCATCATCTCTATGAAGTCTTCAGGTTTCGCCGTCCCGTCATAATAGAAAGAAGTAAAATAGCGCAAAGGCAACTTCGTTTTATTAAGAACAGGAAGTATTTCTTTTTCATCCATAATCAGGAAACCGGCATCATATACTGCTGTATACCCATTGGAATTTATAACTTTATGAAATTCAGGTAAATTTTTCTTCATGGCTTTTACCGAACCGAGTTTCAACTTTTTATATACACTGACAATCGCATTTACTTCCACAACCTGGCCCGTTGGATTTCCATGTTCATCGCGAGCAAAAAAGCTGGATCCGGGTATCGGATCAGGGGTGTTTGCATCGATACCTGCGGCTTTCATCGCTGCCGTATTCAGCCACATGCTATGTCCCCCGCTATCTGTTAATGCAACAGGACGATCACTTACTTTATCAAGTTCGGAAGCTAAAGGCTTAGCACCGACACCATATCCCAAACCTATAATAATAGGAACTTTCGACTTCTCGTTTTCACGGGAAAATTCATGGACTGCTTCCAAGATTTCTTCATGACTCCAATCTTCCGCTATTTCAAGACTGGGCGTATCCGTCATAACAACACTTACAAAAATGTAATGGCAATGTGTATCCATGAAACCGGGAAGCATACGCCGGCTATGCATGTCATAGAATACAGCTTTGTTGTCTCCGACAAAATCTTTAGCGCCATTATCATCACCGACATAAACGATTTCACCGCCACTCACAACAATTGCCGTAGCTTCGGACTTCGCTTTATCAGCAGTGTAAATTTTAGCATTGTAATACACATGGAGCGGTTCGTCCAGACTTGCACATCCGACTGTTGCCATAGACACTCCGGCAACCAACAGGCTGGATAAAAAATGTCTTCTCTTCATTCTTCTTTTTGCTAAGGGTTAAAACTAAAAAAATATATATCACTTTGGTAAATATAGGGAAAAAGAATTATCCACATTCTTTCAGGAAAAGATATTAACAGGTTTTATTATACTAATAGACAGACAATTATTATTTTTCATACTTCTTTACGCGTTTTGTATGTCGTTCACGAAACGTTTCAGCATCGTTTAATAATAAAACATACGGTATTTTACTTTGTTTTTAAAAAGGACTTGTATCTTTACCCTCAATTATAATATGGAAATAATGGAATTACGGACAGCAAATGTGATACGCTATATCATGCCTTTACGGGAAGGCGGTTCACTGCCGGCATTGGCTGAAGCGGATGACGGTTTCAAATATGTTGTGAAATTCCGTGGCGCCGGACACGGGACAAAAGCCCTGATAGCCGAACTGATAGGCGGAGAAATTGCACGTGCATTGGGATTCCGTATTCCGGAACTTATCTTCCTGGAACTGGATGAGGCATTCGGGCGTACGGAAGGAGACGAAGAAATCCAGGACCTTTTGCAAAGTAGCCGGGGGTTAAATTTAGGATTACATTTTTTGTCCGGAGCCCTCACATTCGACCCGGTAGTTACGAAAATAGACCCTGAAACGGCTTCCGGTATCGTTTGGCTGGACGCATTCCTAACCAATGTAGACCGTACATTCCATAATACCAATATGCTGATGTGGCATAAAGAATTATGGTTGATAGACCTTGGAGCTTCCCTCTTTTTCCATTATTCGTGGGTAAACTGGGAAAAACATGCTACCGGCCCTTTTCCACAGATAAAAGAACATGTACTATTGCCGGAAGCATCCATGCTGGAAGAAGTGGATGCCACATTCCATACCATACTGACGGAAGAAAAAATACGTGCGATTGTCGGTTTGATTCCCAATGACTGGCTCCACTGGCCTAACAGCCCCGGAACACCCGATGAGATAAGAGAGATTTACGTCCGTTTCCTGCTGAAGCGGTTGGCCCATTCCGAAACATTTATCAAAGAAGCCCGGTATGCAAGGAAAGCACTTATATGAATATGCCATTATACGTATCGTTCCGAAGGTGGAACGGGAAGAATTTTTTAATGCAGGGATTATTTTGTTTTCAAAAAAGGCAAAATACCTGAAAGCCTTATATAAAGTAGACGAGAACAAGTTAAACCTGTTCTCGTCCGAATTGGATCGTGAATCCTTGTATGCCAACCTGGAAGTCTTCCATAAGATTTGCTCCGGGATAAAAGAAGGAGGACCGATTGCCGGCATGGATATACCGGAACGTTTCCGATGGTTGACTGCCGTCAGGAGCGCTTCTATCCAGACCTCCCGCCCCCATCCCGGTTTTTCCGGCGATTTGGACAAGACACTGGAGGAGTTGTTCAGGGAGTTGGTTCTCTAATCTTCTACCAGATAAACCACTTCGTGAGCTTCTGTTAATTGAGGGACTTCCAGTTTCTGAAGCATTTTATCCAGTACGTGCTCCGGTAGTACATATTCCCTGTCCTGATTTTGTTTGCGCCAGACCATATAAGGCTTTTCAATATAGACTATTCTCACTTTAGCCTTATAGCTTGCAAACAAGTCTATCAACTGACGGCGCATCATGGCTGTGATGTTGGTTGCATTCCAAATAAAGTCCTGCTTTTTACGCAGATAGCAACGGGCTTCTTTCTTGGCCGTTTGTACCACCCAGCCATTTGCCGCTTTATCTGTCGGACTTAACTTATTTTTCCTGCGGATAGCATCCAGACTAACAACCGGCAAATCCTTTCCGACTGTCCGGATATAATAATCCTTTCCCATTCCCGGCAACCCGGACAACAAAGTCACTTCACAATCAAAACCATCATGCGGGACATAGTCTATATAACTGTCTGCCTGATTAAAATAATGATAACGGGCATTCGGAGTTGCAAAAGCCCTTGCCTGCCTCCAACAGTTTTTCTCCTGGCAAAATAGCTCAAACAACTCCACTGTTTCCAATAATTGTTCACTATCCCGGCAAATACGTCCACGAATATCTGCCGTAGCTAATAGCTTTAATAAACAGGTATCCAGCCGCAACGAGACTTCAGCCACCTTTTTCTCCGGATTTTCCTTTTCCATAAACCAAAGAGGCAATCCGTGAAAACGGACTAACGAAGCAATTTGTTCACGTAGTGCAAACGGAGCAGGAATATCCCGGTACAGAATCGTACGAGCCGTGTATTCTCCTTTTCTGGCATGTCCATATGCAGAGATACGCCCTTCGCCTTCATCGACAGAACAGGAACGCTTTTCCACATCATGCAATAATGCTGCAGTCCAAAGCACCTCCTGCTCCAGCTCTGTAAGCATACCAAATCCCGGCGAAGCAATCAACTCATTTAAAACCATCTGTGTATGGATTGCAACATTTCCTTCACCATGATGAACAGTGTGCTGGGACGTATTTTCCATATCCCGTATCCATTGGAAACGCTCCGATAGGGATTGCCAGTCTCTATAATTTGTAAATTTCCAGTTCATTTTTTCTATTCTTTATTCGTATACTCCCAAACCAGGCGGGCACGTTTCCAATGACGGGTCCAATGCTCCCCGGTCTTTACATGTCCTTTACGGACGTACTTAAAAACATTCCGGGCAAATTCCGATACAGGATATTCATTTATATTACGGCTCACTACCCCTTCCCGGCTGCAATCCTGTGCCAACTGGGTATCGGTTGAACCGAAAATACTGGGCTCCTGTGCCCATAGGACAATTTGCCGTTGCAACGTTTCCCGTGTCAGCGCTTTTACCGGCTGAACAGCCAGTTCAGGCACAACCGGAAAATCAAATAATCCGGCATAAAACTTTACTTCTTCCCAGGATAACCAAGTATCCTGTTGCCTCACGGCAAAGATAAAGAAATAAGATTCCAGTCGTTTATACTCGATAGAATGTACGGCATACAGGTTCTCTCCGAATAATTCGATATCCCCCAAATCCCGCTTCAACAGTTCCCACCGTTCCCGTAACTGGCAGGTCCAGGGAGATGTAGTTGGGGCTGCATGAGAGCGGGCAAATACACCGTACCGGTTCAAACAATTATTTTCGCCATCCAACTTTTCGGTGTGGACCAAAGTCTCTATTCTCTGAATGTCCTCCCAATACATATGATTGATGCGGTCGTCGCTTGTTGTCCCCGGCGAAAAGGGGAAATGATAGGTACGACCATACTTTTCCGATAACATAATTCTATTCTTTATTCATTCTTACTATACGCGGCATAAACCTGCCGTGAATTTCCACTAATGTATCCTGAGCCGGCATCACTTTCTCTATATCCTTATAAGCCAGAGGTATTTCCTCAATGCTCCCTCCTATCAGAGATACACCTGCACGAGTCAGTATTTTTTTCATTTCAGACCGGGTGAATTGTTCCTTGGCACTTTGCCTCGACATTGCCCTGCCCGCCCCATGAGATGCAGAATTAAGGGCCTCAGCCTCGCCCGTTCCACACACCAGATATCCGGCTGTCGCCATGCTTCCCGGTATAAAACCGGCTTGTCCTTTCGCTGCCGGGGTAGCCCCTTTACGATGTACAATGGCATTCCTACCTGAAGAAATCTCTTCTTTCCAAGCAAAATTATGATGGTTGCTCACATTCGCTATCACTTTCAGTCCCAATGCTTTTGACAAATTAGCATGAATCTGTTCATGGCAAGCCCGGGCATAATCGCCAGCCAGGTTCATACTCATCCAATATTCCTGCCCCGCTTCCGTATCCAAATCCAACCAGGCAAAATGTTGGGCTTCGCGAGGTAATTTACATTGTTCACGAGCGACGGTGCTGTATTTTTTCGCAATTTCAGCACCCAATCCACGGGAACCGGAGTGTGACAATAAAGCAATATAAGTTCCCGCCGGCAAATGCAGTACATTGTTCTCATACAACTGAATATCTCCAAACTCAACAAAATGATTGCCTCCTCCGGAAGTTCCTAATTGCCGGATTGCCTTTTCACGTAATTTCCGCAATAGAGGCGTAAGAGCAAACTCATCCCGGTCCAACACTTCATGCTCTTGAAGGAAAGGCAATCCTCCTTCCATTCCGAAATGCGTGTAATCGCCCAATGCCGTCTTGATTTGATGCGAATAACGCTTTAGGAAATCAGCTTTTGCATCAAATACAGAAAGGCTCATCCTACAACCTATATCGACTCCTACGGCATAAGGAATTACCGCATTCTCAACAGCCAGCACACCTCCGATAGGAAGCCCGTACCCGGCATGGGCATCCGGCATCAACGCTCCGGCCATCGCAACCGGAAGACGCATTGCCAAATCCATTTGTTGTTTAGCCTGGCTATCGATACATTTATTCCCGTATGTTTTATAGGGAAGCGCCTCATTCCTGAGATTATATACGGTAAAAGGAAGTGTGTCTGATAAAGTCGGAGCAAAATGTTCCACTAATGGAAACCAAATCTCACTATCCCTGAACTTCTCCGGTGATTCCTGTACCTCTACCAATGTGGCAAGTATCTGCTCTTTCGTTTCATGTTTGCAAAACTTGCCGGTGATATTGATAGCAAGGCTACGTGCCACATTGTTTGTATATCCTATTTTACTTAAATCTTTTGTTCGTATTCCCATAATTCTTTTTCTTCTTTATACTCCTCCATGATTTCCCAGAGGTTTTTATTCTTAACCGGATTATATTTATACTTTTCTTTGGGGATGTATTGTTTCTGGTATGTATTCCAAGAATTTGTATTTCCTCCCCATATTTTCACCAACCTGCCCCAATTCCTGTCTCGCTGAGACTCGAGCTCATCCTGATATTGCTCAAGAACCAAATCTTTCCGTTTGACCTTGGTAATCATATTAGGCCTTACACGTAAGACAAAGCGCCAGGGTTCACAGAATACATATTTCACCATCCACCGTTTAGACGGATAAGAATAATAGTCAATACGATGAAACAGTTGCGCCTCTTCTTCTGTGAATTTCCCGGATTTACCAAAAGCCCATTCGTCCGGTTCCTGTAACAGTTGTTCCGCCCGCCGGCGATACCTCCATTTCGCTATTTTTCTTTTTCTATCTTTATTAAATGTTTTAACAGGACTATACCATATGGTATTTATCTTATCCAATATACCTTGATAAAAATCGGCTTTACTGCTGCGTTTGGTTTCCTCTGTCAATACAAACAGACGTTTGTATCCCCGTTGGATGGGCGGGTTCAATTCCTCATATCCCAGATTTCGTATCAGTTCGGAGACATGACGGCATTCCTTATCCAAACGGCGCAACTCTTTATCGCGTGCCGTACGGATACGCCTGATTTTCCAACGTTCAGAGGGCAGGTTATTTATTTCAATGAGCGCTTGCTCATTTCCGTAATTGCCCATAAACAATTGTTTTTTAGGCCGACACAGTCAGACAGAAAGACATGGATATACCCATCCCTGTATGCCTGATTCATCAGCCATGATAAATAAATGTATGAATTGATTGCGGGACTAATTAACTGCTACAAGTGTAGTATGTATTAGATTCATAAAGACTGTCGTTACAAAGATTCTTCCTCCCGAAGAACCAACTTAGCCCCAATTTCCGATTTTTATTTACGTTCCAGCATATGTGTACCCTTTCTTATTTTTAGGGTGATACTTAAAATTCGGTGGCAAAGATAAGGCTGTTTTTTGAATTAACAAATATTTGTATCATTTTTATACAAATAAAGGACAAACAGAAGCAATAAGCGATCAGGGAGCGGGGCTGCGCATTGCCGGAATCGAACCGGATAGTCTTGCCTCTTTTTCACGACTTCACTATTCCTCCCCTCATAGAGCTGCGATGTATCCCTTTTCTACGGCATTCTGCTTGTCCTTACGGTACCCACTTATTTTTGTAAACAAGGCAACAAGCGATAAGGGACTTTTTTCTTGCTCTATCCAACTGAGCTACGTTCTGCACAAGGCAGAGCGGGGGGAGTCGAACCCCCGACACAGACGTTACCAACGAAGTAACCCTTATCTACGGCACTTGTTTATTCTTTATTCAAAGAGCACGAGGCTAAAATGGAATGTTGTTTATCTCAGACAAAGCATCTCCTCCCTGTTCTATCGCATTCAGGATATCGAATATCTTATCAGACCAACCAGCTATCAGATAGACATCCTCACGGAGTATATTCAAAGGAGCCATTCCGTATCCGGCAAGGTCAAACAGGTACAGCTTACTGTCCGGAGAAATCTTTTTATATTCATTCCACATAAAAGCCATTGTGTTATGACCACCTTTCGTATCCCATAACTGGGAGTCCGTAAACAACATCACTTTATCTATCCGCTCACGGCGGTTCAACAAATCTTTTATCACCAAATGTCCGTTGGTTGCATAGCCGACTTCCCCTTCCCTTTGATAGAACGCATCGACATTTGCCAGCACTCCCCGGGAAGGCACATTTATCACTTTCCATGTATCTCCGAACATGCCGGTTATTACATGTTCGCAACGTGACTTCAGCAACATAGCAAGCATTAAACCTATATCGTATAGATATATACGGCTCTTCGGTGATACCGAATGTTGCATCGAACCCGATACGTCGCAAGCTAATACTACACTTGTTTCCGAACCGAATCCTTTGATATGTTCAGCCGAAACAGCAACAGCCTCTTCCAACGCATCCAATAAACCGGTTGCATATACGGATGTCGACTTGGATATTTCCCGGTAAGCGGCCAGGAAACGGAAAGGCAACTGTTTGGAACGACGCACATTTTCCGGCGAAGCCAATGTACTGCATACCTTTTTGATATAGGCCTCGGAAACTTCCGCTTCCAACAGATTGCGAAGGTTACGCAATAAAGCCATATAACCGACCTTCCCACTATCTATCAGTTCTTCCCACTTTAAAGAGAATGCACACTTACGTTCTTCCATAGAAGGAAACTTCACCTGTCCTAAGGCAGACAGTTCAGTCTCCCAGGTATAAGGTACGGACAAAGTATCATCTACTATTTTATTAAACAGTAACTGCTGTGCTTCATCTTTGGCTTTCGGGTGAACAAGGAACAAGGCATCCTTCAACTTTACTTCGGCATCCCGGTTGTATTTGGCAAACTGGTATTCGTCGAAACGGTTAAACGCTTCTTTCAATCCGGCCTGTATCTGCCGGGACAGCTTGTTCAGTTTCTTCACATCCTCACGGGCATTTGCCTGCTGATAATATGCCAGCAATTCGGTTATCTCGTCGGCACGCCGAACCACCTGCGAAACCATCCGGCTTACGACAGAGTCGCCGCTATGAACCCGTGCCAACTCCACTGCCAAAACTAACGGCATAGAACGCATATTCATTTTTGTACGAGCATAGATTGCCAAACGTGCAACAAACCGAGGATCGTTATGTGCAATCAAATCACGTACGGCTTCTAATCTGTCGGCTGCGCTTTGATAAAAATGCTCGCTCAATGAAGAGGTAACAGTAGCTGTGTACAGTTGCCATTCGGGTGACAATTTCCAGGCTTGCGCTCCTTCATAGTTCATCACCTTGTCTGCCCTTTTGCTTAATAAATTGAACTTCATAACGATTTACTTTTATTTGTTTGACATTGCAAAGATGCAGGCATGGGTACGCAATATTTTTGCGCAACAAAAAATATTTGCAGGATTTCTATTATTTTTTTGCCTTAAAGCCGATAAATAAGAGATATATTTGTCCGAAAATCTTTTCAAATACTATGCCTGCAAACAGAAACGCATTAATCCGTTATAAAACCATCGATACCTGCCTGAGAAACCGGTACAGGCAATGGACGCTGGAAGATTTAATCGATGCCTGCTCCGATGCCCTTTATGAATATGAAGGCATAGACAAAGGCATCAGCCGGAGAACTATCCAGATGGATATCCAAATGATGCGCAGTGAGAAATTAGGCTACAATGCTCCGATTGTAGTGTACGACAATAAATACTATACATACGAAGATCCGGATTACAGCATTACCAACACGCCCCTTTCCGAGCAGGATTTAAAAGTTATGTCGGAAGCAGTGGAAGTATTGCGCCAGTTTAAGGGCTTTTCCTATTTCTCCGAAATGGGGGAAATCGTGAACCGCCTGGAAGACCATGTAACTTCTGTCCGCCAACAAACAATCCCTGTAATCGATTTTGAAAAGAATGAGCATCTGAAAGGCTTAAATTATCTGGACACTATTTATAATGCAGTTGTCAACAAACAGGCATTAGATATGAAGTACCGCTCTTTTACTGCGCGCTCCGCTTCTTCTTTTATTTTCTATCCCTACTTGTTAAAAGAATACAGGAACCGCTGGTTTGTACTCGGAGTGAAAAAGAAGAACAAAAAGGTTCTATTAAACCTTGCGCTCGACCGCATCCACAACTTATCCATAGCAGAAAACGAACTCTATCACGAGAATGACATTTTCGACCCTCTGACTTTCTTTGATGATATCGTAGGAGTCACCAAAAGCATCGGTTCCAAACCCGAGAAAGTCCGTTTTCAGGTACAAAAGCCTGATGCTTTTTATGTCCTGACCAAACCTATTCACAAAAGCCAGCGTCTGATTGAAGAAAAAGGAGGTAACATGATTTTCGAGATAGAAGTTATTATCAATAAAGAGCTGGTACGCGACCTGTTCGGATTTGCCGAAGGGATAAAAATACTGGCACCGGTATCCCTCGCTAATTTAATACAAAAGAAACTGAGAGCAACTCTGGATTTATACAATCCACCCCACGACGAAGATAAAAGCAACCGTTAATTTAACAGATTTTGTACGCGCTTCATATCCATTCAAACTACCCAACATTTTTTATCCAAACATCCGCTTCCCCTTAACATATATTGTACGCAGAACACTTGACAAAACTATCATGCAACTATATCTTTGCATTGTGGTTTTTTCATAATAGTATTAGATTTAAGGTTAACAAAGTTTGGTTAGGGGTTGTCGGGAGACAACCTTTAATTGTTTATATACATTTCTGTTTACAGAAAAAACCCCGGCACAATCTTCTTTTAAAAAAGATCATACCGGGGTACACACAAATTATAACTCAAACTCCTTTATTTAGTCTCGGAATCTTTTTCATTCTTATGCAGCTTCATTTCAACAATAAAAGCAACAATCAACCCGATACCTCCAAACAGTAAAACAGATGCACCATAGACGGTTCCTGCCAATTCATGACGATACCAACCCTGCCAGCCATCTCCCATATAAGACATATTACTGCTCATACCGATTGATGTGGTAACAATAAAACCAATCAACAAACCCAAGCCGATACCTGCCAGCAAGCATCCTGCTTTTAAAGAAGAAAATGAGATATTACTGAATGCACCGTATTTGGGCAACCTCAACTTACCCTCAAATGCCGAGGCATCCAGTTTCTCCCCTATTTTCTCGATAATAGCCAAACGTTCTTTTCTGCGGACGAACAACTCAAACAAACCATACACTCCTGCAATACAAATTCCGACTACCAGCGGAACCATAATAAAATCCATCATAACTGTACTATTTTAATGATTAATTAAACTCTTTGCCCTTTTGACGTCGAGATTTCCAAAAGGTTACAGATAGCTACAATAAAAAAATATTATTATTTTTGTGTATGCAAGTTGTAACCTGGCAACTTTATTTGCGTCCATTATAATACAAATGGAATTGTATACCGATACATATTATATAGAAAGGATACAATCAGGAGATACGGCATGTTTTGCTTGTCTTCTGGATAAATACAGCCACCAGGTATATTCGCTTATTTTAAAGGTAGTCAGAAACCGGGAAGATGCGGAAGAACTTGCACAGGATGTGTTTGTAAAGGTATTCCGTAATCTGTCTTCATTTAAAGGGAACAGTAGTTTTTCCACCTGGATTTACCGGATTGCCTATAATACGGCTATCTCGGCAACCCGGAAAAAGAAAAATGAATTCCTGGCAATAGAGGAATCTATCATTAATAATGTATCCGAAGAAGATGTTGCAGACGCCTTAGGAAGAAATGACACAACCGGACAGCTGGAAATGTTGGATGCAGCCTTGGCTAAACTGCCCCCGGACGAACGGGCAATCATCCTGCTCTTTTACATGAAAGAAAAGACAATAGAAGAGATTGCCGACATCACCGGGCTCACTCCCTCGAATACAAAAGTGAAACTACATCGTATTCGGAAAAAGTTATTTGTTATATTAAAAGGAATGGAGGATTAGACAATGAATACAAAACAGGAAAAAGACATCTTAAAAGATTTGTTTAGAAACATGCAGGAAGAACCGCTTCCAGCCTCCTTTCGTATGAATGTAATGGAACAAATAACAAAAGAAGCCATAAAGATAAAGAAACGGAACGAACGTATGGGACTGATTGCAGTAATACTGGCTTCTCTATTTATGGTGGCGTTGGGAATTGCTGCGTTCCTTTACATGGACTTACCTAAAATAACCATTGAACCGATACATCCTTCTACCTTCCATTTTTATCTTTTCATTGGAAGTATAGTTTTATTTCTGCTGTATCTGGATTATCGCCTGCGCCGGTTATTTCACAAAAACAAATAGCCGGGAGCAAATGGGATTTTAGAATTCTATCTGGGGAATGAATTTCTTAATCGTATCCTTTAAGATGGCAACACTGATCGGTTTGGTTATAAATCCGTTGCTGCCGGCTTCACGTGCTGCTTCCATATCGTTCTCAAAAGCATAAGCCGATTGCATTATCACCGGGATGGACGAATCAATCTTACGGATTTCCTTCAGTGCTTCGAGTCCATTCATCTCCGGCATTTTAATGTCCATCAAAATTAAATCCGAATGCTCGTCTTGGTACATTTGCAATAACTCTTTACCGGTTCTTGCATGAAGGACATTGGTATACTTTTTTAATATTGTCTTCAACAATAAAAAGTTACTCTCTTCATCTTCTGCAACCAAAATAGTAAATTCTTTACCAAAATCATATTTGTCCATAGCATTCCATATTATATGTCAACAAATTTCCATATTAATTTTCACATAACCAAACAGAAACAAACTTATTCTCACTCTGTAAGCTCGGAAAATCATATATTTTTGATTTTCCCGGTAAGAGAAATGGTAATTACCCACAATTAATAATTATTTGAAATAATAAGTACGGAAAAATGTGAAAGCTCATAATATGTTTGTATATTTAGTGCACTAAAAAAGAAGAAGCAGTACAAAATACACTGCTTTATTTTTTATAAACGAATGAGCATGTATAACTTTAAAGTCAAACATCATGGGAAAGTGTCAATTAATTCACAACAACGAATTTCATCTGATTGAGAAAAATGAGATCCATAGAGCTGTCGGCAAATTGGTAGAAGCATTAAACCTCGCGGCAGGCTCGACAGATGGTTTCGATATATATAAGGTAGTAGAAACTTATTTTACTGATTTAGATAAACGGCATGAAATAAACAGCATGCTTGGTATTGGCGAAAGCTGCCAGTTCTATGGAGAACAGGCGGAAGAAGCCGCACCAGAGTAGAAAAAGTAACTTTTATAAGAGGAAGAAACAAGGTTGTCTCATTTTAAACTGAGATGACCTTGTTTGTTTTATCAAAAAGACAAAACACCTTATCCATTGGCGGCTTATATGAATACAGGTACGGGAGAAGCCTCAAATATGCCGCTCTCGCGAAGTTTAGCTTTATCTGTTTGTTGACGCAGATGGATGTATGGTTACTAAATGACAGAGCGCGAAAATTATTTTTTGACGCGGATTCCGCGAATAAATACTGATTAATACAAGCCTTATATTTCTTAATTCGCGTTTATTCGCGAAATATTAGACAAATCATATAGTTACGTTTTTCTGAATATAATAAACTATTTAATATCCATGCCGGGGTCGGTTTTTCAATCATTCCAGAGCCGCATCTCTGCCTTATACTGTCTAAAAACAAAGCATACATGCTTTGAAATCGAAACATATATGCTTTGAAGTCAAAACATGTATGTTTTATCTGCGCGGATCGTTATATTTTAGTGCGCAAACAGTTGGAATTATCCGCGGAGATAGTTGGAATTACCCGCCGAATACATGGAAATAGGTTCCGGATAGTGTAGAAAAACCTCCGTTTTAGCAACAAAAAGCGTCCGTTTTCTCCTGAAATGCATTTTATTCACAGATGTCGAGTCAGTACAAAAGGCTTTATTCTATCAAATCGCCATATAATCGAATCAAAAGCTAACTTTTTGAACAAAAAAAGACCGCCTGAATCAGGCAGTCTTTTTTATTATATTTGAAAAGAATAATTACTTACCTGCTAATTTTTCTTTTAAAGCAGCAAGCTCTTCAATGTCACCCAGTGTAGTCTTTTCAACCGGACCGGTTACCATTGCAGATTCTTCTTCTTTCTTTCCACCACGTTTTGCAGCCGGCTTTTTGTCGCCAGCTTCTTTCTTGGCACCTTTCTGTTCGTCTTCGAATATACGGCTATGAGAAAGGATGATTCTCTTAGCTTCCTTGTTAAATTCGATTACCTTGAACTGCAGTTTTTCGTCTACAGCAGCCTGAGAACCGTCTTCTTTTACAAGATGTTTCGGAGTTGCGAAACCTTCTACGCCGTAAGGCAAAGAGATTACAGCACCCTTATCCAATACTTCGATGATTGTACCTTCGTGGATAGAACCTACTGTGAAGATTGTTTCGAATACATCCCAAGGATTTTCTTCCAACTGTTTGTGGCCTAAGCTCAAACGGCGGTTTTCTTTGTCGATTTCCAGTACCTGAACTTCGATTTCAGCACCAATCTGGGTAAATTCTGACGGGTGTTTGATTTTCTTTGTCCAAGACAAGTCGGAAATATGGATCAAACCGTCTACACCTTCTTCGATTTCTACGAATACACCGAAGTTAGTGAAGTTACGAACTTTAGCCATGTGGCGAGAACCTACAGGGAAACGTTCTTCGATGTTTTCCCATGGGTCAGCTTTCAGCTGTTTGATACCCAAAGACATCTTACGTTCGTCGCGATCCAAAGTCAGGATAACTGCTTCGATTTCGTCACCAACTTTCATGAAGTCCTGAGCAGAACGCAAGTGCTGTGTCCAAGACATTTCAGAAACGTGGATCAAACCTTCTACGCCCGGAGCGATTTCGATGAATGCACCGTAGT
>UQLN01000055.1 GCA_900541965.1 uncultured Parabacteroides sp. | reverse complement strand
TCCGTGTTTTCCGTGTAATCCGTGCCTAAAAAAACATTTTTTCACCTTGTTAATTAGTAAGTATTTTATAATATATATCAACAAACTAATAAATCTCATCTCCGCATAAGCAGCATATTCGCAACCCCTCCTGCATACGCACCCGTATACTAAAAGCATAACAGGGGTATTTTATCATTTTGTCAGAAATACCCATATAAATGTCAAATAGGAAAACTCCCGCTCAAAATCAAGAACCAATTTATCATTCTGTCACAAAATATCCTTTCATAATTAAAGAAAAAAATCTATATTTGCACCGCCTTTAATCAGGAATCAGATAATTTCTAAATAAATTCAAATTAAGAAATGACAAAGAGTGCACTACAAATTGCAAGAGCAGCTTACCAACCCAAGGTACCCGCTGCATTGAAAGGCGCTGTAAAAGCCGTAGACGGTGAATATACACAATCAGTAGCCAATCAGGAAGAAATCAAGGAGTTATTCCCCAACACGTACGGGATGCCTATCGTTACTTTCGAAAAAAGCAACGAAAAGAAAGAAATGCCGGCAATGAATGTTGGTGTAATCCTTTCCGGTGGACAGGCTCCCGGCGGTCACAATGTGATTGCAGGCTTATTCGACGGTATCAAGGCTCACAACGCAGCATCCCGCCTGTACGGATTCATCCTGGGACCCGGTGGTCTGGTTGATCATAAATATATGGAATTGACTGCCGACATTATCGACGAATACCGTAACACCGGTGGTTTCGATATGATCGGTTCGGGCCGTACTAAACTGGAAGAAAAATCCCAGTTCGACAAAGGTCTTGAAATCCTGAAAGAACTTGATATCAAAGCGTTGGTTATCATCGGTGGTGACGACTCTAACACAAACGCTTGCGTATTGGCTGAATATTACAAAGCTATCGGTGCAGGTGTCCAGGTTATCGGTTGCCCGAAGACTATCGACGGCGACTTGAAGAACGAACAGATTGAAACTTCTTTCGGTTTCGACACGGCTTGTAAAGTTTATTCGGAAGTAATCGGTAATATCCAACGTGACTGTAACTCTGCCCAGAAATACTGGCACTTCATCAAATTGATGGGACGTTCAGCTTCTCACATCGCACTGGAATGTGCTTTGCAGACTCAGCCGAACATCTGTATCATCTCTGAAGAAGTTGAAGCAAAGAACATGTCGTTGGACGACATCGTAACTTATATCGCTGAAATCGTTGCTAAACGTGCAGCTAAAGGCAACAACTTCGGTACCGTATTGATTCCCGAAGGCCTGATCGAATTTGTTCCGGCTATGAAACGCCTGATTGCAGAATTGAACGACTTCCTGGCTAAACACGATGCAGAATTCAAGATGATTAAGAAGAGCGAACAGCGCGCTTATATCATCAGCAAACTGACAAAAGAAAACTCCGACCTGTATGCTTCTCTTCCTGAAGGTGTAGCCCGCCAGTTGTCTTTGGATCGCGACCCGCACGGAAACGTTCAGGTTTCTTTGATCGAAACAGAAAAGTTGTTGTCTGAAATGGTTGGCAAGAAACTTGCAGAATGGAAAGCCGAAGGTAAATATACCGGTAAATTCTCTGCCCAGCATCACTTCTTCGGTTATGAAGGACGTTGCGCAGCTCCGTCTAACTATGATGCAGACTACTGCTATTCTTTAGGTTATACGGCTTCTTGCCTGATTGCTGCCGGCAAAACAGGTTATATGTCTTCTGTACGCAACACTACAGCTCCGGCCAACGAATGGATTGCAGGCGGTATCCCTGTAACTATGATGATGAACATGGAAAAACGCCACGGCGAAATGAAACCGGTTATCCAGAAAGCATTGGTTAAGCTGGACGGCGCTCCTTTCAAAGCATTTGCTGCCCAGCGTGACGAATGGGCTGAAACAACAAGCTATGTGTATCCGGGTCCTATCCAGTACTTCGGTCCGACTGAAGTTTGCGACCAGCCGACCAAAACATTGCAGTTGGAACAAGCAAAATAATAAAACTTCTCCATACATAAAAAGGACGCCTCTCACGGGGACGTCCTTTTTTATTGCTTATCATTATGTATAAGATGGCAACTTTACGGTTTCACAACCTTTTCCAGTTTCTCCATATTCTTTCTTTTAGCAACCCCTATAATCAAAAACCAATCGATAATATACCAGATACCCAGCCCTCCGGCCGTAAGCAGTTTAAAAATTCCTTTCCCCCAATCTCCTATCAGGAAACGGTCTAATCCTATAACCCCAAGGAAAAAGGAAGCAAGCCAAATCCTACCCGGACGAAAGAAATTCGTATGCTCTAAAAGCGCTTCTTTTTCCGGCGGCAAATCAATCAGATGATGAATAGGTATCTCATAATCAGGAAATTTATTCTCATTAGCCAGTAAAAACCGGTCTACCTTTTCAACTTCCATATTATTTTTCTTTTTGTATTATTTAATGAGTAACAAATATAGTTATTTTTTGTATACCAACAGATTGATTAAATTAAAACATTATCCTTAATATTCATAGCCTATATCCGATTTCCATATAAAAACTAATGTACATGAGAATATATAATATCCCCCGTCATAATGTAGTCGGCAGAATGACGGTGAAAGGATAATGAAATAAACTTAAACCTCTTTTTTACAACCTTCTCTCTGCACTCTGCTCTTGGTCTCATTTTTATTCCTTACCTTTGGTGTTGATAACGATAAAACACAATCTTATGTTTTCAGGTATTATAGAAGAAACAGCTAAAGTTGTTGCAATAGAACAGGACAAAGACAATATCCATATCACAATGGAATGTTCGTTTGTCGATGAGTTGAAAATTGACCAGAGTGTTGCCCACAACGGCGTTTGCCTGACAGTCGTCCGTAAAGAAGGCAATACTTTTACTACAACAGCAATGAGAGAAACACTGGAACGCTCCAATCTGGGTCTCTTAAAGCCCGGCTCACTCGTTAATCTGGAACGCAGCATGATAATGAACGGCCGATTGGACGGGCATATCGTACAGGGACACGTAGACCAGACGGCTGTCTGCACAAGCGTGGAGGATGCCAACGGTAGCTGGTATTATACCTTTGAATATCCTTTTGACAAAGAAATGGCGCAACAGGGATATATGACCGTGGAAAAAGGTTCGGTTTGCGTAAACGGTGTAAGCCTCACGGTTTGCAACTCACAGAAAAACAGTTTCCAGGTGGCAATTATCCCTTATACACACGACCATACCAACTTCTGCCAGATAGAGAAAGGCTCGGTTGTCAATCTGGAATTCGACATCGTCGGAAAATATATCAGCAAGATGATGCAATTCAAATAAATAAAAAATCCGGTATGAATTAAGCCGACCCGAATCGACATAATCCATACCGGAATAACCTTCCTTATAGCCATCCTCACACTTTTCCCACAGGCAGTTTTTCTATAAATTCTTTAGGAGACATCTTTTCTTTCTCTGCAAAATGGCGGTAAAAACTGGAACGGGAGTTAAACCCGCTATGGAACATCAACGTCTTGATTGAAGTTCCCGGCGAACAAGTTGCCAACTGCTTAAAATATTCCAACCGTAAATAGTTAATATATTCCCGGAATCCGGTAAATCCTCCATATTGAATCGCTTTTATTACCAGGCTTTGTTTTGCACTCAGTTGATTCGCTAATTCCTGTATGGTATATTCTGCCGAAGTAAACGGCTTCTCCGCTACCATATATTCCGTCATGATTTCATAAAGCTTGTATACAGCCGGAGAAACAGCCGGAGATGCTTTATCCTCTTCCTCATCCGGTTTCATACTCATAGCTTCAGCCGGATATGAGAATGGATTTTCATTCTTCAAATACATAATAGTAAACACTATCGGCAAGACCTCTATCACATAACCATATATATTAAAAATCAATCCGGAAGGGAAAAGAGTCAGCAATATATAAAGCAAAAAAGTTACTATGCAGCATGCACAATATACATACATCCGTTTATTCATCCTGCGCACAGGTCCTGTCCATCTTGCCCAAAAAGGGATAATAAAATTTATTAGAGGAGACGCCATAGACACCGCAAAAATACCTAAACGCAATCGTACATCCAGTTTATCGATATTCGCAACGACATCTCCAATACCTGTCAGTGTCGTAAAATACCCGTTAAACCATTGATAACAAAAAGCGATCACCATAATAACACTAACCGGCAATATGAATATGACCAATCGTAGAGTTGTCAGCCATCCGGGGCGCAAAGATGCTATTGGAAAAAGAGAAAAGATAAAAGCGGCAAGATACCACTTTAACATGCGTGAAACCGACAGAAGATAGAATTTATCTTCCACCAGTCCTATCCTTAGTTTATATAACCAAAAGAAATTACATTGGAGCATCACGAGTGCCAGAAAGACAACCAGTATCCCCCAAATCTTCCGTAAACGGTTATCCTGGGCTTTTATTATTAATACGGCACCCAGCAGCAAACTAACAAGGTCCAATATTATTTCTATTATCAGATAGCAGAGATCGTATTTCATTGTAGAGAGCGTTCTTTTTCCGTTATTAGCTGACTTCTTCAAAAACGTTATTCGATACAAAAATAGCACACAGTCCTGATTCTAACAGCGTCCCATACGGTCCTAAGACTATATAACCACAAAATGGGACATTTTTAAAGATATTTGGGAACAATCAAACCCTGTCCCCTCTCATTTAACAACACATTTCCTTTTCCATATACCAGTTTTATAATAGAAATAAGTTACAATAAAACCGATGCTTATACTAATGCCAATCGACCACCATATACCGGAATACCCCAGCCAGGAACTAAGATAATAAGCAAGCGGAATACGAATCAACCATAAACAGACCAGGCTGGTTATCATGGGAAACAAGGTATCCCCTGCTCCTCTCAATGCCCCGTTATATACATTCAATGCGCCATGCACAATAAAAAATCCGCCGACAATCAGTAAGTATCCTTTTCCGATAGCAATCACATCCGGGTCTTTGGTAAAAGCAAGCATCATCTGTTCTCCGAAAAAATAAATGGCGGAGAACGTCAATAAACCGAACACGATATTCACCAGCATTGTAAAACGTAATCCGGTTTTCACCCGGTCTATCCGCCCGGCACCGATATTCTGCCCGCAAAAAGCAGCAAGGGCACCGGATAAAGTCAGTACAGCCTGCGTTATAATCGCATCAACCTTACCGGCAGCACCATAAGCTGTCAGGGTATTTGTCCCGAAACTGTTTACAATACCCAACAGAGCCATCAATCCGAGGGCAATGGCACATTGCTGCACACTGGTAGGCAAACCTATTTTCAGGCTTTCCACAAAAAGTTTCCAGTCAAACAGCATATCCTTCTTTTTCACCGACAGTAAAGGATGTTTGTTATTCACATACGCCAAAGCAATGCACATCCCTATCCCCTGGGCAATCACCGTAGCACGTGCCGCCCCTTCGATGCCCCACTTAAAGACAACGATAAAAAGCAAATCCAGGACGATATTCAAGACCGTAGTGGAAAGGATAAACAACATAGGCCGAACAGACTCACCCACTCCTCGCAAAATAGAAATGATACTATTGAATGTGACAAAAAGAAAAGTCCCGCCTATATATATCTTGAAATAAGCGACAGCCCCCGGTATCACCTCTTCCGGCGTGTTTGTCAGACGGAAAATAGGTTCGGCAAATATAATCCCGGATATAGAAAGAATAACCCCGGCAACAAGCATAAAGATAAAAAAGGAAGAAAAGGCAAGTTGTACCCTATCATACTGCTTCGCCCCGAAAAGCTGGGAAACAACGACCGTAGTCCCGCTTCCGACGCCTATCACCAGTGAAATAATAAAATAATATATAAAAAAAGTTGCCGATACGGCTGCCAAAGCCTCTTTTCCCAAAAACTGCCCGACAATAATGCTATCCGTTACATTATAGAGTTGCTGCAACAGGTTTCCGACCAGTAAAGGCAATGTGAAACGGACTATCACCCGCCAGACCGTCCCGTGGGTAAGGTCACATTTATCGGGCTTCTCCACTATCAACTGCTCGCCTTCCATTTCCATTCTCAGAGGTCTTTTAATAAGATGTTATCGTTAGCCTTAATCACATCCTCACGTGTTTTCAGTAAAGCTTTCCATTCTTTATTAAACAAACCTTTCGTATCGATTTTAAAGTTTTCCGAGCCAAATTCATCCATTTTCTGCAACAGGTAGCTAACCGTTATCTGGTTCACGTCCATTGCTGGCTGGTAATGCACAACACGGGCATCTTCGCCATAATTTACCTCGATGATAATATTTAATTCCGAAAGCAGGTAAAGTATCTGGGTGGTAATACGAATCGGTATACGGTAAGAATCCGACAGTTCGTCTGCCGTATACGGTTTTTCCCCTTTTACGAACCTTTTCACAATGAGGGAAGCTATCAGCAAAGTCAGGAAATCCTTATAACGCCGGCTGATATTCTTGCTATCCCGCTCAAAACTGAATTTCTTCACATTCTGGGATGCATAAGATATCTCAGCCCCGAAAAGACAAATCAGCCAGGAGAGCTGCAACCACAACAACAACAAAGGCAACGCGGCAAAACTTCCGTAAATCGCATTGTATTTACTCACCCAAATCTGCCCGCTGATATAGATAAACTGGAAAAACTGGAAAGCACATCCAGCTATTATCCCGGCAACCAGGCCATTTATAAACCGTACTTTCGTATTCGGCAACGAAACATACAATCCGGTAAATACCAATATGGTGATAAAATAAGGCGTGATATGCAGAAAGAATTCCACCACAGGTGTAAAAAACACATACTGGCTCAGGAATGAGTTGTTCTGTAAAGTGGAAATAAAGATTGAGATACCGCTTGATGCCGTCATCAATACAGGCAGGATAAGAAATAACGCCAGATAATCGGTAATTTTCCGGTAAAACGGACGGGACTTCTGGATTTGCCAGATATCATTAAATGTATCTTCTACCGATGATATCAGGCTGACCACCGTATAAAACAGCAAAATCAAACCGACGCCAATAATGATTCCTCCCTGAGCCTGCGCAAGATAACTTTCCACAAATTCAAAAGCCTTGGTCAGCTCCAGCTCGTGTCCGGGGAAATAATCCATCAACTCCTGCCGGACTGTCCCCTGAAAACCGAACCCTTTTGCAATCCCGACCAATACAGCCAGCAAAGGGACAATAGCCAATAGGGTGCTATAGGTAAGTGCGGATGCTTTTGTTTGCAGGTTTTCGCTCAGAAAACCGCGGACAGCCAGAATAATGGTCTTGATGGTATTGATATAAAGCTCCCTCAGCCCGCTTACTTCATTTTCGGTAATCCGCCAAATATCGTAAGTGACGAAACGGATTATCCGCGTAATCAACGCTTCTATCCGTTCACCCAGACTTTCTTTTTCCGTCTTTTTTTTATCCGAAGCCTTCATAAGAATAGATAAAAAATACAGTCTGCCTGTAAGCCGGGTCCTGTACTTCCGTTCATCACGGAAGCGCCTGCCATTTATCTCGTCTTACTGTCGCCAGTAAGCTTTAGCGGTCTACCCCCCGGCATCGGACGAGCAATCCTACATACGCCGGTATACATGACCTTACAACCCATAAGACGTACGGCATTCCATATTGCTATGGAACCCGGTGAGCTTTTACCTCACCTTTTCACCCTTACCGGCAAGCCGGCGGTTATTTTCTGTTACGCTACTCAACCCTTGCGGACTGCTTCCCGTTAAGAAGTATGGTGCTCTGTGTTGCCCGGACTTTCCTCCCATTTTGCAATGAGCGACAGACCGGCAGACTGCATTGTTGCAAAGATAGGTATTTTTGCCAATAGTCCGGTTGAAGGGAATTGATATTTATTCCTTTTTGTTACCTTTGCTTCCTGATAAAAGACGGATATGCATTGAAACTTAGCATTCTGCAGAAAGCTGTCTTTCATAGAAAAAAGAATCAGATCAAAATCATTTTAATAAAGAAAACGCATGAAGTTAAGCAACGAATGGTTCACAGCCTTGTCTGAAAATGAAAACGGCCAACTCATAACAGTTTCAGGACGCGACGAACTGACTGAATTTATACAGTCCGGCAAATTTAAAGAACGGGTCGAGATTACCTGGAAATACGAAGCCGACGACAAAGGCATGCCTGTGGAAACGGTAGCCGAACAAATCGACGAAGTGCAGGAAGTACTGAAGAAAGCGATGGAAAAAGACAAACTGTCCATCCTGACCGGAGTCTATACGGGAAGCGGTGAAAGGATTTGGGTATATTATACCCGCACAGTCCGCGTATTCGGTGAACGTTTGAATGAGGCTTTGGCTCCTTTTGAACTTCTGCCTATTTCCATTTACACCGAACTCGACCCGGAATGGGAAGAATATTTAGATATGTATGAAATGAAAGAATGGGCTATAGAATAAACAGCCCATTCATAAAACAGTATCACTCAATAAAGAATTATTCTATATATTTTACCGAAATATCTTTCCTGTCCGTATATTTCGGGTATTTGAATGCAGGAAGCCCCAGTGCCATAACCGCCTGAATCTTTCCGTCTATTCCGAGTTGCCGGGCCAACGTATCTTTTCCTTCCTGCCGGATCGCCGTAAGGACAAAGCCCATATAAATCTGGCTCACTCCTAAAGACTGTGCCATTAAGGATGCATTCTGATAAGCCAGATTGGCGTCTTCACTTCCAAAACGGTAAGATTTGGGAACATGAATAATCAAAAGCGCCGTCGCTTTCCGAAGAATGGGATCGTTGCCTGCTTCGTATTCTTCTTTCATCCGCTGAAATGCCGGGACATATTTATATACATCCTTCATAAACGGTTTCAATATACATTTCACGACCGGATTCAACAAACGTTTAGCCAGGGAAGTAAAAACACCAATCGTATAGTCACTCACCAAACGGAGTTTCCGTGGGTCTGTAACCACAGTAAAAGAAAGCATCTGCGAATTGGTAGCAGTCGGTGCACAATGGGCAGCCTCCACTATCTGCTCCAACATGTCTTTAGGAACAGGTTTGGAAGTCAGGCTCCGGTTTGAACGGCGGGACTTGATTAGCAACATCATCTGTTCCGGCGTCGGCATCCGGCTATAATCGATTGTATGTACTTTTTCCGGAGTAAAATCACTATGCAACACGGAATCTGTAGGACAGACATCCACACAATGTCCGCAAACAATACAACTCCCTATATGAACCAACCCGATTGGATCACCCTTTTTAGGTTGAGTAAAAATACCTGAAGGGCATACCCGCACACACTTACCGCATTTAATACAGGTATCCTGATTGACATCTAACATCATAAGCTATAATTTTCAAGACAACATATACAAACATACATAAAATCCCATTCCCATAAAAAACAGTCCGACAATCAGTGACTGTAAATGATTTCTGGGCGCAAACAGAATTAGTTATGATAATGAATAATATCACGAAGTAATATCTCATTTGTCATTTGAGTTTTGTGTTGTTCGTAACAAAAAAAGAATAAATATTCATATAAACAATTAATTCTTGGAGAAAATGGTGATTAATAGAGAAATAGCAGTTAAACATATACCTACTCCGATAACTCCTTGCCATCCGAACCAGTGCCAGAAAGTTCCTGCCAAGAATGTCCCCAATGAACCACCGATAAAATAAGTAGTCATGAAAATTGTGTTGATGCGGTTGGCTGCTTTGGGTGATAAATCAAAGATACTTGTTTGATTGCTTAATTGAATGCATTGCATTCCGATATCTATGATAATAATTCCAGCTATTAGCCCTATATATGTATTTCCTCCTGAATAGAATAATAACCAAGCGAAGAGGATGAGTGCACATCCGATATAGTTGAATCGTTTAACACCTACCTGTTTCACATACTTACCTACAAAAGAAGCCGATAAAGCTCCGGCTACTCCACATAGTCCCAATAATCCTACGACATTACTTCCTGCATAGAAAGGAGGTAATTCCATTTTGAAAGCCAGGCAGGACCACATTGCAAGGAAAGAACCAAAAGCCAAAGCCGCTCTGATGGAATAGATACGTAGTTTAGGATATTCTTTTATTAAAAGAAGAAGGGATTTCATCAAATCAATATATTTACCTTTAAAGGTTGGAGTTATCTTGGGCAAAACTTTAATGACTACTACTGAGCAAATCAGCATAAGTATTGCAGCAATGAAGAACATGACGCGCCATCCGAGATATTCTCCGATAAGTCCGCTGATAACTCGTGAAGCTAATATGCCTGTCAATAACCCCGAGATAACAATCCCTACATTGCGCCCTTTCATTTCCTGTTTGGAAAACTGGGAAGCAATAGGTACAAATATTTGAGGCATTACGGAACACATTCCGGTAAAAAAAGAAGCCAATAGGATAATATAAATATTCTGTGAAAGTCCAATTATCAATAAAGAGAGTATTAAAATAGAAAAGCTGACAAGAATAATTCTTTTCCTTTGAAACATATCTCCTAAAGGTATGATGAACAACAAGCCTATGGCATAACCTATCTGCGTAATCATGGCAATAAGATTGGCCTTGAATTCAGAAATTCCAAGGTCATGGCTAATCATGGAAAGCAAAGGTTGGTTATAGTATATATTGGCTACTGATATTCCCGCAGCAATGGCAAGAGTCCAAAGTAGGGATGCGGGTAATCCTTCGTTTTCTTTTAGAGACAGTTTCATCTTTTTTCGGCAAATGTAATGGAAAAAGTCCTGAGAATAAATTCGAGGGTACTGAAAAACCATCTATATTTTTAGATCAGTCCTATTGAGGAACAAAAGTGAGAATCGCCAAGTTCGAAATACGAACATTCCCGCATCCTTATTAAAGTAGAATTGTTGGTCTTCCTTTCGTTGTCCCTGACTTATAGCCGGATTAAGTCGATAAGATCGTTAATGCGGCGTAATAGATTGTCGGCTGGAAATATCAGGTCATATAAACTTGAGTAATTGCTGAATTGTATGGGCTGTTGGAGTGGTTGCATATTAAATGGATTTCTACCTATAAATAAAGGTAAAAAATCAGCACATATCAAACGCATTTGCTGGATATGTGCTGACAAATAAAAAGCCTGATCCTTCCGAGGACACTTTTTCAGTGCCCGACAATCAGCTGGACTGTTCTTTTATATAGACTCGATTCTATTAGTTTTTAAACACCAGATCCTCTCCGTTCCGGTCTATTGTAATCGGATGTTCCTTTCCTATCTTGCCGGCAAGGATTTCCTTCGACATCTCATTCAATACATATTTCTGAATAACACGTTTTACTGGACGGGCACCAAACTGCGGGTCATATCCCTTGGATGCGATAAGATCGAGGGCAGCATCCGTAAAGTTAAGTGCAATGCCATTCTGAGCCAACATCTTTTTCACGCTATTCAACTGAAGAGTTACAATCTGCCGGATTTCCTCTTCATTCAACGGTGTAAACATGATAATGTCGTCAATACGGTTCAGAAATTCCGGACGTATTGTCTTTTTCAGCAATTCCAATACCTGAATCTTCGTCTCATCCACTACCTTATCATGATTTTCAGGAGTGATCTTCTCAAAGTTTTCACGAATCAAAGAAGACCCCATATTGCTGGTCATAATAATAATCGTGTTCTTGAAGTTGACAACACGCCCTTTATTATCTGTCAGACGTCCGTCATCCAATACCTGCAAAAGGATATTGAATACATCCGGATGAGCTTTTTCTATCTCATCGAACAATACGACAGAATAAGGTTTACGACGGATTGCTTCCGTAAGCTGACCGCCTTCTTCATATCCGACATATCCCGGAGGTGCTCCAATCAGACGGGTGGCACTGAATTTTTCCTGATATTCACTCATATCAATACGTGTCATCATATTCTCGTCATCAAACAGATATTCTGCCAACGCTTTTGCCAACTCAGTTTTACCGACACCTGTGGTACCGAGGAAGATAAATGAACCTATCGGGCGCTTCGGGTCTTGCAAGCCGGCACGACTACGGCGCACAGCATCGGAAATAGCTGTGATAGCTTCTTCCTGACCAATTACGCGGGCATGCAATTCGGATTCCAGACGGAGCAGTTTCTCTTTCTCGCTCTGCATCATTTTGCTGACCGGGATACCAGTCCACCGGGATACCACATCGGCTATATCTTCGCTGTCCACTTCTTCTTTAATCATGGCAGCAGTTCCCTGCATCGTTTTCAGCTTCTCCTGAACGTCCTTGATCTCTTCTTCTTTCTGTTTGATTTTCCCGTAACGGATTTCGGCCACTTTACCATAGTCGCCTTCACGTTCCGCCTTGTCAGCTTCAAACTTCAGGTTCTCGATATCGATTTTATTCTGCTGTATCTTGTTAATCTGGTCCTTTTCATTCTGCCATTGGGCTTTCTGCTTGGTTTCCTCCTCTTTGAGGTCTGCAATTTCCTTATTCAGTTGTTCCAGTTTACCTTTATCATTTTCACGCTTGATAGCCTCACGTTCGATTTCCAACTGTTTAATACGGCGGGAAACTTCATCCAGGGATTCCGGAACAGAGTCAATCTGCAAACGCAGACGGGCTGCCGCCTCATCCATCAAGTCGATAGCCTTGTCTGGAAGGAAACGGTCGGTAATATAACGGGATGACAACTGAACGGCAGCAATAATAGCATCATCTTTAATACGTACCTTATGATGGTTTTCGTATTTCTCTTTCAAACCACGCAGAATGGAGATTGCATCCAACTCATCCGGTTCGTCTACCATCACAATCTGGAAACGGCGTTCAAGTGCCTTATCCTTTTCAAAATATTTCTGATATTCATCCAAAGTCGTAGCTCCGATAGAACGCAATTCACCACGTGCCAACGCAGGTTTCAGAATATTGGCGGCATCCATGGCGCCTTCTCCCTTTCCGGCTCCTACCAATGTATGGATTTCATCAATAAAGAGGATAATCTCACCTTCCGATTTGGTAACTTCATTAACTACCGCTTTCAGACGTTCCTCAAACTCTCCTTTATATTTGGCTCCTGCAATCAGGGCACCCATATCCAACGAGAATATTTGTTTGGATTTCAGGTTTTCCGGTACGTCGCCACGTACAATACGGTGTGCAAGCCCTTCGGCAATCGCAGTCTTACCGACACCCGGTTCACCAATTAAAATTGGATTGTTCTTTGTACGGCGGCTCAGGATTTGAAGCACACGACGTATTTCATCATCACGTCCGATAACAGGGTCGAGCTTACCGCTACGTGCGCGTTCATTTAAATTGATTGCATATTTTCCCAATGCATCATAAGTGTCTTCTGCCGACTGGCTGGTCACTTTATTACCTTTGCGCAACTCGTCGATAGCCTGCTGAAGTTCTTTTTCCGTAACCCCGGCATCTTTCAATATCTGTGAAGCTGTACTCTTCTCTGTAAACAAGGCAAGAATAATAGGTTCCAGCGATACATACTGGTCGCCCATCTTGGAAGAGTAGCTGATTGCTTTCTGTAATATGTTATTTGCCTCGCTCGACAAATAAGGTTCTCCTCCGGATACTTTCGGCAATGAACTGATTTGCGCATCCACCACCCGGTTCAAATTCTGGATATTCACGCCCAATTTCTGGAAAATAAAATTGGTAACGCTTTCACCCGTCATTATGACACCTTTCAGCAAGTGCACAGCTTCGATAGCTTGCTGCCCGTTTTCGGTAGCAAGTTGGACAGCCTGTTGTACTGCTTCTTGTGATTTAATTGTGAAATTGTTTAAATTCATATTGTTATACTCCTTTCTATTCTTTTTTTATTATTCTAATTTTTATCTATATTTCAACAAAACAGAGACCAAAGCTTAAAACTGACATTTTGTCTTACATTCGCACTCTAATAAAGGAGAACCTTTGTCGAATCGTCTTCATTTACGACATAAATACCATAAATAAGAACGTAAAGGGAACAAAGCAAGCGAAGAAAAAGTTCGAAGTAAAACAGGATGAATTTTATAAACTTTCTTGCAGGAAGTGTTGTTCTAACTACACAAACAGAAAATACAAAACTAAAAAGATTATGAGTACAACATCAGTAAAAAAAACAGAACAGGCAACAATGCAATCTTCCAATAAAGAAATTGCAATGTTTGTAGGACAACTTTTCGCCTTTAACAATAGTTTGAAACTTTTCCACTGGAGTGTAACAGGGGCAGGCAGCTATGCCAAACATATGTCTTTGGATGAAGCTATCGGTTCCCTGACCGATGTATTAGACCGTGTTACCGAAACAACTATTTCACTGGTCGGAAATTTGCAAATTACGATTCCCGAAACAAAAACTCCGGTCGACATCGTTAAGCATGCTACTGATTTCTACCAATATGTAGAAAAACACAGAGATTTATTCCCTGAAGCATTCTCACAGTCTGTTCTCGACGATTACCAGGAAGCTATCCAGCAATTAGTATATAGATTGGTTAGATTGCAATAACAGACAATAACCACTTGAACAAAAAAAGAGGCGTAGCCCGTAATGGGATACGCCTTCGTCGTTTTCTCTGTTAACGAATTTACAAAATTATTTGAAATAACGATTATACAGACCTTCGAAGCCTTTTCCATGGCGGGCTTCATCTTTACACATTTCATGAACGGTGTCGTGGATAGCATCCAGATTCTGCTGTTTAGCCAGAGTAGCAATACGTTTTTTATCTTCGCAAGCTCCAGCTTCAGCTTCCATACGTTTTTTCAGATTAGTTTTTGTATCCCATACCACATCTCCTAAAAGTTCTGCGAATTTTGCAGCATGTTCTGCCTCTTCCCAAGCATAACGTTTGAATGCTTCTGCTACTTCCGGATAACCTTCACGGTCAGCCTGGCGGCTCATAGCGAGATACATGCCTACTTCAGTACATTCACCCATAAAATGAGCATTCAATCCTTCCAGAATCACAGGATCAACACCTTTAGCAACACCAAGAACGTGTTCGTCTACAAACTGCAAAGCACCTGTAGTCTCTACCAATTCTTTGAACTTACTTTTCGGTTGTTTACATTGAGGACAAAAATCAGGAGCTTCATCTCCTTCGTGAACATAACCGCACACTGTGCAAATCCATTTCTTTTTCATATACGTAAAATTTATTTTTATTGGTTCCGTGATGCAAATTTAACGAAACAATCTATAAAGCCTTGCAAACATTGATAAATATATTCTATCTGTTAATTGACAAAAACTATAAAACTAAACACCAGCAGTCTATGTTATATTACAAAAGTTTTAAAATTATGGATACATCAAAGATTATAAGTTTATTAGGAGACAAAAGCGAATTTCTGCTGAACCACTCTTGTAAGACAATTGATAAATCGCAGATACATATTCCGTCTCCTTCCGTTATTGATGATATTTGGACACAATCGGACCGTAATCTCCCGACATTAAATAACCTGCAAAGGATTCTGGGACACGGACGACTGGCCAATACCGGTTATGTATCTATCCTTCCGGTCGATCAGGATATCGAACATACGGCCGGAGCATCATTCGCCCCTAATCCGATTTATTTCGATCCGGAAAATATCGTAAAACTGGCTGTAGAAGGTGGTTGTAATGCAGTTGCCTCCACATTTGGTATTTTAGGCTCCGTAGCCCGCAAATATGCGCACAAAATACCATTTTTGGTAAAATTAAATCATAATGAACTGCTTACCTACCCTAACTCTTACAACCAGATCTTGTTCGGTACGGTAAAAGATGCCTGGAACATGGGTGCCGCAGCCGTTGGTGCTACCATTTATTTTGGTTCAGCCGAAAGCCGCAGGCAAATCATTGAAATAGCCGAAGCTTTTGATTATGCACACGAATTAGGCATGGCTACTGTTCTCTGGTGTTACCTGAGAAACAGTGACTTCAAGAAAGACGGTGTCGATTATCATGCTGCAGCCGACCTTACCGGACAAGCAAATCATTTAGGGGTTACCATAAAGGCCGATATTATCAAACAGAAACTGCCGGAAAACAACGGTGGATTCCCTGCCATCAAATTTGGTAAATACGACCAGAAAATGTACACGGAACTTGCCACCGAACATCCTATAGATATGTGCCGCTACCAGGTAGCCAACAATTATATGGGACGTGTAGGACTGATTAACTCCGGTGGAGAATCACACGGAGCATCCGACCTGAAAGACGCTGTATATACAGCTGTTGTAAACAAGCGTGCCGGCGGCATGGGGTTAATCAGCGGTCGTAAGGCATTCCAGCGTCCGATGAAAGATGGTATTGAATTACTAAACTCCATACAGGATGTCTATCTGAATCCGGAAATCACAATTGCCTGATAAAATAGAAATTCCCCCTTATCCATTTTATATTAAATCGGATAAATATGTTGTTCGATCCTCGACAGACAGTTGTCTGACCCGGGTCGAACTGTCGTTTGAGGCAACTTTGATAATCACCGTGAACCTCCAACAAGGAAGATAGCTTCTGCATTTTTATTGCAGGTTAAAGGAATTTCTTATCTTTACCCCAGAGAATACATACCCAATAAATAATGAAACACAAATACTATACCTATATACTATCAATCCTCTGCCTGCTTTTATTGGTTACAGGCTGTAAAAGTAAACATCAAGAAAAAATAACTCTGCCTGCGGATTTCAAAGGTCCTAAAGAACTTTCCAGACTATATGGCGTGAATATCACACCGAATGATAATATTTTTCTTTATAACGAAGGCGCCCATTGGCTCGGTACCCCCCACCGGATGGGAGGAAGCACCAAAAGAGGTGTGGATTGTTCCGGCTTTGTAGGCATTGTTTATAAAAACATATATGGAAAAAAGCTGGCACGTACCTCCGCTGATATGCTAAAATATAACTGTAAAAAAGTAAGCAGGGGCAATCTGAAAGAAGGCGACCTGGTCTTTTTCCGCACAGGGAAAAGCAGAAGAAAAGTTCCTACCCACGTCGGTATTTATCTGAAAAACGGAAAATTTATCCATACCAGCACATCCGGAGGAGTTATGGTCAGCAGCCTGAGCGAACCGTACTATATGCGAACCTGGCTGACAGGAGGAAGAGTAAAATAATATGATAATATTATAATAGTAAAATATTATAGTAGTGAATAATGATATTCCGTGGTTACTTTTTTATGTATATTTGCACCTCAAATAAAAACATCATATAAAGTATGTTGACGCTTAAAGTAATTACGGAAGAAACAGACCGGGTAATACGGGGTCTGGAAAAAAAACACTTTAAAGATGCAAAAGAAAGCATTGCAAAAGTGATTGAACTGAACGATAAAAGACGTAGTGCACAAACACAATTAGATAACAATCTGGCAGAGGTGAACTCCACTTCCAAACTTATCGGTTCGCTGATGAAAGAAGGGAAAAAGGAAGAAGCCGAAGCTGCCAAAAAGCGTGTTTCCGAAATCAAGGAAGCCAGCAAAAGCCTTCAGGCTGAAATGGACCAGGCTGCCGAAGATATGCAAAACCTGCTTTATACCATCCCGAATATTCCTCACGAAAGCGTACCGGAAGGAAACGGTGCCGAAGATAATGTGGTAGAAAAAATGGGGGGTATGGAAACTGAACTTCCCAAAGATGCCCTGCCCCACTGGGAACTGGCAAAAAAATATGATTTGATAGATTTCGATCTGGGGGTTAAAATCACAGGGGCAGGATTTCCTGTTTATAAAGGACAAGGTGCACGTTTACAACGCGCTCTGATTAATTTCTTCCTGGACGAAGCACGTGATGCCGGTTATCTGGAAATTATGCCTCCTACGGTTGTAAACCAGGCTTCCGGTTTCGGTACCGGACAGTTACCTGATAAAGAAGGACAAATGTATCACTGTAACCTGGATGATTTGTATCTGATTCCAACCGCTGAAGTTCCGGTAACCAATATCTATCGTGATGTTATTCTGGATGAAAAATCCCTTCCGATTAAGAATTGTGCTTACACACAATGTTTCCGTCGCGAAGCAGGTTCTTATGGTAAAGATGTTCGCGGTTTGAACCGTCTGCATGAATTTTCAAAAGTTGAAATCGTTCGTATAGACACACCGGAGCATTCTTACGAATCTTTGAAAGAAATGCTGGCTCATGTGGAAAGTTTGTTGGTTAAATTGGAATTGCCTTACCGCATTCTTCGCTTATGTGGTGGCGATATCAGTTTTACCGCTGCTTTATGTTTCGACTTCGAGGTGTATTCCGAAGCTCAGAAACGCTGGTTAGAAGTAAGTTCTGTTTCCAATTTCGAAAACTATCAGGCAAACCGACTGAAATGCCGTTTCCGTGGAGAAGACAAAAAGACTCAGCTTTGCCATACACTGAATGGTAGCGCATTAGCCTTGCCTCGTATTGTTGCGGCATTGCTTGAAAACAACCAGACACCGGAAGGCATCCGTATACCAAAGGCATTAGTTCCTTATACTGGCTTTGATATGATTAAATAGAAGATTATCAAACGCGCACAGGCGTTGATTTATATAAACGATTTTGATTCTGAACAAATTAGTTTGTATAAATCAACGCCTTTTATTTTTGTTTAGCCTCTGTAATATGAACTTTTGTAACATATCCCTCCAATATATGAAAAAACTGATTAATTTTAAGGCGTTTTTTAGGCCATTATTCACATTACAATAACAAAAATGAATCGAAAATTCAAATGTTAACGGAATTTCACTTCTAATCGGATTTAGATAAGAGAGTTTCATACAAAATACGATAAACTATAATTTAATATTATGAAAACAATTACATCATTATTCATCCTCTGGATATTTCTTTTCATAAACAATCCAGTCACAGCTCAATGTACGGCGAAAGAGTTCAACATCGATTTATGGACAAACGGGCTTCCTAATACCAATGGAATAGACCATACGCCTTTCGATGATAATATCCAGAACTACAAACCGTCATTACGTGTCTTTTTACCTCAGAAAGAAGTGGCTACCGGACGCATCATCATCGCTTGTCCCGGAGGAGCTTACGGAGGATTAGCATACAACCATGAAGGGTATGACTGGGCTCCTTTCTTTAACGAATTAGGCATCGCATTTGCCGTCTTAAAATATCGCATGCCCAGAGGTGTTAAAGAAGTTCCTTTTTCCGATGCGGAAGAAGCGATCCGGTTGGTAAAGGACAATGCAAAAGAATGGAATATAAATCCAGCCGATATAGGCATTATGGGGTCTTCTGCCGGAGGACATCTGGCTTCAACCATAGCGACCCATATCAAACCGGAATTACGTCCTGCCTTCCAAGTCTTGTTTTATCCTGTAATCACCATGGATAAATCTTTTACCCACATGGGGTCTCGCGATAATTTATTAGGAAGAGATGTATCCCAGAAACTCGAAGAGCTATATTCAAATGAAAAACAGATTACCAGCGAGACACCAAGAGCATTTATCGTTTTCTCCGATGATGACGATGTCGTTCCCACAAAAAACGGAGCATATTATTATTTAGCTCTAAAAGAAAAAAAGGTTCCGGCATCCCTGTATATCTATCCTTCGGGAGGACACGGATGGGGGTGCAACAAAGATTTTAAATACCACAAAGAAATGCAGCAAGACCTGAAAGCATGGCTGGCTAGTTTTTAAAGACAAACTATCTCAATGACTAATTTAAATTATATGAACAAATTATTATTACCACTAGTGTTTTTATCTTTTTCGAGCATCGGATTGGTACAGGGACAATCGCAATGTATCCCTTCCAATCTGAAGAGTGACCACTTGGAAAATCCAATCGGAATAGATAATCCTTCTCCCCGGTTATCATGGAATATAGATGATGCTAGAACGGGAGCCAAACAAACAGCCTATCAAATACTTGTAGGCACAGATTCCCTTGAAGTCGTTTCCGGCAAAGGAAACCGGTGGGATACGAAAAAACAAACAGTAAGTGATATTTTAGTTACTTATGCCGGAGAAAAACTGTCTCCTTATACCAAATACTATTGGAAAGTCAAGGTTTGGGACATGGAAAATGAGGAAAGCTCCTCATCCGTCAATTCTTTTGAAACCGGCATGATGAATATCAAAAACTGGCAAGGAGCCTGGATTGGCGATGGAAAAGACATAAACTATGAACCTGCCCCTTATTTCCGTAAACAATTTACTACTAACAAAACGATAAAGTCTGCCCGCGCTTATATCGCTGTCGCCGGGCTATATGAACTATATATCAATGGGGAAAAGATAGGGAACCACCGCCTCGACCCGATGTATACCCGCTTCGACAGACGGAACTTGTATGTTACTTACGATGTAACCGAACAACTTCAAAACGGGAAAAATGCCATAGGCGTACTTTTAGGCAACGGATGGTATAACCACCAATCCAAAGCCGTATGGGACTTCGACCGGGCACCCTGGCGTAACCGGCCTACATTCTGTATGGATCTTCGCATCACTTATAGTGATGGCAGCGTAGAAACAATCCCTACAGATCTTAGCTGGAAAACATCTTCCGGTGCATTGGTATTCAATAGTATCTATACTGGAGAACATTACGATGCCCGCCTGGAGCAGAAAGGATGGAATACTCCTGATTTTGACGATTCCAAATGGCATGGAGTCAGATACAGAGGGGCTCCTTCCCAAAATGTAACGGCACAGCAAATCCGTCCGATTCACAATGTACTGACTCTGGCAGCCAAGTATGTCAACAAAATAAACGACCGCACTTATGTGTTTGATTTCGGTCAGAATATGTCAGGCGTAACTAAAATAAACGTATCCGGAGAAGCCGGAACGGAAGTCAGAATCAAACATGGAGAACGATTGTTTGATAACGGACGTATCGATATGTCCAATATCGACGTGTATTACAGAGGAGATAAAGAAAAAGATCCTTTCCAGACAGATATTCTGATTCTGAGCGGTAACGACGATGAATACATGGCAAAGTTCAATTACAAAGGTTTCCGCTATGTGGAAGTTACCAGCGATAAACCGGTAGCACTCAATCAGAACAGCCTGACGGCCTACTTTATGCACAGCGATGTTCCTCCCGTGGGAAATATCAATACATCCAGCGAGCTGATAAACAAATTATGCTGGGCAACCAACAATGCCTATCTGTCGAACTTGATGGGATACCCGACCGATTGCCCTCAACGTGAAAAAAACGGATGGACAGGAGACGGACATTTAGCTATCGAAACTGCTTTATACAACTTTGACGGAATCACAGTCTATGAGAAATGGCTTGCCGACCACCGGGACGAACAGCAACCGAACGGTGTCCTTCCTGATATTATACCGACCGGAGGATGGGGTTACGGAACAGACAACGGTTTAGACTGGACAAGTACAATTGCCATCATCCCGTGGAACCTGTACATGTTTTATGGAGACAGCAAACCTTTAGCTGATTGTTACGAAAGCATCAAACGCTATGTGAACTATGTAGACCGTATCAGCCCGAATCATCTGACCATCTGGGGACGTGGCGACTGGGTTCCTGTGAAATCGCGTTCAAACAAAGAGCTTACCTCTTCCATTTATTTCTATGCCGATGCCAAAATTCTGGCAAATGCAGCCAAACTGTTTAATAAACAGGATGATTATAAACACTATACAGCACTGGCTGAGAAAATCAAGAATGCAGTCAATGAAAAATATCTGAACAGAGAAACCGGTATTTATGCAGACGGAAGCCAAACAGAGTTGAGTGTTCCTTTGTTCTGGAAAATCGTACCTGAAGACATGATTGCCAAAGTTACCCAAAACCTGGCCAAAAAAGTGGAAGAAGCCGGATTTCATCTGGATGTAGGCGTATTAGGAGCAAAAGCTATCCTGAATGCCTTGAGCGAAAACGGATATCCCCTGACTGCTTATAAAGTAGCCGCACAAGATACCTATCCTTCCTGGGGCTGGTGGATTGTCAACGGAGCGACCACCTTGTTGGAAAACTGGGATTTGAAAGCAGAACGCGATATATCAGACAACCATATGATGTTCGGAGAAATCGGCGGATGGTTCTACAAAGGGCTGGGAGGCATTTTTCCCGATCCGGAACAACCGGGCTTCAAACACATCCTTTTACGTCCTAATTTCGTAAAAGAACTCAAACATTTCGAAGCGAAACATGACTCTCCCTACGGAGAAATCATATCGAAATGGGAATGGAAAAAGAATACGATTTTATGTGAGATTGTTATTCCGGCGAACAGTTCTGCCACTCTTTATCTGCCGGACTATGTCAAAGGCGATAAGACGATGGTATTGGAAGCAGGTAAGCATCTGTTAACTTTCAAGATTGCTAAAACACCTAATAAGTAATAACAGGGATAAAAAATACAATAAAAAAGAATTACGCAGATTCTGGGATTCTAATATAAATGCCATGGAATCTGCGTAATTTATTATCTCCCTGTCAAATGAAGAGATTGAAATTGGCTTCTTCCGCCCGTTCCAGATAAGAGGCCACTCCTCCTAAAGTAACATTATCCATCAACTCTTCTTTTTTCACTCCCATCACATCCATACTCATGGTACAGGCTATCATCTCGATGCCGTTCTCTACAGCTTGTTTCATGAGGCTTTCCAGGCTATCGATACGTTTCTTTTTCATTATCAGACGCATCATCCAGCTTCCCGCTCCTCCCATATTCATTTTAGATAATTTCAGTTTTCCACTGTGGGCTGGAAGCATCCAACCGAACATTTTCCCGAATATATCTTTGGAGACCGATGGTTTATTCCGCTTTTTGATGACATTTAATCCCCAGAAGGTAAAGAACATGGTAACTTTCTTTCCCGTAGCGGCAGCACCATTGGCAATCACAAAAGAGGCAAGCGCTTTATCCAAATCGTCACTAAAGACAATCAAAGTCTTATTATCTGCACCCTGATTACGGGTAACCGGACAAACCTCCGTCTGTTCATTTTTCCGGATAGTAGCGGCTACCACCCCATTCTTATTTTCCACGGCAACTAATTCCGCTCCGGTCATCTTACACCAGGCAGAAACATCTTTGCCGAATGCCTGGTCGGTTGCCGTTATCTGCAATTGTTCGCCGGCCTTCAATGTTTCATAACTCTTCTTCAACTGAAGAACCGGACCAGGACACATCAATCCGCAGGCATCCACCTTCAACACCGTATCCGAAACAGGAATACATTCTCCACTATCTGCAGGCACACAAGGTTCTACATGCTTGACTTTAGCAGTTGCCACGTTCCAGGTTTTATATCCTCCGGATAGGTTACGGACATTTTTAAATCCGGACTGCGTAAGGATACGGTATGCCAAGTAGCCTCGCAGACCTACGGCACAGGTAACGACTATCGGTTTATCTTTCGGCAATTCATCCAAATGCTCACGCAATACATCTACCGGTATATTGATAAATCCCGGAATAGTCCCCAACTGGTATTCATGGGGAGTACGCACATCGATACGGATTGTTTCCGGTTCCAATGTTTCGATATCTCTCCAATGAATAATTTTCGATTTGCCCGACAAGATATTTTCTGCAACAAAACCAGCCATATTTACCGGGTCTTTTGCTGAAGAATAAGGAGGCGCATAAGCATGCTCCAAAGCTATCAGGTCTGCCACGGTACCTTTCCGCTGGATAACCTGGGCCAACATTTCTATCCGCTTGTCCACTCCGTCGAAGCCAACCGCCTGTGCTCCCAACAAACGTCCATCCGTAGGGGCAAATAATATTTTAACAGACAAGGGCACAGCTCCAGGATAATATCCGGCATGAGATGCGGAATGTGTATAAGAAGATACATAGGCTATATTCTCCCGCTTCAGTAATTTTGCATTTGCACCGGCCGTAGCTACGGTCAGGTCAAATATCTTAGCGATAGAAGTACCCATTGTTCCCTGATAAGTTTCCTTATTTCCGAAAACAATATTATCAGCAACTATACGTCCCTGCTTATTTGCCGGCCCTGCCAACGGAATAAGGGCCGGCTTGCCTGTTACCGGATGTTGTACCTCAACAGCATCCCCCAAAGCATAAATATCCGTATCGGAAGTCTGCATATATGCATCAACGGCAATACCACCCAGCGAACCGATTTCCAGACCGGCCTCTTTCGCCAACTTCGTTTCCGGACGTACACCGATACTCAATAATACCATATCTGCCTCAATTTGCTTACCGCTACGGAGATGAACGGTTACCTTTCCATTCGTATCCTCAAAACGGGTCACTCCATCTTCCAGAAACAATCCGATTCCTTTATCAGCCAGATGTTGATGTACGATTGCCGCCATCGAAAAATCAAGAGGAGCCATCACTTGGTTTGCCATTTCGACCACGTCCACATGAACACCAGCTTCGTGAAGGTTTTCCGCCATTTCCAAACCGATAAAACCTCCTCCTACAACAACTGCACGACGGGGGTTTTCCCGAACCAGATAATTTTTTATCGTATCCGTATCCGGTACATTCCGCAAGGTAAATATTTTCTTATGGTCTATCCCTTCTATACGCGGGCGAAGCGGTTCTGCACCGGGAGATAAAACAAGTTTATCATAATTCTCCGTATATACCTCACCTGTAGAAAGGCGCCTCACTTCCACCTGTTTCTTCTCAGGATGGATAGCTATCACTTCCTGCTCCGTGCGGATATCGATACGAAAACGGTCGGTAAAACCTTTTACCGTCTGAACGAATAGTTTTTCACGGTCGCTGATTGTTCCCCCTATATAATAAGGTAAACCACAATTCGCATACGACACGTATTTTCCACGTTCAAACAAAACAACTGTCGCACTCTCGTCCATTCTACGCAAACGGGCAGCCACGGTTGCTCCACCGGCCACACCTCCGATAATTAAATATTTCATTATTTGTCCTTTTATATTATTTATACTATACATATTTTCTATTAGAAACTATTTGGATAAAAAAGGGATTACCCTTTTTCCATGCAACGCTGCAATTTCCCGAATAAGCCGTCAAAGCGCAATTCCGCATTCATCATCTGCCGTACTTTCTCTTTTCCGGCGGATGTCAGTGAGAAAAACATTTGCCTTTTATCCTCTTTATTGATATTCCGGCGGATATACCCTTTATTCTCTACCGAAGTTATCACCTTGGATACCCTCGAGTTCGACAAACCGATATATTCACAGATGGTTCCGGCAGACTTTGTCTCTCCATCTTTCAGGCAACAAAGCAGCATGGCCTCATTGATTGTTATCTCATGCACGTCTGCAAATGCTTTCTCAAATTGGTATAACGTCTTATATATATCCTTTATAATGCAAATTGATTCCATATTTTTCTTTTGTTTGATTGCAAAGATATACATTGTTTCCAATATAAATAGTTTCCAGTAGAAAATAAATTATAAATAGAAATATATAAATGCAAAAAAGGGATATACTATAATGAGCATATCCCTTTTTTGCATATTGATTTAAAATCGTTTAGTCCCTGTTTGAGAAGTATTTCATAAATTGGGAACGTTCGTACATACTCTGATCGGGCACATTTGTATAACTCAATTTACCGATAAACTCTTGTAAAGAGTGATAGTTTGCCTGATGCATCCATTCTTCAATACAAGTAAGCACCTGGGAAATGATTTCTCCGCCGTGTGTATAGACTGCACTACACATCTGAACGGCCGAAGCACCAGCCAACAAACATTTGATGACATCCTCCCAATCATGGATTCCTGTTGAAGAAGCAATACCGATACCCGGCACCTTTGCCGAAACAATACCGGTCCAACGTAATGTATCGCTCAAATCGGAATGATTACTGAAAACATTACCTGAAACTAATTGCATGTTATTAATATCGATATCCGGCTGGTAAAAACGGTTGAACAGAACAACTCCATCTGCCCCGTTTACCTTTAAGATATTCACAAGAGCAGGAATATTCCCCACCATCTTGCTTATTTTCACCATAACGGGAATGGAAACCGTTTCTTTTACTTTACGGATAATATTGACATATAAGTCACGCATAGCATCACAGTTGAAAGTCAACTCCGTTTCCATAAAGAACACATTCAATTCAAGTGCGTCAGCTCCTGCCAGTTCTATCTGACGTGCAAAATCAATCCAGGCATCCGCCTTATAGCAATTGATACTGGCAATGATAGGAATTGTACAGAGTTGTTTTGTCTTCTGGATTAATTCCAGATACTTGTTCACCAGATTAACCTTTACATATCCACGTATATAATCTGCTGCCTCCGGATAATCGGACTCTTGCATCAAGACATCACCCTGCATCTCTATTTGTTCTTCAAAAAGAGACTTAAGCACAATGGCACCCGCCCCTGCCTTTTCAAATTCCTTGTTTCTTTCCGGACTATTAGTCAAACCGGAACTTCCTACAATCAGCGGATTACGAAGCGTAAGTCCCGCATATTGAGTTTTCATGTCAATCATGTTCAGATTCAATTATATTCAACACTTACAAAAATAGATATTTATTTTATGGAATATCCTCCCCTGCTATTTAAAATGGTTAAAAGCTCAGTACTCACGTTCACCGAAGATACTGGTTCCCACACGAATCATTGTACTTCCTTCGGCAATTGCAACCGGATAATCGTGGCTCATCCCCATCGACAATTCTTTAAAATCAGGATTTTCTTTAAAATAAGAAGCCTTCAGTTCATCGAAAAGGGCACGCAATTGATGAAACTCCTGCCGTATCTTATCCGTATCGTCCGTATTGGTAGCCATTCCCATCAACCCTCCTATACGGATATTATGAAGGGCATCCAGTTCGCCACTATCCAGCAAGTCACGACATTCGTCCGGACTAAATCCATGCTTTGCTTCTTCTTCCGCCACATGAATTTCCAATAAAACACGGATGACACGTCCATTGCGAAGCGCAAACTTATCTACCTCACGCAATAGTTTCAACGAATCTATACTTTGGACAGTATGGATAAAAGGAGCAATATCTTTTACCTTATTACTTTGTAGAGGGCCAATGAAATGCCATTCTATGTCACCGGGCAACACCTTCTGCTTGGCTGTAAGCTCCTGGGCACGGCTCTCTCCAAATACACGCTGTCCTGCAGCATAGGCTTCTTTCAAAGCCTCGACAGGATGAAACTTGGAAACCGCAACCAGCGTGACATCTGCCGGCAACGATTTCTTTAGTTCAGTTATATTTTGAGTGATGCTCATACCTGTGGTGCTTGACTTTTTTGTTCGGCAATCCGCTCCTCTTCCGATGTTCACACGGTAATAGATTAGCATCGAACGGGAAGACATCCATCAACTGGGTTTCCGCAACCGAAGCAATCGTATAGTCTGCCATCGTGCCTTTCATCCCGTCTTCCAATACAGCTATCGCTTCCTTCAGGTTTGAAGCCTGTGCCAACATTTGTGCTGCTGTTTTTTTCTCGGCCCCGCTCTTCTCATCCAAAGTGATAAAGTAGACTTTAATTTTGTAGAAACGGTCACCGTTTTCATTGAAAAACAATTCCGACAGCCGGGCACGTTTAATGTCTGTTACTGTAAACTCTCCGGTTATAAAAGGGCGGATTTCCTCGATAATACGGGCCTCTGCTTCCGTAAATGACAAAGCATCCACCAGATAAGGTTCCGTTACTTTCTTCTGCATTCCATTCTCCAGGATTTTCTCAAAGGAGACTTTACATTCAAACCAGTTATGCATATCTTTCTTCGTTTAATATTGTCTATATTCTTGTTTTAATGCAGTACAAATATAGCTGCAATTCGGGAATAATACAACTGGGAGGAGATTCTTTAAGGTATTCTGAACTTTTCCATAAACGGCTTGTTATATATACGTAGTGTGTTTTTTCATGGTATTAGATTTTAGATTAGTAATTAGGTTGTTTTAGCTGGTTCGAGAGAATAAGGCTAAAAAGGTTCTAAAATATCAGAGCCGGAGAAGTTAAGCTGACTTAAGTTTCTCCGGCCCTTTTATTTTTAGAATTCGTCGTTTGCATACAAACTCAATAAATTATTCAGTTTGTAATCGTAAATCTCCGAATCATCAAAGAAACGTTTCAATTCCACCTCGGCTGTTTCCAGGGAGTCGGAAGCATGCACAATATTTTCCTGCACGCTCATACTGTAATCCCCCCGGATAGTACCCGGTTGTGCATTCCTTCCGTTTGTAGCCCCTGCCAATTGGCGTACAACATGCACCGCATCTATACCCTCCCAGCAACATACGATTACCGGACATACCGCCATTGCATCTTTCACACGCTGGAAAAATGATTTTTCCTTCAGATGGGCATAATGTTCCGACAAAATTTCATCTGTCAGCCAAGTCATCTTCATACCTGCCAGACGCAAACCTTTTTTTTCAAAACGGGAGATGATTTCACCAATCAAACCACGTTGGATGGTACAAGGCTTCAGGATAACAAGTGTTTTTTCCATACTGTTTTCTATTTTAAAATTCCACAATCGTTCTTTCGCATAAGAAGAAACCATTTTGCCAAAGATAACATATTTATCTACTATAAATAAATTATAGTATAATAATCTATAAAACAATGGGAAATAATACGTCCCAAGGAATATGGTTTCCAACAGACAATATGAATGGAACTTCTATTAGATAAAATTAAAAACACTTTTATTATCCGGCTTCCTATACAACAGACAACACTAACTTCTTCATTCAAAAAGATTTCACAGTCTATTCTCCTTGTAAAATACTTAATTTACATAAACACACATTTTTAGCAAACAGTTTCTTGTTTCAATAATGATTAACATTCTTATAAATCAGACACAAAAGACTGATTTACTTAACATATCTATATTCCCTCCAGTTCGGATAAATAATCCGTAAGAAATCTCTTAAAGTCTGCCTGTTCACTCCCAATTTCTGGCTGATTTCATTCATTGAACGCTTCTCTTTTACCATTTTCAATATCAGGTTTTCCTTGCCCGTCAACTTATATTTTCCGCCTTCACTGCCTCTGGGACGGCCGAGTTTCACCCCTTCCAGCCTTTTGCGCGCCAAGGCTTCCCGGGTTCTTTGGGAGATAAGGTTTCGTTCTATCTCCGCACTCAGGCTGAAAGCAAAAGCAAGTATCTTACTATTGATGTTATTCCCCAATTCATATTTTTCTTTTACGGTCAACACTATAATATCCCGTTCCATACATTGATGAAGGATACTCATCACCTCCATCAGGTTACGCCCAAGCCTTGATAATTCGGTCGTAATAAGAATATCACCCTTTGAAACCTGCTTTAACAATCTGCCCAACTGTCTGTCACGGGCATTGGTGGTACCACTAATAGTCTCTTCAACCCACTTATTTACTTTAAAACCTCGGACTTTCGAAAAGTTATTTATCTCGAAGCGTTGATTTTCAGTACTCTGTTTATCCGTACTGACTCTTACATAAGCATACACCATAGTTCTGTATATTAATTGATTAGATAAAGATACATCCGAAAAGGAAAGGTCCGGGCAGGATTAGGAAATGCCAACTTTTTTTATTTTGCATGAAGAAGCCGGCAATTTTCCTTTTAACAAAGAAATATTGTAAATTAAACAAATACGCTACCTTATAATAAAAATAAACTAAAATTCAAAAGAGGGTAAGCAGGCAGACGTATCATCCGGTGCAAATATAAGGGCTGTGTTATACTATAAAACAGGATTTCTTTTTATTTAAAAGCGACAGGGCATAAAAAAACAGGATACCCCTTGGGGATACCCTGTTTTCTATTTCGTGTTACAGAAATTACTTACGCTTCTGCTACTACTTCTTTTACAGAAACGAAAGATCTGTTTTCTTTACCTCTTTTGAAAGTAACAACACCATCAACCAAAGCATACAAAGTATGGTCTTTACCAATACCTACGTTTTCACCCGGATGATGAGCAGTACCTCTCTGGCGGACGATAATGTTACCGGCTTTAGCAACTTCGCCACCGAAAAGCTTAACACCTAATCTTTTACTTTGTGATTCACGGCCGTTCTTAGAACTACCAACACCTTTCTTATGTGCCATTTCTTCTTTTCTCCTTTAAACGTTAAGCAACAATTTCTTTAACACTCACTTCAGTGAACTGCTGACGGTGACCGTTCAATTTACGATAACCTTTTCTTCTCTTTTTGTGGAAAATCAGCACTTTATCACCTTTTACCAGCGGAGACAGTACTTCGCATACTACCTTTGCGCCATCAACAGTAGGAACACCTACTTTTACTTCACCATTGTTGTCAACCAACAATACTTTGTCAAACTCAACAACAGCACCGCTTTCAGCGTTCTGGATGTGGTGAACGAATAATTTTTTTCCTTGTTCAGCCTTGAACTGTTGTCCGTTAATTTCTACGATTACGTACATCTGTTTTTATTATTATAACAGGTTATGTCCCGGGGGTGGATACGCTTCAATGTATCACTTGTTTACCCTCTGCAGAATTCAGTGTGCAAAATTACAGTTTCCCTGAATACTATGCAAATGTTTTCCATATATTTTTAATTTGATTTTACAATCGGCTCTTCTCTCCCTGAATCCTTATTTCCGCAACCAGTTCCAGAAAATCCTGCAAAAGTTCGGCTTCGGGAATACGCGACAGATACTGTTTTAATGTTCCCAGCACATACGGATAATCAAAGATT
>UQLN01000054.1 GCA_900541965.1 uncultured Parabacteroides sp. | reverse complement strand
CTTAAACACACGAGCCATTTGTTGGCGTCTCCAAAATTTGTTTCTTTTGTCCATCATCTCTTTCTATTAAAGTTAGGATGAACAATGATGCTATTTTGGTTAGATTTAATGTATCCATAATAATTGTCTTATAAAATATGTTCAGTCAATACTATTCTTCTTCCTCCTCAAACCCTTCTGACGCATTAGCAATCAGTGCTTTTCCTATCTCCATCTGTAAATATTTAGGAAGACGAAGTAACTTTGTCATCAGCTGGCTATAAGTAAACTCAACTTTGGTATCAAATATAGGTTCTTCTTCAATGCTCGTATCAATTTTCTCAACGATTCCAGCCCCCTCTATAAAATCGGAAAAGTCTGGCTCCTCAGGCCAATTTTCTATCGTGCCGTCATAGTTGATTCTTAGGCGTATATAATCCCCACAATCATCCGCTTCCGGTATTAAACCATTAGGCACATAATCGGCAATTTTACATACCACCTTTTTGTCTTTATCAAGCAAGAAATAGGTTCCGCTATCGCATATCTTGGCTTGAAAATACAAACTTCCATACTCTTGCTTCCAATTCAAGAGCTTATGCGTTTTCAAGTCAATTATAGCTGACCACATCCCCTTAGATACCAAAGGGTACTTGTTTTCATAAAGTTCACCCAACCAATTATCGGTATAACTACACAAATCCTCTTTGTATGGGAGGTATATCATAAGGTAGTGAGCAACCTCGTTCAAATCTTGCTCTTTAATTCCAACTAATATCTGCTTTGCCATAATGTCTTTATTTATAATTAAATGGTAGTCAATAAACTTAAATCAACATCAGGAATGATAACATCCGCAAGCTTATCCTCAATAAGGAATCCCATATAAAGCGGAATGGTGAGTATATCTCCCTCACATCCTACATTATATTGTCCCAACTTAATTGCATTCTTGACATGATACACATCCTTGTTCTTCAGAACCGTAGTCATACTTTTTGCCTTTCCCGACTTTGCCTTGACTTCAAGGATAACGCATTCACCTTTGAATTTTACCAAAAAGTCCAACTCAAGCCCGCTATCTTTATGGAAGTAGTATAGCTTTTGCCCGGACTTGCATAAGAAATCAGCCATCAGATTCTCAAAGATAGCTCCTTTGTATCCAAGAAGATTCCCCTTCAAAATATCTGCCTGTATTCCATAATCAAGCATTGCCATAAGGATACCTATATCGGTAGTATATACCTTGAAACACTCTTTAATAGAATTACCTTCTAACGGCAGTTCTGTAATCTGCGTGTTATAGCATCTACGGACTATCCCGGCATCCTCCAACCATTGGATGCTACCGATGTATTGCGAAGCCCTTCCACCCTTCTTGACGATGGAATACTGGAATTTCTTGTTCTCTTTGGCTAATTGTTTCGGAATAGATTCAAAACATTCTCGGATGTTAGGTTTGTCCGCATCATCCGCATATTTAACCATATCCTCTTCGTACTCGGCAATAAGATTGCGCTGCGCCTTATATATAAGTTCGATATTCTTGGTTTCAAGAAAGCAGTTCACCACTTCCGGCAGACCTCCGACTATGACATACCTATACAACAGCTCCATCATTGCCTTGTGAATTCCATCGGGAACAGCCTTTTCGTTTTCAAAGCATGATTTGACCGCATCAATAACCGCGTCGCTAATTCCATTTGCCCATAGAAATTCCTCAAAGTCCAACGGATACATATCTATCACGGTTTCATATCCGACAGGAACAGAATCTTGCCCCTCTTCTTCGTTTTTCTTCTTGCTTTTGCCGTAGTCTTTCACTCCCAAAAGAGAACCTGTAGCAATAACATCGAAACGCCCGTCTATATGAAATGACTTCAAGGCAGTCCTTGCCTCCTTGCACTCCTGAATCTCATCAAGGATAATGCAGGTTTTCCCCTCAATGAAACGACTACCTTGAATTAAAGCAGAGAGGTTGAGAATAATGGTATCAACATCTATATTGCCCGTAAAAGCAGACTTCTTATCCGGTTCAAGTATGAAGTTCATATAGACCACACTCTCATAATTCTCTCTTGCGAACTTTTGGACAATGTATGTCTTTCCACATTAGCGGATACCTTTTATTACAAGGGGCTTTCTGTCCTCAGACTCTTTCCACTTAGCTAACTATGTTTCTATTTTCCTTTTAAGCATAGCGCAATCATATTCTTCCAATGGCAAAGTTACACTTTTTCAAGTGAATAACCTTCAAAATAGTACATTTTTTCAAACGAATAAATCATATATAGCTACATTTTTTCAAGTCAATCACATTTTTTTGTGCAAAAATCTGGTGTAAACCACAGAAATCCCAGGAAAACCACTACCTTTGCATACAACAAGCGTTCTGTAACATACCTGAGGAAATGTCCTATCATTCAGTTCCTTGTATCTGATAGCGGACATTCCACAAAAGGGCTGAAAAGAGGCGGTACAACACGTATATACAAAACCGTGAAATACAACGGTTTGCATTTGTTCCCACATTCTGTGTATTTGTCAAAACAGAGGTTGTACCGATTAAAATGAATGGTCACTGATAATCAATGATGTAAATATGCTGCGTGGGCAAGTAGAATGATTAAATCAATAATAATCAATTAATCACAAAATAAACAATAAAACCTGCATGTGAAATAAAATACTTTTAATCAACACATTAACCATATTGGACATTAATATATAACTCCATTTTTGTTGCTATTTTGTTGCTATTTTGTTGCTATTTTGTTGCTATTTTGTTGCTCGGAAATATTTGAGCAACAAGAGCAACAAATTTCAGATAAAACGAATACACAAAATCGGGATAATCAGTATTTATACAATACATATTTAAAATTATGAAATGTTATATATGCGGCACTGAGATAACGCGTGGAAATTATTCAGACGAACATATAATTATAAACGCTGCTGGAGGACGATTAAAATCAAAGACGTTAATCTGTCGACAATGTAATTCGGATTTTGGAGAAATAATTGATAATGCTCTGGCAACGCAGCTGAATTTCTTTGCGAATCAACTTATGATTAAGCGCGAAAGAGGAGAACCGCAACCGATCGTTGGAAAAAAAGAAGCTACAAAGGAAGAAGTGCGCTTTTTACCCGATGGAACTATAATTCCTCATAGACCACAATACAAAGAGACAGTTGAAGGTAATCGTGTCAATATATCTATGATAGTACGAGATGATGCTGAACTCAAAAAAATGGCAACTGGTATTGCGAGAAAGCACCCTCAATTAAAAAAAGAGGACATTATTAAAGCAGCAGTACACAAAGAAAGTTATATGGATGATTATACAACTTTCAACTTAGAGATAGGCGGTCCAGAAGTGTTTCGTGCTGTATGCAAATGTGCTGTTAACTACTTCATGTATAAAAAAGGAAATATTGAATATATTCAACCATTACTCAATTACATTAAAGGCACAGAAGATAAGGATATAGTCTGGATGCACTACAAAGACAACCTCTATGATTTAAACGACGAAGAATGTTTCCATATGTTACATTTACGGGGAAATCCCTCAGAAAGAGTCCTGTATTGTTATGTTGACTATTTCAATGCATATAAATACATTATTTTATTGAATGACACGTATGATGGAGATGAAATAGACTCAACGTATTGTTTTGATGTTTTGAACTCAAAGGTAATTGAGAAAGAATTTTTGGTTTACTACAACAGGGCTACTCTTCTTGACTTTTTTATAAATAAGGATGCTCAGCCATTTGAGAAGGCAAAACAATGTTTCAATCATACCATGGCTATTTCACAAAGAAGGCAACGAGAAAATCATACAAGCAAAATAATAGAGGAAGGTTTAAATAACGCTTGGGGTAATGGTAAATACCCCAATGGTACAGTTATAACCGAAGAAATGGTGGATAAGGCTATTAATGAAATAATGAAAAAAATGGGACCTTTTATTTTACATCAACTAAAGAACAAGAATTAAAGCATTTATATGCAAATAAGAACTTTGATTTGTTGTTAGTTTGTTGCTCGGAAGTGTATATTTTTAACATTAATCATATTATTATCAGTGATTTAGTATCAAGATTTCCAAATCTTGTATCGGGAAATAATAATAAGTTAACTTATGATTTACAGAATCAGCAACATGAATAAAACTAATTGTTATCTGATAACTAATCCGTTTGCCTGTAAATACTTATTTCTATTAATAAATTCCAGCACTTTCGGACTCACCCAGAAGTTTGGTTTAAACAATTTTCCAGACCATTCGACCTTTGCTTTTTTTGAAACAGACTTTATGCGTTTCACTAAAGTTTCAAACAATAAAGCACTTTCATACGAAGTAGTATCTCGTGTATCGGAACTATCCTGATTGTACCAAGTAATATATTTAGAGTCTTAAACCGATAATCCCCGGTTCATTCATATAGACAACACTCAGTTTTTCCCGTTCTGCCGACCAAAATAAATAAAAGGGATCAATATTAATTACAGGTTCTTGGGGGTCTACAAGTTTAAAAGGTATGGGATTCCCTTTTTCATCTTTTATACCGACAAAAGAAATCTTATTTACATCATCAGTTACAGAAGTTCTAACAGGGCGTTCTATTTTCCAAAGTTGTTCCCTGCTTAAATTATCTTCTCCTATAAGAATCCGTTCAAAAAACTCTTCATATGCTTGAAATACATCTTTTTTAGAAGTTTCCCGATAATTCATTTCAACGCGCGAACCCGTCTCTATAAACGAATAAGACAGTCCATCGAATAGCTCTTTAAACTCATCCGATGTCAAAATGAAATAAAACAAATTCCATCCCTTGCCAGAACCTCCTCCTGCAAAATATCCCATGTCCTTAAATGTTTATCTACATATTATCTATTTGTAAAACAAGTATGTCTGCTTATTACCAAAAATTTTCTACAAACAGAAATGCCTATTCATAACAAATGATACAATATTTTATCAAAAATAGTTTTTTCATAGTATTTCATCTTCTCATCTCTATAAAGTACAATTAAAACAATGAAAAGGCATGTACAACAACCGGGAATCCGGAAGATTTCTATTCTATAAAGTACAATTAAAACTCGTCTAAGAAAAAAGGAACTTACCTCTGATCTATTTATTTCTATTCTATAAAGTACAATTAAAACTATGTTTGCTTTACCGGCTGTATGACGTTTTTTGCCCATTTCTATTCTATAAAGTACAATTAAAACCGGCATACTACAAATCATCTTGTTTTTTAAGTTAATTTCTATTCTATAAAGTACAATTAAAACATAGGGAAAAATATAGGTTTGTTGCTTTACAAAAAGATTTCTATTCTATAAAGTACAATTAAAACCATTTCGTGCGTGTTGAACCTCCTCCGCCTTGGCTAATTTCTATTCTATAAAGTACAATTAAAACAGCAAGTCGAGGAACTAGGGTCGAACTTGAAAGGTGATTTCTATTCTATAAAGTACAATTAAAACGAAGATAAGGTGCGTGCGATCATCACGGCCTTTGATAAATTTCTATTCTATAAAGTACAATTAAAACCAAGATCACGAAGTGTTACGAAGCCTCCTTGGCAGGATTTCTATTCTATAAAGTACAATTAAAACATAGACTGAAAGGGATAGCATCCACCTCACGAGTGTCATTTCTATTCTATAAAGTACAATTAAAACTTTGTTCATTATTTCTTTGTTCCGAATCGTTTGGTTATTTCTATTCTATAAAGTACAATTAAAACATCTCTTAGCGTCTTGGTACTTTTTTGCAGAAATCAAATTTCTATTCTATAAAGTACAATTAAAACTAAAAAGTCGCCCCACGGGAGCCGTAACTCTCCACAATTTCTATTCTATAAAGTACAATTAAAACCTTTCAGGCGCGCAAAGAAATAGCCTTTCATCTTCATTTCTATTCTATAAAGTACAATTAAAACGCCAATTGCGTCATTTTCTCTCTTATTGAATTCTATCATTTCTATTCTATAAAGTACAATTAAAACGCTTCTCAAAATTATAAAGTAAACAGATTCTTTTTCCATTTCTATTCTATAAAGTACAATTAAAACCTTGTTTAAAAACAGAAGCCTGTCCGGTATACCTAATTTCTATTCTATAAAGTACAATTAAAACCATGATGTCGAACTTGCTTCCACCGGAATTTCCGGAATTTCTATTCTATAAAGTACAATTAAAACTACACATAGTTGTCTTCTCCAATGTAAGTCGGATGATATTTCTATTCTATAAAGTACAATTAAAACCTTATACACATTAAAATCTAAAAACCTATCTACCAATAGATATCACATATCTCAAATATTCGAATTTTCTAGAAAAATATGTCGACCTCCAATAATACCAAAACTATTGGAGATCGACATATTACATAAAATCTTATAAATCAGCACGTCAAAGATCACCTTTTATATATTCAAACAGAACTCATTCAAAAAAACATGAGATCGACAAAAATTTGGACTACAAAAATATATCAATAGAGCTACATTCTCTACCAACAATCAGCTTATCCATCGTTACTTTTGATGCATTTTTAAAAATAATGATACTATCACAGTTCTTATCCATAAAAATCTCTGCTTGCATAATTAATTCCTTTAGGCGTACTTCTGATATTTCACCTTCAAAAACTGAATTCTGAATCCAATTTAAATAACGTCGACAGAGCTTTAACATCTTTGCAACTCGCTTTTCTCCGCAATCATAAACCAATATCACATACATTACCAATACATTTTAAAAGGTTTATACTCTTCGATTTCCAATAAATGTTTAGCCAATTTATAGCACTCCAGCTTAATCAAATGCCTGTAACTGACTTTCCTGCCTAACGAACGATGTTGTATTGTTTCTTCTAGGCGATCTTCAATTGCTTTTACAAATATCCTTTTTCCCAACGAATTAAGCAAGCATTTATTTAACTTGTTGTCAAAATGTTTACTTTGTATTTCTTTACGGTTCAAGACTTTAAATATCGTACGATCTATAATTATCGGTTTAAAAATTTCTGCGACATCCAATGCTAAAGAGTAACGTCGCTCACCCGGTGTATGCAAATAACTGATTGTTGGATTAAGCTGTGTCTGATGTATTGCCCTCAAACACAATGTATAACACATCATATTACCAAACGACATCAAAGCATTTACCTCATTTTGGGGAGGTTGCTTCGTTCGAGTACCCATTTCAAAATCATTTAAAATCAGATTAAAAGCATCATAATACGTTTGACGAATCATTCCTTCAATACCCATCAACTCATCTACCGATTCTGTACTTGATATTTTATCTGCATAACTGTTCATAACATTTATAATATCACCCACATCTTTACCTCTACGGTTATAATATTGCAAATTCTTTACCATATTATATGTAGCACCTTCTATAAACTTCCAGGCAATAATCATACGTTTCTTTTTTGACTGATAAGCTGACGTTTGTGCCAAAATCATTCTACCGGACAGCAATGAATCCCTCGGCATGAACGAACCGGTATAATTTTCATAATAATCAAAAAAATGCATCGCAATATCTTTCTGTCCCAAAAAATTGAACAAAGAACTATTGGCACGTAAAGAACCAAATACATAAAACTCATTGATATCCTCAATAGGCAAATATCGAGGGGAACCTAAAACTTCCCTTCCATCCTCATCATCCGAATAAGGAATGAACTTCAACGTATTATCTTTTCTCTCCAGTATTCCGGGATTAAACAAATAGAATGTCTTTTTCATAAATCATCAGGTTCAACAGTATAACAAAAATCATAATAACTACAGTTTTTACAAATACGCAGTTTATCTTTTGGCGGACAAACATTCGAATGAACAATCAAACTTATCTCACCTTTCATTTTCTCCAATACTTCTCGATCAACATCGCTCAATACTACTTGCTTTGTTTGCCGCAATGTCGGATACTCCAAAAGGCCGGAACAACCAGTAATTCCATTACACTCAAACACATAAAGATAGTATTTTAATTGCCATTCATGAGCAGCTTCTACGTAAATTTGCCGTATCGAGGCATGAATATTTTTCCAATTTTAATTGCCATTCATGAGCAGCTTCTACCTTATCAGACTTTTTTATCTCATGAATCACTTTACGTATGGCGTCGTAAAAATCCACTTTTACCCCATCAATCTCTACCTCTTCATATTTACTTGAACGTTGCGGATAGGAATCTTCATGGATCAGTTTACCTTCATACACTAAGTCTGATGTATGCTCAAAATTGATACCGTTTGCAAACAGCCAAAGTTTCCGTTTGCATATTTGATAATAATTGAAATGTGTTCCAGTTATTTGCATAATATTAAATTTAAAATGAAAGAAATTACATTATTTCATAAGCCCCCGCTATTTTCTCTATACATCCTTTTTCCAGATCATAATATAAATCATCAACCTTAAGTACTTTAATGCCTTTCTTCTTTTCATTCTTGTTTAAAGTTATAATCTTTGCTTTATGATAAGGATAAACCGAAACCAATAATTCATTTGCTTCAATATACCTTTGTTCTTCTATAAGCATACAATAATCTGTATACAAATTATCACATAAAACATCTATCTTCTGACTATTCTTATCAAAAAGAACATCTACCCAATCTGCACAAGAGCCTGCAATCCAATCTCTTTCAAAGTTCTTCACAGCTAACAAACCCTGGTTAAAATCATCAGCCTGCTCTCCGGAGTAACCCTCTTTATAAACATCATTACATACATCTACCAAATCATTTTCAGAAAGATCCATACCATCAAGTTGCAACAAAAAAAACCAAGTATTTTGCAGAAGCACATCATCATAAAAAGGAGTTCTTCCTTCTATTTTCTCAAAAAGATGAATTTCAGCCATTATCTTATTGCCAAGCTCATCACAAAAACTCCCATTCCTATTAACTCGTCCAAAACGTTGAATTAATGCATCAATAGGAGCATTTTCTATAAATGCCATATTATAGTCAATATCGAGACTGACTTCAACAGCCTGAGTAGCAACCAGTAACCGAGGGCGTTTAGAGCATTCTTCATGAGTTATCAATTTTTCTATCTCTTTTCTTGACTTAAGATTAAATCCACCATGAAGCATCATCTTTTTGCTCTTATCAAAATCTATATTTTCAAAAAGTTGCTGACAAGTCCTCACATTATTTACAATGGCCAAGACAGAAAGTCCTGACTCCAATGCATTCTCAATTTCTGGGATTGCCTGCATAATGCCTTCACCTTCATGACATACTAAACGATGACGCTTTCGACCTACAATAACAGCATCCGATTCAAATTTACTATCCGGACGGAGAAGCACACTTCTATCACCCTCATATACCTCTGTTATTATCTTTTCCAACAAAAAGTTGGGAATAGTAGCAGACATAAACATAAACTTTGCATGGAAAATTTGCCGAAACAGACGAACAGTCCCTAACATCATACCTGTAAGCAATGCATTATAGGCATGAAACTCATCAATTACAAACAGAGCATTCTGATAATCCAATGTTGAGAACTCCCACCCTTTTCCATACAATGATGTACGCAGTATCTGATGAAGTGTAGCAACTTTTACCGGATAATAAATCTCACGCGTTAGAGAGTTCTTATTTCTAGCAGCGGCTTCCAACTCCCGATAGTTCTTTTTGGTATTAGAATCCTCATTTACCAACTCATCATATATAAAGTTCAATGACTTAGAATGCTGAACGATAACTGTATCTTTGTTGTACACAGCTTTCAAACGATCCACCATAGCATTAATAGAAGCAGTGTACGGAAGAAGATAAATAAGCCGGTTATTCTCAGTCTGATTTGCCAATATCCAAATTAATGCAGCTTCCGTTTTACCGGAACCAGTCGGAGCATGCAAAACAACATCTCCTTTCCATGTAAGCATTACTTCCTGAAAATGTCTGAATGGGAAAACAACACCATCTTTTTTCGGCTGTATTTCTTCTAATGCTATATCCTCATACTTAGGAACAGAAATAATACCGGCCGAAGCAATATGATCCGCAGCCTGTAATAATGCCCTCAACAATGAATACCACTTTCGCTCATCTAAAGATAAAATTTCATGCTGAAACTTTTTCCTTAGAGTTTTCAACCTCTTTCCATAAATAACAGCTTCTTGTTGTCCGGCTAATTTTAAATCTACATCTAAAGGGAACAGTTCCAACCAATTTTTAAGGGTAGAGACATCCATAGTTCCTAAAGAGTCATCATGCAACTGCTTGAAGTCTGTTTTCCTCAAATCATATAAATCAAAACATTTACAAGTATCAGCACCTTCAATACATTTATGATGAGTAACTATTGCAAAAAGAATGTCATCATCAATATTTAAAAACTGCGTACAAAACCAAAGCGAGACCAATTCATGGCGTATAGTCACAATTTTATTACCAGCCAAGCGCTTTTGGAACAGAGGATGTACCTTGCCTAAATCATGCAATGTGGCAGCAATTACAAATTTTTCTTTCAACAAACCTCTAACATCATCTGATAAGGACAAGGACTGGAGCAAAGCCAGCCCTGTCCTTATAACAGCTAATGTATGATCAACCAAAGTTGTTTTTCCATCACCTTTGGCCATCACCTTCTTTAGATCTTCAATCTCCATAAAAAGAATGTAGATAAAAACCGATTGACGGATCATCCTTTATTTGATATAAATGATCCCGGATAACTTTTATTTTTTTATCCGAATCCGGATGAATTGCAACAAACATAGACGACCGGGTCGGCATTCTGCCGCTCCCTATTGTCTCATTCTCCTCAAAAGCCTCAGCAAGTTGTATCAACTGCCCCGGAATTATATGTTCCGGATTAAACGGAATCATACATCCTACTAATTCTGTTTCAGGAACAGAGGTAATCTCCTTTATAGTAACCTCACAAATCTGTAATAAATCCTGTGATCTACCTAAAGAAGGCGTACCTATCGGGCAATCAAAAAACTCTTTCCAATCAGTTCTGTCAATCCAGACAGTCAATCTCGGGTTGACATGAAAATCACGTTGATAAGCATCGCTTCCTTTATCATGCACTTTAATCCTTTTTCCATCAAACTGCAAGCGTCTTCTCGTCTCAATATCAACAGCAACAGTGTCATAGTCGTATTGATAGCCGATCTTTACTTCTTTTGGGGAGACAATACGTCCTAAACAACACCCCACTATTCCCAGAATAAGGGAATAAGAAGGAACCGGCATACAAAGAGCATTCCCGGAAAGTACAAAAGGAAGCCTCGGAGTCGCAGTCCATCCTGAAAATTTTATTTCCAGAACTTTATCCATCAGCTTAAATAATTAGCGATAAAAGATTTAACCACACTTGCCGGAGAATCTACGACAAAACCCTTTTCTACCAATTCTTTCACCTGATCTTCATTTCCCAGATATCCACTCCTGATACCGATATGAATAGGCGTTGCCAATTTATCAGCATAATCTTGAGCTATTTCTTCAATCAAAGCAATATTTAATTCCGGCTTTTCCCCCTTACCGATAAAAAGATTATTAAAACAGGGATTAGCCGAAGAAAGTCCCGCAAATACAATCACTTTAGGAGATACATCAGCACCAAAAGCCGCCATTTTAGCTCCACCACGAAGATATGCCAAACCTCTCAACAAACCTGCAGCTCTTGTCTTACGAATTTGTTCCGCATCTTTCAATGTATATCGAATGATATTCTTTTGAATAGTATCTACAGACAGATCTGAAGTATATTTTTCTATCAACTCCGATGATAATTCCTGACGACTGGAAGTATTAACGTACATGCCTAAACGATAATATTCCAAATTAAAAAAGCCTTCCAGGTGAGTAGAATAAAATTTGGTAGAATAAGGTAAAGGACTGCCATTTTTAGGGAAAACAAATGCATCATCAGTGCTCAATGCTCTCATATTTCTTATCCCCCTCAAAATAGAAGTCTTAAATGGTGAAGTTCTCTGAATACTTTCTTCTCCTTTGCTCCCACTTTTCATATAGCCAAATAAATCATCCTCTGGATAATCAATCGGATTCAATTCTGTAGAGATTTTAGCTGTAGAACCTTTGGCGTTAAAATCAATAGCATGCAATTCACTTGGAGTCCAATTGTTCTCTTCATTGGAAGTATCTCTTAACCAACGCCTCCATGACTGTGCAGAAACATAAGGAACATCTTCCTTTCGTCCGTTTATTGTCTCTTTAAACAACTTTGGCAAAACCGTATTCTGATCCTCACCGGTAGCCAATCCTGCTCCATTTAAAAATGTAGCAGTTGCATCACACAAAATATCTCCAGCAATGTTTCTTAATTCATTCATAATTTCTTTCTATTAGGTTAATTTTCTGTTTTAACTTTTGAATATTCATATACAACTTTACTAAATTTCATTCGGACGACATATATAAAGGTAGAGAAGTTATAGTTTCCCATTGGATCGTAAACAAGTAGCTCCTCCTCCCAGCTTCCTTCCTTTCCGTAATCATTCAATCTGTCGAGAATATCTTTAAACCAAATACGCTGTTCGCGTAAATCCTCTTTAGGAATACTTTTAAAGATTTTCTTTACATATTCACCCTCCTTTTCATGATTGACAACCTTCTCCATTCGATACCGGAGATATGCCATAACGAATGAATCGATAGATTCAAACCACTGTATATAATCATCTGACATCATTATTTCAGGAAGAGTATATAAACTATCTTCCTGAAAATATTCCGAAGTGGTAACATAGTAATAGCGTAATAAAGACCACAGTCCCCAAATATCTTTTTTCCCTTTTTTATCAAACAAAAGAGGATAAACGGTATATATAGTTACATTTTGATCATCACAATGCCTGATAAACAATTCATCAAAAATAGAACTACTAAAATGGGAATAATCCGAAATTTGTTTTTTTATATCAATCTGTTTCTTCTCTATATCTCTGTTAATCAAATCAATTACCCAGTGACACAAACAGGCTTGAGTACTATTAACAACATCTATCTCAGGCAGTTGATCACTATACTCATTTTTTTGATAGTAGAAATGAATAAACTTATACAAATTGTAAGAAGAGAATATGACCGGAATAGAGTCCTTATTATCTTGTATGTACAATTGATGATTAAAAGTCCATTCCCCATTCTCTGTAGCCTGCAATAATACGAGGTTCAAATCATTCTTATAGTTATATAGTGTACAATCATACGCATTTTTTTCTTTTAAGTATTTATCAAATGCATCTGATTTATATTTAGAAATGAGATGTGCAATATATTTAGCGATCTCAGTTTCTTTCTTTTGACCGATTACCTCCCAATAAGATTCAAAGAACTCAACAGTAACACCTTCATAATTCTTATATGGGTAAAGCCCCAACCACTCCTCATTACAATCCAAACAATTCAAAAAACCGTTCGAAAATATTGAATTACGGAGTATACGTGTTAATTCAGTCTTATGTCTTACATATAATGTTTCTAATTTCAATAACAATTTATTAGGTATACGATCAATATCACAACTGGCTCCTGCTCCTGAATTAGAAAAACTCCAAAAATTAAATTCAGAGCAATCAAAATCCGATTTCGATTCCAGCATCACATTAAGAGCATTTATCAAATAATGACCTTTCGTAAAATCTTTAATATTCTCAATAGGCAAACCTGATGACACCCTCAAAAGTCTACGCTTAACCTCTTCCATATTTTCTTGTACATAATATTCACAAAATTCAATATTGGAAGAATCTACTAATAGGAGCCCTTTTTTATATATGAAAGCTGACAATGGGAGAAACTGAAGAATTACAATAAAAATGGGATGTACATTATATGTATATTTAGCCATTGGTAATGCTTGCGCATCTGATCCCAATCCTCCCAATAACGGGAACCAACATCTATTCAATGTCAAATCCTTTTTTTCCGATACACCACAATCGTTCAATACTTCAGAATAAAGTTGAGAAAAGGATTTTTCATATCGCAGTCCTGAAATATCACAAACTTTATCCCCTTCATTTTTAAAGCCATCTACAATTTTTAGCATCAAGCATTGGTAAATTTGTTTACCTAACTTTCCATTATATAAAAGGCTATTTCTTGAGAATAGCATTGTATAACTTTTAAATCTTAAATTGAGACTAATCAGAGAATATGGTAACTCTTCATGAACCTTCATTATCTTTCCCTTCAATATTTCTGTTGTTAATTCAGATATAGAAGATAAACCAGCCAATGCTTTAACTGTCATCAAAGCATTGTTCAGCAAAGGATTGCCTGTATAATATTTCACTATTTGCATAAGCTATAAGCAGACTATTAATAATTCTATCTAAATACGATTATATACTCCCAAGGCTCCAAACCCGATCGCGCCTTTCTCTCCCCATCCGCTTTCATAACCAATCTTCATCAAGGGCTCCGGTAAGCTTACTTTAAAACGATACCGATAGCCACGTACAAATGTTTGTTGAGGTGTTCCTGCTTTTATCTTTACTAAAACAGACTTTGGTTCATTGAGCACCTGAAAATCACAATAGACTTCTCCTTCATACTCTCTTCCATAATAAGCATCATAACGAGCCAACAGCCCCGTAAGGAGTCCTCTCACATAGGAAGGATCGGAAGGAGACAGATAGTCAGATTTCCCATCATCCCTACGCTTTGAAACGCAAACAGGAGATAATGTCTCAAAACACATCTCTTTCTGATAGTTTAGTGGCGGCATAACTTGTACCTCATGCACCTGAAACTCGACACCTGATATTTTATCAGCAATCTGAAAGCCCTGCTGACGAAATACACCTTCTATAAACTGTTGCGTACTTTTCTCAGGTAGAAAGCTAATAAACCATTCAACAGTATCCGATTTTATTATTAAACGCTGACGTTGTTTGTCTATTCCATATTGGGGAACTATGAAATTTGAAAAGGTAAACAATTTGAAACGTTTTCCACCGGTAATAAAACCATTTTCATGCAGCCATAGCGAATAAGCTTCATCACTGCGAGATAAAATCCGATAAATAACAGCTGAGAGCTCATACTGGTAATTAATTGGTAATTCACGTCCTGAAACGTTTGACTGTACCTGCAAGGTTAACTTAAACCTCATTATTTATTGATTTAAAAATGAATGATTCCAAAAAGAGAAATTTTATTTATAAAACCTTCAAAAACAAAAATATAAAAAAATATCCTAATACAACGTTTTCCCGACAAATAAGTACTTAATGTAAATTTTGATTACATTTGTTTTACCATTTAAAAGCGAAATCTATGGCAGACAATTACATTGAAAGACAATACGAACAATATAACGCAAAGAAGGCCGCTTGGGAAAAAGCCCGTAAATACGGGAAGAAACCCACAGCGATAACTCATCCTGTCAAGCCGGAGCAACCGGTTTCCGGGCTGGACAAAAAAAGAGTCTTTATAACCGGAGGGGCTGACGGAATCGGGAAAGCTATCGTCAAAGCCTTTTCAGAGACAGGCTGCCTTGTAGCCTTCTGCGACTGTAATGCGGCATTGGGAGAGCTAACAAGCCAAGAAACCGGTGCTATCTTCTATCTAGTCGACGTAAGTGACAAAGAGGCCCTTGAAAAATGCATGCAACAAGTTTTTAAAGATTGGAGAGATATCGATGTACTTATCAACAATGCGGGAGTGAGCCGCTTCTCGCCCATTACAGAAACGGAAGTGGAAGATTTCGACCGTATCTTATCCATTAACCTCCGTCCGGTATTTATCACCTCCAGACAACTGGCTATTCACCGTCAATCGCTACCTACGCCTAATCCATACGGGCGAATCATCAATATATGTTCCACCCGTTACCTGATGAGCGAACCGGGAAGCGAAGGTTACGCAGCCTCTAAAGGAGGTATCTATTCACTGACACATGCGCTGGCTCTGTCTTTGGCTGAATGGCACATTTGTGTCAACTCCATTGCTCCCGGATGGATACAGAACCATGACTACGAACAACTCCGGCAGGAAGACCACGACCAGCACCCATCACGCCGAGTAGGCAAACCGGAAGATATCGCCCGTATGTGCCTGTTCCTTTGCCAGAAAGAAAACGACTTTATCAATGGTGAAAACATCACCATCGACGGCGGCATGACAAAAAAAATGATTTATCCCGAATAGAAAAGAAGTATGCAAAAAGATACAACGCTTACCTGCACCGACTGCGGGACACAGAACTGTAAATTCAAAGACCGTACCTATCCGGATTTTTGCCTGACAACCCACCTGAAACCGGAAGATATCGAATGGGCCTTGGAACGTTATGAAGAAGGGCGCAACCACGACATCATGGTTGCCAGTGCAGAAGTGGAATACGAAGGCTACTGCCAATGGACACGCGTGGAAGAAATCATGGCCTTCGCCCGTAAAATCAATGCACACCGGATAGGTATCGCCAACTGTATCGGGCTTCTCAATGAAGCCCGTATCTTTGCCCGTATCCTGCGGGCCAATGGCTTCGAACCCTATTCCGTACTATGCAAAGTAGCCGGGAAATCCAAGTCATCCATCGGCATTCCCCAGGAATGTGAGAATATCGGAGCAGCCATGTGTAACCCCATTCTTCAGGCGCGCCTACTGAATGAAGCACATACCGACCTGAATGTCGTAATCGGACTGTGTGTTGGGCACGACAGCCTGTTTTATAAATATTCGGATGCGTATGTTACCACACTGGTTACGAAAGACCGTATCACGGGCAACAACCCGGCAGCCGCACTCTATACGGCAAACTCGTATTACCGGAAGAAATTGGTGCCGGATAACAAATAGCCGTTATCCGAACGTACAGTTTGCCAGTTTACTCAAGATGCCTTTATAAGGTTCGATTTTAGATTTATACAAATAAACCCCTGCCTCCGCATGCATATCGCCAACAACCGGTAGACATAAACTCAGGCAGGGTATGCCCGGAAAGCCGTTTCCGGTAGCCTTTCCATATACCCATGTCTCATCCGGTTCCGCATCATGGGCAAAAACCCATACGACCTCTTCTGATTGTAACAGGCCGATAAGCTGGTATCCGGTTAGCAGGTCAAAATTCCGGTCATTTTCCATAGAGAATACAACTTCTTCCTCTTCACCTTCATTCGTAACATCAAGAACAATAACCCGTTCAGGGCAACATTCCTTTTCATGGAGAAATTGCAGCACTTCTATTGCTCCTCCATCGTCTTTTTCTTCATCACCGGTAAAAGCAACCAGGACAGAACTGTCTAACTCATTCCTCAACATCAAATCGATAACAGCTGCGTTCGTGGCGCTATTGTCAAAAGTGCCTTTCCAACACTCCCCGGCTTCCTCTACAAAACAGTTTTCATACACACAATCGATGTGTGAAGAAATAAGCACTTTATATTCATCCGTTTCCGGTAGCGCTTTACCGTAAATCAAAGATAAATCACCTTCAAATAATAGCCGGTAATCCGATTGTGCCAAAAGAGATTTGATTTCCCGTATTCTATCCTTTACCTGAAAACGTTTCCCGTTATCTTTACAATCCACAGTCAAACGATATAATAACTCAGCATACTGCATACCCCGATACAATTAAAATGAACCGCAAAGATAACCGGAGTTCCCGGGAAAAATGATTACTTTGCAGGCAAAACTGAAAATACCAATTAGGTTCTTTGCCTGTCTAACAAAAAAAGTCACTTATGATGCAACCTACGGATATAAAAATCATCCCCGTTACCGGGAACAAAAAACAATTCCTCGACCTGTTATTGCTTGCCGACGAACAGGAATCCATGATAGACCGTTATCTGGAACGGGGAGAAATGTTCGCGCTTTATAAAGACGACCTGAAATGTATCTGTGTAGTTACTCATGAGGGAAACGGCGTATACGAACTGAAGAACATCGCCGTTTATCCACAATATCAACGGCAGGGATATGGCAGACAAATGATACTCTATCTGTTCGATTATTATAAAGGAAAAAGTAAAACAATGCTGGTCGGTACCGGCGACAGTCCGCTGACGCTATCTTTTTACGAAGATTGCGGATTTGTTTACTCACACCGCATCCCGAACTTCTTCACAAACAATTACGACCATCCGATGTTTGAAGCGGGCAAACAGCTTGTCGATATGATTTACCTGAGAAAAGACTTTTCCCGGATTATTGAACCGGCCCAGGAAACGGACTATGACGAACTGGCTGCCCTTTGGGAAACATCCGTCCGCAGTTCCCACCATTTCCTGACGGAAGATGATATCCTGTTCTACAAGCCACTGGTCCGTAATGAATACTTCAAAGCGGTCCATCTCTATATCATCCGGAACGAACAAAACCGGATTGTCGCATTCATAGGTTTAAGCGATGGCCTGATCGAAATGCTCTTTGTACATCCCGGCGAACAGGGAAAAGGATACGGCAAGCGATTGATTGATTTCGCCCTGAATGAAAAGCATATCCGTCGTGTAGATGTAAACGAGCAAAACGAACAGGCACTCCGTTTTTACCTGCAACGGGGATTTAAAATAACCGGACGTGATGCGACGGACCCTATGGGGAAACCGTTTCCTATTTTACACATGACAAAAGAGACATAACCTATGAATAGAACTACCGGTATACTACACCGTTTCAGCACCCCGGTTTCGCACCTGCGCTTACCGGAAAAGTTTACTTATCCATTCCATTACACTCCACATCCGTTATGTGTTATCGCAGCAGATGAGATTCAGGAGTATATCCGTACACAGGAAATGTGGCAGGAAGAACTGCAACATGGAAAAATGTTCGGAATCCTGATCGTAAAGGATACAACAGGCGGAATAGGCTATCTTGCCGCTTTCTCAGGGAATATTGCCGGAAAGAGCAGCCACCCCTACTTCGTCCCTCCCATCTATGACTTATCGGAACCAAACGGATTTTTCAAGCCCGTTGAAAAATACATATCGATAATCAACGACCGGATTGAAATGCTTCAAACGCATCCCGCTTTACTGCGTAACAAACAACTGCTTAAAGAAGAAACGGAGAAAGCCGATAAAGCTCTGGCAGAAGCGAAAGAGGCGATGAAGACGGCAAAGGCTGCCCGGGAAAGCCGCCGCCTGAATAATCCGGATGAAACGGAACTGGCCGCCTTAATTAAAGAGAGTCAATTCCAGAAAGCCGAACTCAAACGGATGGAACGTGAGTGGAAAAGCCGTATTGCAGCCATACAGCGCGAAATAGACGTTTTCACGAACGAGATAGCCTATTTTAAAGATGTACGCAAAGACAAGTCGATCGAGCTGCAACAAAGACTGTTTGACCAGTACCACCTGTTCAATGCCCGTGAAGAAATAGAAAGCCTCTGTGATATTTTCGAGCAAACCGTCCATCGGGCCCCTCCTGCCGGAGCCGGAGAATGTGCCGCTCCGAAACTTTTGCAATATGCTTACTTACACCAATTAAAACCGGTTGCCATGGCTGAGTTCTGGTGGGGTAATTCGCCTGTCGGTGAGATTCGTAAACACGGATACTTTTATCCGGCTTGTAAGGGGAAATGCGAGCCTATCCTTAAATATATGCTGCAAGGATTGGATGTGGAAGAAAATCCCCTGGCCAAAGATGTTTATAAAGATACGGAGCTTGAAATTGTGTATGAAGACGAATGGCTGCTGATAGTAAACAAACCGGCGGGCATGCTTTCGGTTCCCGGAAAAACAGACATTGACTCGGTAGAGCAACGCATGCGCTCCATGTATCCCGATGCAACAGGCCCAATGATTGTGCATAGGCTCGATATGGCAACTTCCGGACTGTTGCTTGTAGCCAAAACAAAAGAGGTTCACCAACATCTGCAAGCCCAGTTTGAAAACCGTACCATAAAAAAACGATATATCGCTTTACTCGACGGCATACCTGTTGAGAAAAAAGGGACTATTAACCTGCCGCTTCGTCCTGACCTGCACGACAGGCCGCGTCAGGTTGTAGACAGGGAGCAGGGTAAAGCCGCCATTACCGATTATCAGGTCATAAGCCATACAGACTCCCAGACGCGCATTGCATTTTATCCGCTTACCGGAAGAACCCACCAACTGCGTGTCCATTCCGCCCATCCGGAAGGACTGAACTGTCCCATCACCGGGGATGAACTTTACGGAAAAAAAGCGGAAAGGCTCTACCTGCATGCGGAAGCTATCGAGTTTGTCCACCCGGCAAGCGGTAAAATTATCCGGATGGAGAAGAAGGCTGGATTTTGAGACAAACAGCTGCATATTAATCGAGCAGGAAGCATGGGATTATTTCCCATGCAGTCCTCTCACACCACCATACTTTCCTCCTTTTTGCCTCGAGGGCGGCTAAATTACATTCCATACTACGACCGCCCCAGGAATCCCAAAACACTGTTTTCTTTCATCGAATTTTTCATTATAAATAAATTTATTAGTGAACAGGGGGGATGGCACAATCATGACCACCCTGAACTTGCAGAATAACAGTTATTTAAAACATCTTATAAATTCAAAGTGATTACCCTGTATGAACACTCCTCTTTAATATAGAAGGAAGATTCTTCTTATAACTATTTATAAATCGTGATTTTCTTGTTTTTTAAAAGAATATTTAAAAACTGCACTTTCGAAATTCCCTTATATCTTCGGAGAGATAGTTACCGTCGTTTATTTTCATTGTAAATTTATTTTCTGTTGCGATGACATGGCGTTCTTTCTTCTTTTCCCTGTTTTCAAAACATAGGTGTTTTGAGTTTAAAACATATATGTTTTGAATGCAAAACACCTATGTTTTGAAATGGACTCAAAGCCGGCTGACCTTTCAAATATTAATAGTCTGTAATCGACTCTAACAGTCTCTATTCGATTACAGGATTTTAACCTGCCGTATCTTTGTTGTGTACTAATTAATACACATGTTTTTAATTCGCAATTCTTAAACTTTAAACTCTAAAAATTATGCTATCGATTCACACTTTAGTCAAACTACAAAAATAAAGAGGGCTATCACAACCGGCAAAACGCCATTGCAATAGCCCTTTAGTATAAAATGCAAAGTCAGTTACTTATTCATCTCATTGATTACAGCCTGATTGGCTTTTCTTACTGCATCTTCATTAATCTTGATAACTTTGCGGTCGTAAGTCATCAAACCGTTTACTTCACCTTCCACGTCTGTAGTCTGTGTATAAACAGCAGCGGCAAAGCCACGGTTTACCAACTCTTTCAACTGGTTTGCGAACTTCACATATTCGGCAGTCACTTCATTGCTGTTCTTGAACTGGACATAGCCCCAGTTACGTTTGTTCCACCACAAGTGGTTTTCCAGAGGCAGACCGATACCGCCATATTCGCCTAATACAGTTACACGTTGCGGGTCGAACAGGAACATATCGGGACCCGGATAATTATGCAAGTCAAGAATATCGCCGCAAGCACGGTGGTTACCACCACTTGCCGGATTCACCAGACGGGACGGATCATATTGTTTTGTCCATGCCACTACCTTTTCCGTATCGAACTGTCCCCATGCTTCGTTGAAAGGAACCCAAGTTACTACAGAAGGATTGGACATACAGAAATCCATGATTTCTTTCCACTCCTGATAGTAGTTATCGATAGATTCCTGTGAACGTGCTTTGTCCGTACCGCCGCCATATACATGAGGTTGCCAGCTATTGCCCATATCGCCGCTCGGCATGTCCTGCCAAACCAATATACCTTCTTTATCGCAATGATAATACCAACGTGCAGGTTCCACTTTCACGTGTTTACGAATCATATTGAAGCCCCAGTCTTTTGTCTTGATGATATCATACAATAAAGCTTCATCAGTCGGAGCAGTGTACAAACCGTCAGGCCACCAACCCTGGTCGAGCGGGCCGAACTGGAACAGCGGCTTGTTGTTCAAACACATACGCATGAGGCCGTGTGCATCGCGTTCAGCAGAAATCTTACGGAATGCCGTATATGACTTAACTTCATCCAACACTTTACCGTCTTTAGATAAAGTTACTTTCATATCATACAGGTACGGGTTCTTTGTATCCCACAAAGTCGGGTTATTTACGCCCAGACGCATTTCCTGTCCCTGGATACCTTTGGCAGAAGCAACCACGTTGCCTTTATCTAACAGCTTCACTTCCACAATTGCAGCCGGACAAGCTTCGGCAGTACCGACAGTTACAGCCAAAGTGCTATTGTCGATATCAGGAATAGCCTTGATGGAAGTAACATGGTTTTTAGCAACCGGTTCCAACCATACAGTCTGCCAGATACCTGTTACCGGAGTGTACCAAATACCTTCCGGACGTGAAGTTTGTTTTCCGCGGGGTTGATATCCCTTGTCACTCGGGTCCCAAACACGTACCACCAGTTTCTGGTCTTTTGAACCTTTCAGGTACGGAGTGATATTGAAAGAGAACGGAGTGAAACCGCCCTTATGAGAACCGATCAGTACATCGTTGATAAAAACGTCTGCCTTCCAGTCTACGGCACCGAAATTTATCATTACGTCTTTATTCTTCCAGGATGAAGGCACAGAGAACGAACGCTGATACCACAGTTCATTCTTTTCGCCTACTTCTTTCTGGACACCGGACAAAGACGATTCTACAGCAAAAGGAACCAGGATATTTCCATCATAGGAAACAGGGATGGCTGCTCCCTTCGGTTTAATGGCATATTGCCATTCGCCGTTCAAGTTTACCCAGTCTGCACGTTCCATCAACGGACGCGGGTATTCCGGCAATACGGACTTAGGATTCACTTTCGTAGCCCAATCTGTCTTGATTTTATCGCCGACAGGCTTCCACTGTGCTTGAGCCGATAGCGTCAGAGCAAGTGCACAACATGCTAATACGATCTTTTTCATGTTACATTACTTTTAAGTTTACAATATTTATTTAGTTGCCAGTTGTCAATTATTAAAAGACCGGAGCATCCGCCTCCAGCGAAGGAGTCGAGCCTTTTACTTCAGGCCAGCCGTTTTTCCAATGGATTTGGTCGAGCATCAGGACGCGTCCGGTAGGATTAGCCGTACTTACAGCATGGTAGAACATCCAATCGTTTCCTTTTTTATCTTTTACGATTTCCGAATTATGTCCGGTTCCTACAAAAGCATCGTTCTTACGGATTAACACTTCATGATGATTCTCGAGCATCGGACGTCCCTGTTTATCCACATACGGGCCAAACAGGTTTTCCGACCGGCCGACTACCGTGGTATAAGTACTTTTCAATCCTGCGCAGCAGGAACCGATCGATGCAAACAGATAATAATACTTACCCTTTTTATGGATATATGTTCCTTCATAGGCAGTACCGGCCACCTGCTTTTTCTCTGCTCCCTCTTTAATGGAGAGGCCATCATCCGCCAACTCGATGCCATAGATACCCCGGAAACTTCCCCAAAAGAAATATTTCTTGCCTTTATCTTCTATATAGTACTGGTCGATGGAATTCTGCACACCGATAGAATTGCTCCGGAACATCATCCCACGGTCGGTAAAAGGCCCTTCCGGTTTATCAGAAGTAGCGACACCGATACCGCAAGTCCATTCGCCACCCCATACGGACATGGAATAATAAAGCACATACTGACCGTCGATATAATTAATATCGGGCGCCCATAATCCGCCTTTCGGTTCAAAGGTAGGACGGGTTTCATTGGTAAAAGCAGTCCCCACTTCTTCCCAATCCACTAAATTCTTGGAACGGTGGATAGGGAGGTTGCGTATATCTTCCGTTGCATACAGATAAAAATAGCCGTCTTTTGCTTTTATAACGGAAGGGTCGGGCAAACTGTAATTCACCACCGGATTCTTATAAGTCTTTTTTGCTGCACATTCATCCGGTTTACTTTCCGGCAAGACGGCATGGCAGGCTACTGAGGTAGCCGATACAAATAAGGTTATCAACAGGTTTTTCATATTATTCATTGAATTGATTTACAAGTTTCATTAATGCCAGGATTTACCCTGAACTTCCATACTGAAAACCGAAGACATGGTCTGGAGCCCTTCATGGTTTTTCAGCGTGAAAAGTATATTTTTTTCTTTATCCACCAAAAACATATGGCTTCTTTTTTCAGGATTGACATGCCCCACCCAATTGGTGAAAAGCAAACGCCCATCCGGGAAATAGTGCATACCTCCAAGGAACTTCAACGGCTCGCCGGGGATATCTTTATTGGATAACTCCCAAACTGTATTTCCTTTTTTATCCAGTTCCACGATACGTGGGTTCTGTGTTTTATCGGCAACGGCAACCAAAGTATGGCCATTCGGAAGACGGATAACGGAATGGGGGCCTCCGGACACTTTCACTTCCCAGACAACCTTGCCTTTGGAATTATATTCTTTCACCGTTTCGCCGCCATAGTGGGCAACCAGATAATTGCCGTTGTCCAGCCTGCGGGCATTACGCATAAAAGCGAATGTTCCGTCGGTAACACCTTCGGGAAGGATGCAGACTTCTTTCACAATCTTTCCTTCGGGCGATATTTCCAACAGGCGCCCGGCATTACATTCTCCGACAAACGTATTTCCGTTTTTCAAACGCTGGCAGGCGAAAACAGGACTTCCGGATGTATAGCAAAACAAGGTATCCCCGGTCTGCGGATTCACTTCCAGCACACCTTTGCCTGTTGTGAACAGTACATTTCCACCCGGAAGCACCCAAAGGTCGTTCGACTCGGGTGCTTTATGTTGCCAGACGATTTGATTATTCTTCATGATAAAGACTATTCCCTGCGAATAATCCGCCCCGGCAAAAGAGGCATATTGCGCTTTGCCGGAAAGTACGGACAGCAAGCAGAAAAAAGCAAGGCTTATCAAACGTTTCATGCTCATTTCAAGTTTAAAGTGACATTACATATTCAGCCAGGTCATCCAATTCGCTATCGGACAACTGTTCTTTCGGACCGTGGATACGGAGCATCTCTTTCATGGTGTAACTGCGTCCGTCATACAAATAAGGAGCCGTACGCCATATCTCATTCAATGCCGGGACATCCATTTTCACGCCTTCATCGGGTCCATCCGCCCAGTTCACGTTGTACTGTTTGCCATCCGTATAATACGCACCGGAATGGCAGGAAGCACAATGTTTGTCGAATGCCGCTTTTCCCCGCTGTGCCGGTTCGGACAACTTGCCGTCCACCAAATGCGGGCTGGGGAGCGGAGAAAGTGATTTCAGATATGCATCCATTGCCGATGCCACACTGTCGTCCCAATCGCCAAACAGGATATATTTGATACCGGAACGGACAGCAACCTCAGCATTCTTACGAATGCCGCTTATCATGCAAGGCGGTGTCTGGTGGGAAAGCAGCAGTGTTTTTGTATTCTTCGGATTTCCCATTCCATCATTCAGCAAGTCCCAGTTCAATCCATCCATGCGTGCATCGTTCGGATGGCAACTGGCACAGCTCTGCCATTGCTGGAAGCCGAGGGTCGCATCATGAAAATACATATCGCCTTTGCCTGTCTGCGTGGAATTGAGAGGCGTTCCGGCAGATACATCCGCCAGCATATTGCCCTGTTCATCCAGCTTTACCAAATTACCTGTATAATAATTTGCCGTATAAACACCCTGCGGAGTAACACATAAGGCACGGGGGCCTTTACCGTTTGTCGGGTAAAACTCCCGGATACCATATAAGAAACCGGCATCATCGGAGATATATTCCCATCCTTTGGAGGACGGGGTCAATTTCTCGCCAGCCTTTACACGCGCCAGACGGTCGTGCAATTGGTTCCTGTCGATACAAGCCAGTTCGTGGGTTCCTGCTATGGCCACCCAGATACGGTCATCATCCGGTGAAACAGCTATGTTCCAAGGATTGGCTGCTCCTTTCTGCGGAGTATCCAATAACACGGTATTTTCAATTTCCCTTGTATTCAGATTGATAATGGAAAGGGCGTTCGTGCTCATCCATCCACGGTCCACCTGATTGGTGGGCAACTGATAACGTGCTAAAAGATGCACTACATAAGCATAGTTACGCCCATGGTCGGTAGCCATCGCTTTCACATCCGTGGAACCGTTCGGCAAAAGCAGACGTTTTACCACCGCTTTCCGGTCGACATCTACAATATCCAACTGGCAAGCGACCGGATAATCGGTTGCAGACATTTCAGGCAGGTTGTTGGCTACCAGCAACAGGCTATCGCCGGCAAATGAAAGAACATCCACCGGCTCGCGCCCTATTGCAACCTTATGTAACACCTCTTTAGTTTCAGGATTCACTTCCCAGAGTTCGTTGTTGTACCGTTGCGTAATCCACAAACTCTTTGTCTGTTTATTATACGCAATAGCAGAAGGGGTATGCCCAAGCTTCGTCTGCGATGCAACAGACAGGTTCTCCGGGTCCAGTTCGCACAATATGCCGTTGCTACCGTCGCAGACCACCCACAGACGATGGTCCGGTGTCTGCGCCAGCGCATTCGCGGCTGCTGGAAGAACGGCTTTCACTGAAGTGGGAGCCAAGTCCTTATCCAATTGCAGGAGTTCCTTTCCGTCCCGGTTGGCTACCAGCAGCCATCCACTGTCGTCGCACCATATCCTGTCGGGGGAAAACAATTGCTTATTACCATTGCTACAGCCCGCCAGGAGCATGCATATCATATAGGATATTAAAATCCGGTTCATTTTCATGCGTTGCTATTATTTCTTTTTTAGGGATTGGAGATACTGGCGGATATTTTCCTTTTCAGCCGCTCTCGCTTCTTCCCGTTTCTTTTCGTAATAGGTATAATAATCGTGTTCTTCCTCCGTCCATGCGTTCGCTTCACGGTAATCGCCGATGAAAGGCACGCAGAGGTCGAGCCATAGAGCCACGGTAGCTATCTCGTCTTTTGTCAGCTTGCAACCGCCATGTCCCTGTTCCAGACGCTTAATCAAATTACTTGTATTCGAGCCTGCGAAATAAGGAGCCAATAAAGTCGGTTCGGAAAGGTTGCTAATCCAGTTTACTTCCGGATGATGCGCATCCCCTTGCCAGGAATCGTTGTCCCGCGTCATATGCCGGGCATGCGTCAGTTGAAGGTACGAAGGAGAGAATTTACGTTTCGTCTGTTCGTCTACAACCATCAAATCCCCTTTCAAGTTCAACCGGCTCTTCACCCCATCATGGCAAGCGATGCAATGGGCATCCCATATCGGCTGGACTTCCTTTATATAGCTGAAATTACGGTCGCCGATACCTTCCGGCTCTATCTGCTGTATCTTTTTGTCCATAGCCATGGAAACGGGATGGGAAGCTACCGGAACCGTGTTTTTATGTTCATGGCAACCTACGCAACTCTGTGTTTCTCCCGGCTGGAGGGTCGACCAGCTACGCATTGTCTGCACCACCCGGTCGTTCTCATCCAATGCCTGGAAATAAAGCGGTGTCCGGGAAGGTACACGGAAAAAAGCAGAGCCATCCGGTTGTACGTCCACCGTTCCCAGTACACGTTTCACGTCCCAGGAGGCATTACCTACTCCCACCGGGCTGAAGGCATGGCCGCCCCCGCCTTTATCGAATCCGAATGCCGCACCGATACTCGCCACACGGAACACAGGTTCCACAATACGCAGTTTCTTAATGGTTCCTTCGGGAACACCTTTCAAGCCGTTTCCTTCATACACATTCTGCATATAATAAACGCCTTCATCCTTTGTATAATCCACGGTATTCACCCGTTTGAACGGACGTTTCCGCGGAGCCAGCAACCGTGGCTGGTTACAGGATATATCCGGATCGGATACCAACAACTCGCGTTCGCCGGAAGGAGTCATCCAGTAAATGCCGAACATCATCGGATGTCCCACATGATAACCCAGCGGCGTATAGGATACGAGGAATTCATTTTCATTCAACGGATAAGGATGCTGGAACTGGTCGGTAAACTGGCCGTAGGTATCCACCTGAACCGCTTCCGGTTTACTGACAGGCGCAACAAGCATAACACCTTCGTTTTCATCGCGTCCCGCTTCGGGGTCGATGATACACAGTTTACCATGCTGCGGTGTATGATGCCCCAGAATGGTAGCCATCACCTTGCGGGTTCCCGGTATCTGTGCCGTATGCGTCAGGGTAGTCGGGAAGAAGCTGTTTCCTCCGTAATACTCCGCCTGCCCGGTTCCATCGGGGTTCATCTGTAAAAGCGGTTGCATAAAGACCTGTCCGCGGTCGTTGTATTCCCAGCGGGTATATACGACACGCCCGTCATCCAGAAGGGTCGGATTGGACGTATGCACCTGGTCGAAACCGACCTGACGCATATAGCGTCCTTCGCGGTCGCAAAGATACAGGTTGCTCACTTCCACCGTCCAGCAGTCTACGGAAGAGCCGCAGCGGGTTGAGTTGAACAATATATTATCATCCGGCAGATAGATGGCTTCGATATCGGCAAACCCAAGCCCCGATGTCAATTGTTTCACCTTACGTGAAGGGAACTCCATTTCATACAGGTGAAAATCATCTTCTTTTGCCGATTTCTTCCAGGAAAACACGACATGTTTCCCGTCGAAATGGACATCCGGGTCACGAAACACGCCTGCCGTATCTTCCAGCAGCGTGGTTTGTTTCGCCCAGATTCCATCCATCTTTATCATAGCCAGTTCACCGCCTGCATAATAGTTGCATTCGGCACGGGCATCCGACAAACCTTCCGTATAGGCAAAGAAAGAAGGACGCAGGGTACGGAATTTTGTAAAGACAACCTCCGGATTGTTCTTCACAAAGGCGGACAGCCTTCCGGCACGGCGTTGTTCGCAAGCCGAAAGATACGCTTCAAACGCCTTTGCTTCGCTTTCCTGCGTACCATCTACGGATACGGATACATTCAGCTGCCGGAGACGGGTTTCCAACTGCTCTTTCAGGCTTCCGTCGAACCACTGCACCTCTTTTCCATCCTGCAACCACCAGTCGTAGAAGACGGGATAATCGCGGTAAAGGGCGATATGTGTTTCCCGAACCAATTGCTCCACACTATCAGCCGGCAGAGTTGCCTTTGCTTTGGCAACCGCCTCGAAGCGTGTCTGCATCCCGGTAATAAAACCTTGTATATCGGTAGGACGCATCTCTTTATACTCCTCCTTGCTTCCACAGGATGCGAAGAGCAGTATAAAGAGACAGACCCCTATTTTATATAATCCATTCATACGGTAAGGAATTATCCTTTATTCTTTAATGCCTTATAGGCTTCGACAATGGCTATACCGCTGGATGTACCGATACGGGTCGCCCCGGCTTTAATCATGGCAAGCGCCGTATCCAGGTCGCGGATACCTCCAGCTGCCTTCACACCTATTTCCGGTCCGACTACACGACGCATCAGTTCCACATCGTGAACGGTCGCACCTGCCGTACCGAATCCGGTCGAGGTCTTTACGAAATCCACGCCGGCTTCCTTGGCGATGAGGCAAACGGTTTCTTTTTCCTTATCCGTCAGGTAGCAGGTTTCAAGAATCACCTTGCAGATAACGCCTGCCGGGCGGCAGATGGATACCATGTCTTCCAACTCCTGTTTTACGATATCGAGTTTGCCTTTCTGCAAAGCGCGGATGTTGATAACCGTATCTATCTCCGTAGCGCCTTTGGCAATGGCATCGCGTGTTTCAAAGGCTTTGCACTCTACGGTGGTTTGTCCGAGCGGGAAACCGATTGCCGCACCGGTACGTACTTTCGAGCCTTTCAGCAATTCCACGCAAGTGGTTACTTCAGCCGGATTGATTGCCACCATGGCAAAACCGTATTCGCGGGCTTCCGCACACAGTTTTTCAATATTTTCTTCTGTACCGTAAGGTTTCAGGAACGTATGGTCTATCATTCCTGCCAATGCTTCTACCGATAAGTTTGCTATTATTTCGTTCATAAGATTATTCTATTTAAAATGTCAATACTGTTTTTATTACTTCATTGCGGCGAACGGCAGCCAGTGCCTCGTCTATCTGGTCTATTTTGAAACGATGGGAAATAAAATCGGATGCGGAAAGTTTACCTTCGCGTATCCATTGAGCCAACGGTCCCATTGCGGCTTTCTCTTCGGAACGGGTAGGCCAGCGATGGATATACAGGTTGAAATTGTAAGGAGCCTGGTCGAGGTCGAGTGTCGGATGTTTGGTCATCACTCCATACACGCAGATATCGCCAGCCATCTTAATCAAAGGAAGCGCGGAGTTTACGATCGACGGCAAACCGACGGCATCGATAACGGTATCATACGAACGGGAGGCTGCTTCTATAAATTCAGGCGTGCCGACTTCAGCCGGGGTATAGCCGTTGTCGGCTCCCATCCGGCGTGCCAGTTCCAGTTTTTCCGGCAGCATGTCTACGATATCCACTTGTCCGAGCCCGAACAGTTTTCCGAGTTTGACAAAACTCAGCCCTACCGGTCCGGCACCGAATACCATCACTTTCTTTCCCGGAGCCAGACGGAAATCTTTGAAAGCTCCCAATATCTCGCGCCATGTACAGGCGATTACCGCTTCTTCCGGCTGTACATCGGCAGGTACGGCATTCTGTATTTCGAAACTGTCCCAGCATCCCTGTTCAGGCGTGGCAAGTCCTTCTTCTTTCAGTACTTCAAAATCGTTTACCACGACATATTCGCTAAAACCTCCCCATCCGCTATAGATGCCCGGAGTAGTAAATGTGGCATTCAGGCCGCCTATTACACGGTCGCCTATACGGAAGTTCTTCACTTTGCTTCCTGTTTCGACCACTATACCTACATTTTCGTGTCCGAGAGCCATCGGATACTGGTCTTGCCCGGGGAAATGTCCGGCAATCAGTTTGCTGTCGGTCGCGTTACACAGGGCGACCATTTCAGTCTTGACCAAAGCCTGGTAAGGAGTAATAACGGGCATTCCGATTTCCCGGATTTCCACCTTTCCCGGTTCTGTTATGATTACGCTTTTCATCTTATTTCCTTCCATTTGTCACTCTCTTTTTTAGAATTTACTTGATATTTCATTCACAACTGTTTCGAGATACTATTTTTTGCCTTCGGACGCCTCCGAAGCTATTCCCAAGCACTATTTCCTACCTTCGGACGCCTCCGAAGCTATTTCCAAGCACTATTTC
>UQLN01000053.1 GCA_900541965.1 uncultured Parabacteroides sp. | reverse complement strand
AAAGTGAGGAAATACTGGAAACCGGCATCCGATACATTTGTATGCCATTGGCTGTTGTTCGTAAAGTCACTTCTGTCGGAAAATTCATTTGTTGTTCGAAAGGCATTCCCGGTAAACGTTTGGTTGGCATCCAGGCAATATGGTAGCACTTACCGTCGGGAGAGTTGCTCCAGGTTTGGGCAGCATAGAAGTTCATACCATAATCTCCTTGCAAAATGTTTGTTTCAGGTATGAAATTCGTCCCGTCAAAGGAGCCGATTCTATAATTCCCATTAGCACCGAAAAAGAGCCATTTCTTATTCTTTTTATCTCCGTCGACAGGGAGCGGGCAAAACCCCGGGCATTCGGAAACTCCTTCTAATAAAACGGTAGACAGGTATTTCCATTCTTTCAGGTTGGAAGAAGAGAATAATCCGAATTTATTGGGTTCATCCATATAAAGAGACATAATCCATTTTTGAGAATCTTCATCCCAGACTACTTTGGGATCCCGGTTTGCATTGTGTATGTTGTTGATTACAGGATTTTGGTCGTAATAATTAAATGTGTATCCTCCGTCAGTACTGTAAGCAATACATTGAGTGCACAAAGGACCTAATCCTCTTCCGGGGTCTCCGCCGTTTGTAATAAAGGCAACGATTGTTTTTTCGTCTCCTTCTTGAAAACCGGCAACATTGTTTTCATCAACAATGGCAGAACCGGACCAGCAACCCGACCATACTTTATGAGGTGTGATATGATTGGGTATCTGTGTCCAGTGTACTAAGTCAGTACTGGTGGCGTGTCCCCAATCTTTATAAGCCCCCGGACGGTGGGGCGGCATATATTGAAAAAATAAATGATAAATTCCATTATAATAAACCAAACCGTTTGGGTCGTTCAACCAGTTTTTCTTTGCCGAGAAGTGGAATTGCGGTCTGTATGTTTCCTGATAATAATCCGGGCGTCCATCTTTTAAAGAAGTTGCTCCAGAGTATTTTTGTATTTCTTCATTGGTAAGATAGCGGTTCCATAAAACAATGTGGTCTATTAACCCGTTGAATTGTGCCCCTGAAGGGTTTGTACCGATTAAAAGAGGTTGACGGTTCCAGTCTCTGATTTCTCCTACTGTCACTTCATCATCCCGGAGTATTCCGTCAATATATAGTTCCGAGGTTTTGCCATTGAACCGAAATAAAATACCGTGCCATTCCGTGTACTCTTCTTTTGTGAGTTTATATTTCAATAGGTGGGCGCCTCCGATTTCATCGCTTCCTATTTTTACTTCAATATAAGTTTCGTTATCAATTGTATTCAGGGATAAACTATAGGCAATGTTTTGGTCGTTTCCGTCTTTGTTCAGTATGGGAAGAGAACCGTTTGTTATTTCTTCTGCTTTGATTCTGGCGAGGATCGATATGTTTTTTCCGGTTAAGTTCAGTTTTTCCCCAATACCTTGTCCGGCATTTAATGAACTGTTTTTTAACCGGATTGCTTTACCGTCGCCTCCTCTTGTCACCGATGCTTTAGCTTCTTGGCTGTCGAGGGTTATATAATGAATCTCTCCATGAGAAGCTAACGGACTGTTTATTTCAGTCTGGTCATCCAGATTTGAAAATGACCATGCGGCAACAGCATCCTTAAAGTATTCTGGAGACTGGCAGGATACGAATAATATAGCTGAACATATTATTCCGGTGAGGTTTGTCTTTTTCATAAACTGTTTGTTTTTCAGGAAAGATTTATACAAGCTTATATATTATGTGGTAACGGCTTGAAGAAAACAGATTGTTGCAAGATTCATAAATCATTGCAACAATCTGTTTATATCCTGGGATTAGTAACCCGGATTTTGTTTATACAACCCTTTCACATAACTGATTTGTGTTTGTGGAATAGGGAAGTATTCATCACGTCCTTTGGTAAATTGAGCGTCTTTCAAATAGGAACGTCTTGTTTTTTCCACTTTGAAATAGGCATTCATTTCTTCTGCAGCTCTACCCCAGCGAACCAGGTCGAAGAACCATTTACCTTCTGTGCAGAATTCGAGGTTACGTTCCCATCTTAAAGCTTTGAATGCAAATTCCTGATCCCATGCCGGACAGTTGACTCCCGGAATATAGGCGTTTACATCAAATTTGCCAGTGGGTGTTCCGTCTGCAAACTTCAAATTACCCGTGCTGTTTGCTGCGCGTTGTCGTATCTCGTTGATTAAGCTCAATGCTTCGGATAAGTTAGCCTGTCCTCCTAATTGGATTAATGCTTCGGCTCTCCACAACATAACTTCGTCCAGACGGAGTACATCGTAATTCAGCCCGCTACCCATGAACGGGTTTGTCTTTCTGAAACAAGGGCAGGAGGGAAGAACTATCAGCTTCTGGCTCATAGAGTAGCCATATACTTCAGGGGTACGAACCCAGCTTTTTTTCATGATGAATTCGGGATCATATTTCCAAGGCATTTCCGGAACACATGCGGTGTGCATTAAGCGCGGGTCCATCGGAATTTTGGAAAATGCTTCTTTATTATCCAGCATTTCTCCAGTGTTGAAGTTTTCAAAGTCAGGTACGCCTTTTACTGTCTTAAAGCGGTTCATCATATTTACGGAAGGTTGCAGGAATCCGCAGCATCCGTATTCGGAATTGACCGGATAGATTAACCAGGCATTATTTCTTCCGACCGGAGAATTATCGTTGTTGGCAGAGTATTGAATGGCCCATAAACTTTCCTGCCCGTTTTCATATTCCCATAAGAAGTTTTGGGCAAAATCCGGGAACAGGCTTTTTCCAGAATGGTCTATTACATCTTTACAGAGTTCGGCTACTTCAGTCAGTTTTTCTTTATTGATATTTATTACCTGATTAGTTTCATTCTGTTCGTAAGCAGCAAACAACAGTGTTTTAGCCAGATAAGCTTCTGCTGCAAAACGGGTCGGTCTACCAACTTCTGTTTGTTTTTCCGGCAGGTTTGCAACAGCAAAGCGGAAGTCGTCAATCAGTTTACCCCATAATTCCTGATCGGTCAATGTGTCATTGCTGACTTTGTCATATTCGTCTGTCGGAGTGTTTTCATCTATGTACGGGAAGAACCGGAAACATAATTTCATGTACATGTAGATATGTCCACGCAGGAACCGGAGTTCCGCAATCCGTTGGTTTTTCAAGGGGAATTCATCTTCACTGAGTGCTTGTGCCCTGCGAAGTGCATCGTGTACACGTCCCACTCCTACATAATGTACCCACCAAAGGTTGTCCAAATCGCCTGAAGTGGTAGCTTGCATGTATGTGAATGTTTCCCAAAGGTTTCTTTCTGCATTGTCATTTGTACCGGAACCGCCTTTATATGCTTCGCCTCCTCGTACGGAACCTTCTTCGTAAGGCATACCGAATTGTTTGTTAAAATGATTCTGCCCGCAGAAAGAATAAGCGGCAATAACCATTTGTTCAACTTTTTCTGCACTGTTCAAATCACTGTCGTCGATTACCCCCTGAGGTTTTTCATCCAAAAGGGAAGTACAGGAAAGTAAAAACGACAAAGAAAGCACGGAACTTATTAATTGGATTGTTTTCATTTTATTATCAGTTTTTCAGTTCATATCAGAATGTTACATTTACACCCATTGTCATAGAGAATGGAAGCGGATAGCTACTTCCCGGAGTTTCCGGGTCGAGACCGGTATAGGCATTCTTGCCCCATCCTTTTTTCAACGTGGCGATATTGTCGGCACGAAGTGAGAAACGCGCACGTTTTATTTTGATTGCTTTGGTCACCCGTTCCGGTATGGTATAGCCTAATTCGGCATTTCTGATTTTCAGATAGGAACCGCTTTCAACAAAATAAGTAGAGAAACGACCTTCATCATTGTAGTTATTGATAGATAAGGCCGGGATAGTGGACGAAGTATTGGTTGGAGTCCACGCATCCAGCATTCTGGTTCCGTAGTTTTCTCCAGAGGTACTCAGGGCATAGATATCAGTCCAGCTCTTCCATCCGCTAACGTTCAAATCTTTGCCGGCTACACCGTTGAAGAAAATACTGAAGTCGAAATTCTTGTAAGTAAGACCGATTGTAACACCATATTCAAGGGCCGGGTTCTCGTCACCTATCCATGTACGGTCTTCACTGTCTATTTTACCATCATTATTAAGGTCTTTATAACGGATACGTCCCGGGGCTGCACCAACCTGGGTCGGGGCATTTTTAACTTCATCATCATTCTGGAACAAGCCGTCGGCTACATAACCATATAAAGAATTTTTCGGACGTCCCAAGATATTATCTTCTTTACCATTACCGGCGAAGTTGTTGATTACATCGTCCGGTACATTCATGATTTTTTGTTTGTTGTGTGAGAATACACCGCTTATGTCGAAACCTACTTCACCGAATTTATCCGAATAGTTCAAAGTCAATTCAAAACCTTTGTTATCTATATCTGCTCCGTTCAACCACATATGGGCGCCTTCTCCGAGCGTGGCAACAGTACCCGGTTTCATCAGGATATCGCGGGTATATTTCAGATAGTAATCAAAAGAACCGCTGAACTTGGAATCGAAGAAACCAAAATCAAGACCGAAGTTATGTTGTGAAGTCGTTTCCCATTTCAGGTTCGGGTTACCTCTTTGGGTCCTGTGGTAACCGGATGGCAGGTTGCCGCCGCTTCCTGTGATATCATAAGCCGTACCCCAGTTCCAGTCATTGATATGTCCTACATCATAAAGAGGCATATACATTTGATATGCAGCATAGGCATCAATTTGTGAGTTACCATTTTGTCCCCAGCCATAGCGGAGTTTTAATTGGGATACTTTGGATAAAAGTTCACTCAGGAATTTTTCGTTTTTCAATGACCATCCCAAAGAGAATGCCGGGAACGTGGCCCAACGGTTGTTGGAACCGAATACGGATGAAGCATCACGGCGTAATGTAACGGATGCCAGGTAACGGTTGTCATAATTATAGTTGATTTTTCCGAACCAGGAAATCATAGTGTTGCCGATTGCATTACCTCCGTTGTCTTTTTCGTCTTCACCGGAATCCAATTGCATGTAATCCGGATTCTCCAATGCGTATATCCTGCGGCTTCCCCAAAGTTTGTTGTAATTATGACGGATTGTTTCCTGTCCGAGCATTACATCGAAATTGTTTTTTCCCAGGTCGAATACATATTGTAAGACATTACTGTTGTTCCAGCTCAAGTCGTAGCTGGCTTCTTCGTATACTTTGTTCTTATCTTCGCTCATGAAGCCGGATTTGTATCTCAGATCCATTGTCTTTTTCCAGAAGCCTGTAAGGTCGATACCGAAAGAAGAACGGAAAACCAATCCCTTTAAAAATTCAATGCTGATGTATCCGTTACCGAACAGACGAAGGTTATCCTGATGGTTCTGCATATTATCTTCGATAAGACGAACCGGATTCTGACGGTCGCTCATACCTCCGACCGGGCCTCCCCAGCCTTCGCCATCGACAGTATGAACCGGGACTATGGACATAAGCGATTTACAACCGCCCAGGTTGCCATCTCCGATATTCGAGCTTTGACGCCACTTGGAAACTGTCATGTTTTCGCCGACTTTTACGCGCCCGTCCAACCAGGAATAGTTTGTGTTGACACGTCCGTTGAAACGATTGAAGAAGCTACCCTTAATGGTTCCCTTATTATCATAATAATCCAGAGCGAACAGAGCATTACCGCTATCATTTCCAGTGGAAAGGGTGACATTGTATTGTTGTACGTGTCCGGTACGTAATATCTCTTTTTGCCAGTCCGTATCGGCAGAACGCATAGTTTTTGCATCCGGATCGAGCCATTCATTCCAGCTAACTTTGTCGAGAACAAAGTTACCGTTGGCATCTTGGTGGTCTTCATATTTGTATAATCCACCGATACCTTCTTCACTGGGATTAGCATTCGGATTGTCATTTTTGATAGCCCAATATTGTGCAATACCACGTTGCTCGGTATTCATCAATTCATAGGGTTTCTTTTTGCTTACAACCGTGTAGGATGCTTTAAAATCGACTGTTGTTCCTTTTTTCCCTTTGCGGGTGGTGATGATGATAACACCATTAGCTGCACGTGAACCATAGATAGAGGCGGAAGATGCATCTTTCAATACTTGCATGGATTCGATATCCATTGTTGCCAGTTCTTCCATGGAGCGGGTAGTTGGCGTACCGTCAATGATATACAACGGATCATTGTTGTTCAGAGTGCCTTCTCCACGTATACGGATTGTGGCGGATGGATTAGGTGAACCGTTTGCCGAAACGGACATACCTGCAACTTTACCCTGAGCAGCACGCATAACGCTACCTGTTGAGCTGGACCTGATTTGGTCTACCTTGATAACAGATACGGAACCTGTGAGGTCTGCTTTCTTCTGACTGGTATAACCGGTAACGACGACTTCATCAAGATTGAGTGCGTCTTCAGTCATGGTGATTGTGGCATTATTTGCTTTTTTAATAGGAATGGAGGTTGTTTTGTAACCGATAAAACTGAATTCAAGCGTACCGTCATCGCTTGTTGTTGCTAGTGAAAAGTTTCCATCCATATCGGAAATCGTACCATTGCTTGTTCTCCCTTTTTCAACAATGGTTACACCGGGTAGAGGCTCTCCTTGTTCATCTACCACTTTTCCTGTCACAGTTTTCTTTTGTTGAACTACTGAATGCATTGAATCAGTCGTTGTCGTTCCGAAAACATGTGCAGGAATAACACATAAGGAAGCAAGAAATGCCAGTCGGCATGCGGATTGCTTCATTTTAGTTTTTACTTGATTCATGAAATAGAGTATTTATTATTAAACTTAAGGAATATACAATAGTATGTGGTCTGATGATAGAGTTTGTATGTAATCACTAACCGATGCAAATGTAATTATAAAATTTATATATGCAAACAAAAATGTTATATATATGATAAAATATTTATTTATTTTTAGAAGGGTATGTTTTACATATTATTATCGAATTCACAGCTTTGTCTTTACTTATGTATTGCTTGGTTTCGGATAATGTCTATGTATATCAGTGTTTTATAAATGTAAAAAGCACGGACCTTTTGAAAATCCGTGCTTTGAGGTGAATATGCAAATATTATTTTACAACAATTACTTTTATGGATGTTGAAGCGGTGCTAACCTAATATTTTTAATATTTACATCTTCACTGCGGAATAGTAACTGTTTTACAATCAGTTCGGGACGGTAAGTTACCATTGTACGTTGTCCTGCTATTTCCGTGTCGATAACAGAACCTCCGAATTTATCTGTTCCTTTAACTATCAGACGTACAGTGAAAGGCTTGTTTGTATCAATCAGGTTTTCAATTGCATAATTACGTGCCTGTTGGGGATTTCCGCCTTCCCGGAGTGATTTTTCTTTTCCTGCGAACTGCTTTGTTGAACCATCGGCATATTGGGCTATTCCTTCATTCGGGTTTATCTGCAATTCACAAGCATTTTGTTCTCCGTCTTCCGATAAGAATACAATGCCGACTTTGCCCTTTTGAGTTTTTGAGGGAAGAACATCAAATGATAATAGGAATGAAGTATTTTCTGTCGGTAAAATTTCTGTTTTAGTCAGTTTACGAACCAGAGTCTTAGGTTTTTCGGTTGCAGGAGTTATTTCATCCATCCACTTTGTTCCGATTCTTCCGTCTGGATACTGAATTAATTCGTGGATAACCAGTGGACCACCCCATGCTCTTGACTGTAACCAGCCTGCCATCAGGAAACGTCCGTCTTTGATCTCTGTAACAGCCGGGACGCTTAATCCGTTATAGAAATCTTGCCCTAAACTAACAATATCCGTGTAAGCGCTTTCCGGTGCATTTGCCGGTTTTGCCCATTGCCGGGTAAAGCCTCCGAGTATGTAATCGAAATTACCCCAACGGAAGAAGAAAGTACAGTCACCTCCCAATGGGAAATTCGGGTTGGTGCAATGCCAGCCGTGGTTTATTGTTTCGGAATCCCATGTTCCTTTGGCTCCGTAATTAGCAAGCATTTTTAGTTTTCCTTCCGGATCTGTATAAATACTTGGGTTTTCACAAGGGTGGAACAGGATATGGGTTTTCTTGAACTTGGAGATACCGTCTTCACTGATAGAATAAGTAGAACCTGCCGGAATACAAGTCATTGTGTCATAATCGAAAGAACCTGATTTGCCATGTTTTTCCAGATAATCCCATTGGATGGGTAAGGCGGTCTGTTCTTTCGGATATATACGTGTGGTATGAAGTCCGTAACTGATACAGAATTTGCCATCAAACAGGAAAGGTGTACCGGTACCGAATGTTTCCCATTGATGTTCGATAGGGGTTGCCGGTTCATGTTCAGTCCATGTCAGGAAGTCGGCAGTGGATAGGTGTTCGAAATAATGTCCGCCCCGTCCGAATTTACTTCCATGTCCTCGGCGGTCAAACAGATAAAATAAGTGGTACCGTCCGTTATGGAAAAACGTAACGACATCGCCCACCCAAGCATTATGCCAGCGGGGAGTCCAGTATTGGATATCCTGACTTATTTCGGGAACATTTGCCTGCACTCTTTCCGCTTGTAATGCAGGAAGATATAGGGATGCTTCCTGTACATATTGAGGATTGATATGCCAACTGTTGTTTTCTTTCCAGTTAGGGTATCCTAAAGGAAAATCATTGTCTACCAGTTTCCCATCTACATAAATACTCCAGTTTACACCTGAAAAGTTGAGTGTGATTTCATGCTTTCCTTCCGGATTATCGAGCATGGCAAGCGGAAAACCGATGGTCATATCTTGTCTGATGGTTTTATCTGTTGAAGATTGGAGCGCAAGACTGGCTTCCAGCACAGGTACAGTTCCGTCCTGCATTTTAAATGCCGGATAGTTCTGGCGGCTTCGTTCCAACGGATTACTTTGCCGGAGGTTGACACTTAATACCCAAGGTATTTCAAGGAGGCAGGTTTCCCGTTCCGGTTTTTTCAAGTCTGCTGTAAATTTGAGGGTAAATCCGTTTTCAGTGTTTGCCGGAGCTTGAAATACGTTCTGAGATTTCCGGATATCCAGGCTACTTTGGGGTACTCCTGTTGTTTTGAAGTTCCACGAGGAAGATAATAGTTGAATTCCACGAGGGCCCGTATTTTCGGCTTGTACGGAGGAAATCATTGTTCCAATCATGGCAACGGCAAGTGCGATTCTTGCAATAGTCGTCTTTTTCATTCCTGTTTGTTTTTATGAATTTGTGTATTATTTCTGTTATGGATGAACTGGTTGCTTGTCCGAGGTTTCAGATAATGCGGATAAGAATATTCCACAATCTTCTTTTTGTATGGCATGGATACCCATAGCTCCGTTCAGGGCTGCTCCGACTGAAGCTTCCTCATTGTAGGCAACCGTATATAAAGGACATCCGAAAGTTTTTTCAATGATATTCCGGAAAAGCGTGTTTCGTTTCAGTCCGTTCCCGCTTGCGCAGATATAGTGTGTCCGTTCCCTTAGTTCAGGGTAGAAGCCGGTCATATAATATTCCGACAATCCGGTCAGAAAGCCGGAAATGAAGTATCCCGGATGGAAGTTATAAGCAGACAGATTATCGATAGAACCTCTTCGGGATAAATCTTTTCGCTGTCCGTCTAAAAGCGGAGAGATTTGCAGTTGGTTGGTTTCATTCAAAACTTCTTGTCCGCATGCTTCCATTTTTTTCCATAACATGTTTTCGTCCATCTGCGCGGAGCCTAAAAGGACTGTACCTACTTCTTTGAAGAAGTTGAATAAGGATTTATATACCGAACCTCCGTTGATAAAGCTGGTCGCTAAAAGAAACGAAGTTTCATTATAAGGACGTAGCTGCGTTTCAAATCCGTCGATATATTTTTCATATATCTTTATATCTTCTTTGTTGATGAGGCAGGATAGTTGGGTTCCTGTTCCGGCATTTAGGAGTATAGCTTCTTCCGGGTTGGTTACACTTCCTAAGAAACTCGCTTGATTATCACCTATGGCACAAATTACAGGTATGTTATTGGCATAACCGATGATTTGTGAATCGGATGAAATTCGAGGGAAATGAATAGTTTCCATCTGAAGTTTCCGGATAGCCTCCCGATCCCATTCCGAGGTTTGTATATTGAAAAGCCCGATACTGTGTGCATTGGATTCATTCATATAATCCGGTTTTGTTTCTGCCAGCATTGATGCAAAGTAATCGGCAACCGTACAAAAACCGGTTATGTCTGTCCTCTTATCACAGTGTAACCATTTATAAAGAGTAATAATGCCATATCCGTTAGCAAGGGCATCGGATGTGGATGTTTGGACTTTTTCCAACAGGCTGATACCTTCGGGTAAAAGCATGTTTCCGCTTTTATCTTGCCAAGTCACCAGATTGGTAACAGCTTTTCCCTGCTGGTTTAATCCGATAATGCCATGCATTTGTCCGGTAAATCCGTATGATACGATGTTTATGTCTTTAATGGCATTTATTTCATCCAATATCTTGAAGAATAAAGCCGACAGTTTATCCAGGGATTGTTCCTTCCTCCATGCCTCTTCAAAAGGAAGATAAGCATTTGTCGTATAGCATAGCTCTTTTTCTATTTTTTTCTTTTTCAGGCTGATTACAACAGCCGACAGTGAAGTGGTACCAAAGTCAAAACCAACTATGCAAGGGTTCTGTGCCATATTAGTTATAATTTAATCGGTTATTTCTTGTACTTTTATATTTTTGAAAGTAGCACTGCCGTTTTTGATAAAGAAGAAAAGATTTTTCCCCTTTTGTTCTGCGAGGCGATTAATGATGCATCTTTGGCTGTTCAGGCAAACATCGATGAATTCATTTTTTACAATTACGTCTAAAATAAGAGGTTCACGTAGGCCTTTTACTCCATTTATCCCGGTATTGTGGATAAAGATACTTTCTTTATTCGGGTTAAGTTCCAGTTTATATCCTCTTTTTTCTTTGCCTGTTGCTCTGACAAACAGTCCCAGTTCGTCATAATTCCCATCCGGTTGTATTTCCATGGTAATACGATAGTTACCTGGTAAATTTAGAAGAGAAGCTGTACTTATACCATTAGGTGCATTCATGATGAGCTTATCTCCTTTCAGCAACGCAGTACGGCTGGATGACGGAATCTGGATTGCGGGGGTTTGTACCGGTTTCATTGCAGGGAGCACTTCCGGAAGGAATTTGGTATAAAGTGTTCCGTCAGGCAACTGGCTGACCTCTCTAAGTAAAGCGTTTCCTCCCCAGATATCGCTTCCGTTGTCTTTTCCATCGCGTCTGCAAGGCATATAAGCAACTGCAATTCTTCTTCCGTTTTTAAAACCTGAAGTTTTGTATACACTTGCCCATCTTTCAACAAAGGCTTGTGTCGTAGGGTATTCCCAAGGACCGTAAGGTTGTTTGGATTTTACGTAATAGCTATCTCCGCCTACACTGTAAAGAAGATAATACCAATCATTCCATTTAAAATAGTCCGAACATTCGGGGGTGGCTACCTGCCCGGTAAGAGGGGACTCTATTTCTTTCCAATTTTTCAGATCGTTGGATACCAGATGTACAAGATAGCCTCCAAAGCCTTCCAGTTCAGGGTTCTTTTTATATCCTGAGATAAAGAGGTGGAATAGTCCGTTTTCATCTTTGAAAGCTTTGGGGTCGCGGAAATCCCGGCTTACGCATTCTTCCGGTGCGAAATAGAAAGGATTGGGTTGTTGTTTGATATATTTTTTCCCTCCGTCGGTACTTATAGCATAACTGAGTTGTTCGTGTACCTGTCCGTTTTCTTTTACCCGAGTGGAATAGAATGCATAAAATTTGCCGTTATTTTCAAGTACAGAACCGGTACAAATGGATTTTTCCCATTCTTCGTCAATACCGACGGCAACCGGATAATGTTTCCAGGTTTTTAAATCCTCGGAGGTACTTAATGCCCATTGGTGTCCGCCCAGTCCGCCTAATCCCGAATGATGCCCTTCATCAAGTAGCCAATACAGGTAGAATGTACCGTTATGGTAATAGGGCATGCAATCTCCGGTAAACAAACGTTCTTCCGTCGGTTTGAAATATTGGATATGCGTAGTTTTTTGGATAGCCGGATTATAATCCTTAACAACTTGTGCTGTTGCACCGATTACGGAAAACAGACAGACTGATAATACAATTTTCTTCATGATATGTAGAATTAGAGTTATACGATGGAATTTTCTTTTCTTGAACCGATATGCTTCATATCGTCTGCAAATGTAATACTAAATTTTATATATGCAAACATAAAATGAATATATATGATAATATATTATTGTCATTAATATTACATATATGGTAAAATATATGTATATTTGTGGAAAATAATGTTTGTCATACGTCGTTGTGTATTATAATAAGGAAAAATATTTTTGACACGTATTTTAAACAGATATGTAAACAGTTGATAAATAATTATTAAATTTGCATTTATAATAAAAGAACTCAAGTGATGGAAGTAAAGATTAACTATAAGACTATTTATACCACTCTGAAAGATGAAATAACCAATGGCGATTTTCCTGCCGGTTCATTATTACCGACAGAGCAGACGCTTGCACAGAAGTATTCCGTATCCCGCCCTACAATAGCTAAGGTGTACAACCAGCTTCAGGCGGAAGGTTATTTGAAAAAGACGAAAGGGTTAGGCACTATTGTTGTCCATGAAAATGCAACTACCGAAATCACATTTGGGTTATTATTGCCAGGGGCTGGAGAATCTGAAATATTTTCCATCATTAACGACCAGCTTCTGAAATTATCCGAAAGCGGTCGTTTTAATTGTCTTTGGGAAGGGGCTACGGCAAGTAGTGCCGGTATAAGGAGGACATTGATAGAAACATGTTGTGATAATTATATAAAAAGAAAGGTGGATGGTATTTTCTTTTCTCCATTGGAAAGGGTTCCGGATGCCAATGAAATAAATATTCGTATTTGCAGAGACATTAAGAATGCCGGTATACCTTTGATACTGATAGACCGCGATGTGCTGAATTTTCCTGAACGAAGCACATTCGACCTTGTTTCTTTGGATAACTTCAATGCCGGTTGTTTGATGGCGCAGCATCTGGTAGATGCTGGTTGTGAGTTAATCCATTATTTCTACCGCCCGGATTCTGCCAGTTCTGTGATGTTGCGTTTATCGGGAATTAAATATGTTGTTCAAAAATATAACCTCCCGTTTAATGAAAGTAATGTTTATTGCGGAAATCCTGAAGATGTAAAGTTTGTGGAACAGATACCGGTTATTCCTGGAAAAACAGGTATAATCTGTGCTAACGATTCTACAGCCGCCGTCTTAATGTCTACCATTGATGCAATCGGACTTAAAATCTCATCGGATTTGCTGATTTGCGGTTATGATAATATGAAATATTCCCAGCATCTTAAACATGCATTGACTTCTTTCAAACAACCCTGTGAAGAAATAGCCAACGTCAGTGTAGAGTTGATGATACGGCGAATAAAAAACCGGAATGCCGTTCCTGTCGCTGTCAATCTTACCGGAGAAATTATACCCCGGGATTCGAGTGTTTTTATACGGAAGAAATAAAGAATTCGTAATTGCTTCTCAGTCAATCATAGTGTTAGGGTTTTGCTATAAATAATAGCATTATTATAGCGTAAGCCCTTTTTTATTGACTTGAACAATGAACAAATACCGCTTTTCAGAGGAATCCGGGCACTTCCGGGCATTGAATCAGGGGGATTTTTTCTATTATCCGGCATTTATTCCCATCTATTCCAAGGGTAATTTCAATTAGTTGCGGTACTAATTCCAACTGTCCGCGCATAAAAAAACAATAATCTGCGCGGCAAAACACCTATATTTTGATTTTAAAACATATATGTTTTGAAATCAAAGCATATATGTTTCGTTTTAAGATGTTATTAAGCATGGACACGATTCTGGAATGGTTGAAAAACCGGACTTAACATAGATATTAAATAGATTATTATTCTGCAAAAACAACAACAATATGATTAGACGCGGATGCCGCAGATAAACGCAGATTAAGAAATATATAACATGTATTAATCCGCCTTTATCTGCGGTATCCGCGTCTAATAAATAAATTTCGCGTCCTATCTTTTAGCTGCCTGAAATCCATCTGCGTCAACAAACTGATAAAGCTGAACTTCACAAGAGCAGCATATTTGCAATCTGTACCGGATATTGCCCCATACAAGTAAAGCCTGGAGGGGATAGATTGTCATTTTGTCAAAATGACAATTTGTATTTGTTGTACGGGAAGAGGATCTTAAATTTGCCGTTATTGCGGCATAAATGTAAATTGAATGTTTGACGAACTATTGTCTTTATAAAAGCAACATTAATACTAACTGCGTAGTTATTACACGTATAAACATTGAAAGCGGATATACGGTAGCATAGGAAACGGAAGGCTCGTCGCCTTCTACAGTCGTGTTGGCATAACTCAGTGCCATCGGATTTGCCATGCTACCGCACAGCATACCGATATTATGACCGTAATCCAGATTGAAGAAACGGGCTGCGATAAAACCAACAATCAGTACCGGGACAATGGTTAGCAGGAAGCCTAATCCGATCCATATCAATCCCTCGGCACGGAATATCGTTTCGAAGAAATGTGCCCCGGATTCAATGCCCAGCCCAGCAAGATAGATAACAATGCCTAATTGACGTAGCATCAGGTTGGCACTCATTGTTGTATAAGTGGTAAGATGAAAACGCGGACCGAATGCCCCCATCAGGATACCTACAATGATCGGACCTCCGGCAATACCTAATTTTACCGGAGTAGACATTCCCGGAAATGTGATAGGCAGAGCTCCCAATAACATTCCCAGTGATATACCGACGAATACGGATAATAAATTAGGGGTATCCAATCGTTTGATTTCATCTCCTAATATTTTACCTACTGTATTTACCGAATTAGCCTCTCCCACGATTGTTAACCGGTCGCCAATCTGCAAGCGCAGGTCTCGGGATGCCAACAAGTCGATGCCTGCACGGTTTACACGAGTGATATTGATGCCATATAGGTTACGGAGGCGGAGGGAGCCCAGTTTTACTCCGTTTACCCGGTTGCGGGTGACGGCGATACGACGTGAAACCAGTTGGCTATCGATAGCATTCCAATCGATGTCTTCTTTGTTCCAGTCTACATTTTCCTGTTCTCCGAATAATGCCTTGATAGATTCAACGTCTGCTTTGACCGATATAATCAGAAGGTGGTCGTGTTCTTTCAGCAATGTATCAGATGTCGGGATACTGACTTTTCCATTGCGCCATACCCGGGAAATAACAAAATGCCTGTCGGTTAATTTCATTATATCTTTGATACTTTTATTATAGATACCCGGATTGCTGACATGAAATTCGGCAACATAAGTGGTGGTATCCCGTTTATCTTTAGTACCGGTTTCCTGCTCTCCCGAGAAGAAGTTTCTTAACACAACAATAGCCAATATCACCCCCACAACTCCTAATGGGTAGGCAACTGCACATGCCAATGCCATATCTGTAACCCCTCTCGTATTGGATGGGTCTAATTGCAGCAGAGCTTGTTGCGCAGCACCCAGTGCGGGTGTATTGGTTACTGCCCCGCAAAGCAAGCCTATCATATTGGAAAGTGAAATACCTGTAATAAAGTGAAATCCTACAGCGAGGAGAAGCCCAAGCATGACTACACTGAGTCCCATCATATTCAAAGCGATACCACCTTTCTTCAGGGAAGAGAAAAAGCCGGGGCCGACCTGCATACCTAAAGAATATACAAAAAGTATCAGCCCAAAGCTTTGGGCAAAATAGAGCATATCTTTATTGACAACGATACCAAGATGTCCGGCAAAGATACCGGCAAAGAAAACAAAAGTGATACCCAGTGAGATACCGAATATCTTGATTCTTCCTAAATATAAACCCAGTGCGGATACCAGTGAGATGATAATAACCGCCTGAACCATTGATGGCGTGAAAAAGGCTTCTTGTAACCAATCCATACGAGTGTCTTTTTGTGGCTACAAAGATAGAGCTAATATCCCGAAATAAACAAATGAAGAAGGAGCAAAAGCAATTCTTCCTGTTTATGCAATCAATGGGGATAGTACCGGCCATGATTGCATAGACGAAGAAAAAAGTAGGCATATAAAGGTTTTTGTCTATATATCTATTATCTTTGGTACAATACTTTTATCCGTTACAAACGGATTCTGTAACATATTTTCCGGAACAACGGAGAGACATATGTTGAATCAAGCGGGAAAGCTGTTTGGTATATTCCGGCTTGATAGACAATAATATTACAATGTAGACGTTTATAAACTAAAATGCTACATTTGCAATGGGAAAATGACAGGAACAACAGGAAGTAAAGAAAGAGGGAAAGCTTCTTAAAAGGTTCTGTCGTGAGAATTTAGGTAAGTTCTTTTTTTGATTTAGCTAAATTGAGCTTTGCCGGTTTAGTTGTAGGAGGAATTGTTCCTTTGTATGCTGAATTGAGTAAGTTAGATAATTGGTATATTATACTTACGGGTATAATTACTACGTTTATTTTAGCGTATATTGGTAATGAAATTTTAAAATCATAAAATGATGAGTATGTTAGGTATGATTTTTACAGCTTGTATAATTGTAGGAGGTGGTTTTATTATCTATTTGAAAACCCCATCTGGCAAAAAATGGCTAAAGGATTTGTAGGAAATTATGTCTTTGAAAATAATACATACTGCTGATTGGCATCTCGGGCAGACTTTTTTCGGTTACGATCGGGAGGAGGAACATGATGCTTTCCTGAATTGGCTGGTAGCTACATTAGAAGAGCAACAAACAGATGTGCTGTTGATTGCCGGGGATGTTTTTGATGTGGCCAACCCTTCTGCTTCGGCGCAACATCGATTTTTCCGTTTTCTCAGGGAAGCAAACAGGCGTTGCCCTAAATTGCAAATAGTTATCATAGCTGGAAATCACGATTCGGCAGCACGTCTCGAGGCCCCTGTTCCTTTACTGGAAGAATTAAATACCACAATAACCGGTATTATCCGTAGGAAAGAAGATGGAACCATCGATTTCGATTCCCTTCTAATACCTTTATACAATAAGCAAAGCGAAGAAGAGGCTCTTTGCCTTGCTGTTCCCTATCTCCGTCAAGGGGATTATCCTCCCTCTGAAGAAGAGGATACTACTTATGTTGGGGGGGTTACCCGCATGTATCAACAACTTGCCTCTTATGCAAAAGAAAAATGTTCTGCCTGCGAAGCTTTGATTGCAATGGGGCATCTGCATGCTACCGGATCGGAACTTTCGGATGACGACAGGAGCGAACGGGTGATAATGGGAGGTTTGGAGTCTGTTTCAACCGCTGCATTTGGGGAAGAACTTGCTTATACGGCATTGGGACATATACATAAAGCCCAACGGATTGGAGGAAAAGATAATATCCGCTATTCGGGTAGTCCTTTGCCGATGTCCTTTTCGGAGAAAAACTATCGGCATCAGGTGGTAGCAATCCATATAGAAAAAGGAAAAGTGGCAGATATTATTCCGCTTGAAATCCCGCTTTTAGCACCTTTGAGACGAATACCGGAACGTCCGGCGGCTCCGGAAGAGGTTCTGTTGCAACTTGCCGGTTTGCCTCTCGCTGACGAAGCGTGTGATAAGAAATGTATGCCTTATTTAGAGGTACAGGTATTACTGACCGAACCCGACCCTTCTTTCCGTCATAAGGTAGAGGAGGTGTTGGAGGATAAAGCTGTACGCCTGACAACGATAGTCCCTTCCTATCCTGAACGGGAAGATAAAACAGAAACTACTCTGTTGTCGTGTACTGATTTGCAGAAGATAGATCCGCTGGATATGCTGCGGCATACTTTTACCAACCGTTATGGAGGAGAACTGCCTGAGGAACTGGAACATTTGTTTAATGATGTAATACGGGAGGTTTCCCAATGAAAATATTAGCGATACGAGGTCGGAATCTTGCCTCTTTGGAGGGAGAGTTCGATATTGATTTTACAGTGGAACCCTTGTTTTCGGCAGGAATATTTGCCATTTCGGGACCCACAGGAGCAGGTAAATCTACTTTGCTGGATACGATGTGTCTGGCTCTTTTTGCCCGTACTCCCCGTACCAATCAAGCAAAAGAAAATAATGTAAAATTGCGTGATGTGAACGATGAGGTCTTACCACAAAGTGACCCTCGTTTTATGCTTCGCCGGGGCACGGCCTCAGGATATGCTGAAACAGATTTTGTAGCATTGAATGGTCATCGTTATCGTGCGCGCTGGTCGGTTTCCCGTGCACGCGATAAAGAGAGCGGTCGTTTGCAGCAACCTCGTACAACCCTGTATAACCTGGATAAAGAGGAAGAAGAGCAGGGGGGACGTTCTGACTTGCAAGCCCGTATTATAGAATTAATCGGACTTACATTCGAACAGTTTACCCGTTCTGTCCTTCTGGCACAAAATGATTTTTCTACCTTTCTGAAAGCCGAACAGGGAGAAAAGGCTTCTTTATTGGAGAAGTTAACCGGTACTGAACTCTATTCTGCTATTTCCCGGTTGATATTTGAGAAAAATGCAGCGGCAAAAGAGACTTTTGATGGAATAAATCAGCGGATACAGGGAATAGAGTTGTTAACGGAAGAAGTAGAGGAGGAAATCCGGACCCGTTTATCTGCAGCAGAAGCCACATTGTTGCGTCTTGATAAATCCAGAATGGAACAGCAGGCTCTGGAAGAAGCTGTACGCTCTGCACGTCAGCAAATAACAGATCGTGAATCCCGTCGGAAAGATGCTGCTGTTCGTTTGCAAAAAGCAACAGAACTATTGCTTGCAGCTCGTCGGGACTATGAACTTGGCATGGAGGAACAGCAAAAGTCCGAGACTGCATTTAATCTTCTGAAGCAGGAGATACAACAAGCCAGGCGAGTAGATATCCAACTGGATAATGCGATGAAAACCGTATCGGATTCAGAATTACAAATGAAAAGGGCTGCAGGCAGTTTGAAAGAAGCGGATGATAAATACCAGGCTGCTTTTAAATTGTGGCAGCAAAGAAATGAAGAGATTACTCACCTTGCTGCTTGGCGCGAACGGTATCGTAGTAAAGAAAGTATAGCGGAGCAGTTATCAGCTCTTTTGCTCCATATTGATGCGGCTTCTGTAGCACGTGAGTCTATTGATAAGGCAAACCGCACAATTTTATCCATACGTAGTGCAGACGATAAACAGGCATTAAAATTGAAGACTCTACAGCAAGCTGTCGAATCCAAACGTGTGGAATTAAGTAAGATAGAAACTTCTTTCCGTTCTATGGAAGCGGAATTAAAAAAGGTTGATATATCCCGGTTAGATCAGGAAATAGAACAAGTCAGAAAAGAACGCGAACAATTACTGATAGAACAGGCACGCCTTGCTGCATCAGGAAATATACAGGAGTTGCGTGCACGGCTACAGGAAGGGGAACCTTGCCCTGTATGTGGCAGTGTGCATCATCCGGCTCTTTCCACTCTTCCTGCTGTGTCGCCGGACCAACAAGTCGCTCAAATGACATTGCGTCTTCAACAATTGTCAGAAAAGAAAACGGCGTATACGAAACTTTCCGGACAGATAACTTCTCTTCAACAGAAACAACTTGCTTTTCATAAAGAATTGACAGAAGCTGATGCTGCTTGTAAAGACATTATTGCCGGGAGGAAATTGTCGGCAACTCAACTTGCACATGAAAATGAGATGATAAAAGAGCAAACAGTTCGGCTTTCCCGTTCTTTAGAGTCGGCAGATTTATTGTTTGGAAGCAGTGACTGGCAGAAAGGATGGCAACAGGACCCGGTTGCTTTTCGGAAAACATTGACCGATTTTGCCCGTCAATGGCATGAAAATAATGAAAAACTCCGTGGACTGGAGCGTGAACAGAGTGCGCGAAAAGCAGAAAGTGACTCATTGGCTTCTTTTCTTCCATCATTACACAAACGCTTAGAAGAAACCGTTCAGGAGTTGGAAAAGAATAAAGAAGCTCTGGCTGTTTTGCAAAAGGAACGTTCCATTCTTTTGAATGGTCGTCCGGCAGATTTGGTAGAGCAGGAGTATACTCGTCGCTCTGAAGAGCTAAAAGAACGTTTGAAATGCTTACTTGCCACACAGACTGAACAGGCAGGAATAGCTGAGCAGATGCGCGGCATTTCCGAACAGATAGAAAAAGACTTGGCGGAAGCATCTGCCAATTTAACCAAGTGTCAGGAAATGCTTGACAAGTGGATGGTTGATTATACAGGAACATCCGGTGGAGAAACTTTGTCAGACTCTTTAGCTCGCGTTACTCAAGAAAAAACGGAATTGAGTTTTCGTATTCGTATCCAGAAGGAGAATAAGGAAAAGGTGGCAGGGTTGCAAAATGAACTTACGGCTAAACGCTTGGATAGTGAACGCTGGGCAAAATTGAATGAACTGGCCGGTTCTGCTGATGGAGCTAAGTTCCGGCGTGTAGCCCAGGGATATACATTGGATTTGTTGTTGAACTATGCAAATGTGCAATTAAGGAATCTGACACGGCGTTACCGGCTGGAACGTGTACCTGAAACATTAGCTTTACAGGTAATAGATCGTGATATGTGTGATGAAGTCCGTTCTGTACATAGTCTTTCAGGAGGTGAATCTTTCCTTGTTTCTTTAGCATTGGCTCTGGGTTTGTCATCATTATCATCCAATCGGATGAAGGTTGAGAGTCTTTTTATTGATGAAGGTTTCGGTTCTCTGGATGCGGAAACGTTGCGTGTGGCTATGGATGCTTTGGAAAGTCTTCGTACGCAAGGACGGAAAATAGGTGTAATTTCCCATGTGCAGGAGATGACAGAGCGTATTCCTGCCCAAATTCGTGTAAATCGTGCCGGAAATGGACGTAGTTATATCGAGATTATCTAAATTTGTGAGATATAACAGCGCGAAAAATGAAAAGATCGATAAAACACTTCAGAAAAAATACGCGGGAAGAACTCGAATTTCTTCTACATATGATTAAGAAGCAGATAAGCAGATGTCATATGGTTATTCTTTATGGCAGTTATGCCCGTGGAGATTATGTATTATGGGACGAACGTGTGGAGTTCGGTATTCATACATCTTATCAAAGTGATTATGATATTCTGATTGTCGTATCGGATTTGAATATTCGTATAACGGAAAATAACCTTCGCCATAAAGTTCTGCCCGTTTACAATAAGGTGTTTGCCGGGAGGCGTCATGCCATTCCCCGTTTTATTGTAGAGAATATAAATGTACTGAATGAAAATCTGGAACACAGGCATTATTTCTTCACAGATTTGGTGAAAGACGGTATTATGCTTTATAATGATAAAGCATTTAAATTAGCAAAACCTTGCAGCCTCAATTATAGAGAGATAAAGAATATTGCCGAACGTGAGTTTAATATTTATTATCCTTCGGCTGTCAGTATGTTGAAGGGAGTGAAATCTTTCTTTTTGAAGGACAAAGACTATATGAATGCTGCTTTTTTATTGCATCAGGTGGCAGAAAAATTTTATTATGCTATTTTGCTGGTCTGTATGAATTATCGTCCGAAGAATCATAAATTGGCAGAGTTACAGGCTATGGTGAAAAGTCTCTCCCGTGATTTGTCTTTTGTTTTTCCAATGGATACGCAGCAGGCGCAGATTAGTTATGAGTTACTTTGCCGTGCTTATATAGAAGCACGTTATAATATGAATTACCAGGTGAGCCGTGAACAGATTCAATATCTTATTACACGTCTTGACTTTCTCCGTGAGGTAACTCACCGTCTTTGTCAGGAAAAACTTAGTTTTTATGAAAGTCAGATTGGAAACAAAGGCAATGGTTTAGGACCGGATATGGATGAAAGCGGACCTATGGCTGCTGAAAATTGAATTTGTCCGGCTGATATTTGTTTGAAGAAGAAATTTTCAATAGCCAGGTGTGATAATTATGATTTTTCTGCCATTTTTTCTTTGAACTGATTTTTGTTGAGAATAATTGTTGACGGCATTTTCTGTAATGCTTCTTTCCTGTGTTCCGAAACATCGTTCCAAGTATTATAACTAATCAACATAAAGTTGAAATTCGTGAATAATTCCGGAGTAAGGTCTTTATCTCGCAACAATGTAGCCTGTTCGGTTGCCTGCATGAAATCGCTAATGGCACTTACAATATGTTCATATCCCGGAGTAGTTGTACTGGCTTTATTCAAAATGGAGACTGAACCATAAGTCGTTTTCAGCAATGTAGCAGCATACTCCAATAAGAATAAATCATCTTCGGAGGATATGATAACAATTGCATTTGAGGCTTTTACGAAGTTACGATTAATGAATACTCCTACATCACAATTACTGCGTGCGATAAACATCTTGGTTTTATCCTTCAATAATGCTCCCGGATAGAACCAGGATTCCGGAGCTTTGAAGCGTTTGAAATAACGGTTGTAGAAAGATGTACGGTAACGGTTTGCTTCGATATCTTCCGGAAGGTCGCTCATAGAGATACCTGCGCCTACCAATAAAAAGTCAAATCCTTCATTGTTAACAATGTCGCATATATCTTCACCTGCATTGTTTGATACTTCATAGCGAGTGTGGATATGCATGCCTAATTTCTTTGCTCCGTAAAGGATAGGACCGAAACTGACTTCTTCAAAATTATCCGTATGTAAAGGATTCACATCAGAGCCGACAGTAAGGTGTAATGCCGTCAGGTCTAATTTGTTTTTATTGTGTGCAAACATCTGGTGTGCGACGTCAAGCATAATCTGTCCGTTACCGGCACGTCCGAAAGAGAGCAATACTTTAAATGTTCCATTGGATAGTGTTTCGGTGTGCTTATGCAGGATGATTTTAGCACGGGCATGAAAACAGAATTTGATAAAAGAAATCAGCGGAGTAGTCATGAATGTCGTGACTAAAGTCATTAACACCAACATAACAAAGATAGAAGGTGGTAAAATCTTCATTTCATAACCAATGGTTAAGACGACTAGCTCCATCAATCCCCGAGTATTCATCAAAGCTCCGATATATAAACTGTCTTTCCAGCTTTCTCCTACAAAACGGGCGGAAACGAATGCTCCGCCAAATTTTCCAAGAATTGCAACTACAATAAATATACCGCACATACACCATAATTCAGGCGTATTCAATAAGCCTATTTCCGTACGTAATCCGGTAGATACAAAAAATAGAGGGAGGAAAAGTGCTAAAGATACATCTTCGACCTTTTCCGTCATAATTTTACGAAATTTCATATTACCGGGCATTACGACTCCGGCAATGAAAGCACCGAACAAAGCATGTAATCCTAAAATCTCTGTCAGATAAGAGGATAAAATGAGTAATAGAAACATTAAAGCAACCAATGCTTTGTCTATTACCTCTTTATTGTGGTAAACATGACCGACCATCTTGAGGAAAGGGCGGACGGCAAAAAACATAAATGCAATGTAAAGTACCGAAAATAATATATTATAGATGGCACTTAGCATGCTACCCGCTTGTGCTATAGCTATTACAACAGCCAGCAGACACCATGCAGTAATGTCCCCATTAGCGGCACTCGCCAAGGAAATTGTTCCCAGATGAGTTTTGGTAAGCCCTTTTTCCTGAATGATGCGTGCTAGCACGGGAAATGCCGTAATACTCATTGCTATTCCGATGAACAGGGCAAAAGATAGAAATGGTGTCCCTTTATGAGCGTAAGATTCATAGACATAATAAGCCGTCAGCATTCCAAAGAAGAATGGAACGATCGTACTTGTATGGCTGATTAATATAGTCTCTTTTAGTTTTTTACGAACTTCACCGATATCCAGCTCCATACCGATGGCAAACATGAAAAGTATAAGTCCGAACTGGCTTAATATAGTAATGTTGCCGAGTGATTCCGGAGGAAAAAGAAAAAAAGAGACATCCGGAGCCAAATGCCCCAGTACGGAAGGTCCCAACACAATACCGGCAACAATTTCTCCAATAACGGTAGGTTGTCCGATTTTTTGGAACATCCATCCGAATAAACGGCAAATTAATAAAATCGTTATAATTTGGAGCAACAGGATACCAATCGGGGATTGGATATGATGGAGCATAGAGTCCCAAAATACAAGGAACCCTTCCTGCATATTTTTCGGAGTATTATACTCGGAATGGGAGGTCAGGTTGATTTCGTAATTTTCACCTTTCTCCGCAACGAGATACATTAATGAACCGAAAACCAGTATCATCAACAGGTAAAAGGTTATATTTTTACTGCCTTTACTCATCCTTTATTTATGGTTTGATGCAAAAATAACCAAACTTCTTAAATATTTGAGCATAGAGGCCGGTAAAAGTGCATTTTATTTTTTAAACTTCTTAGGGCGATATTTGTTTTTCTCTTATCTTTGCAGGAAACCAAATTCAAAAAATCATGGAGTCGCTAAATCTAATAAAGAATGACCCTTGGCTGGCCCCCTACGAGGAGGCAATAGAAGGAAGATACCGATATGTATTGAACAAGGAGAAGAACCTGACCAATAATGGCAAACTGACATTATCGGAAATGGCTTCTGGGTATCTGTACTTCGGATTGCATAAAACAATGGACGGATGGATTTTCCGTGAATGGGCACCAAATGCTACGGCTATTTATCTGATCGGTACTTTCAATGGCTGGAAGAAGGACGAACAGTATAAATTGAAGCGGTTAGGTGGTGGGGTCTGGGAGATTGTGCTTGCAGAAGATTTGCTGCATCATGAAGATCTCTTCAAACTCTTTGTTGAATGGGAAGGCGGCAGCGGAGAACGTATACCTGCGTGGATACGTCGTGTAGTCCAGGATGAAAATACCAAAATTTTCAGTGCTCAGGTATGGAATCCTGCCGAGTCTTATGTGTTCAAAAATAAACGGTTTAAGCCCAATGTATCTCCATTACTCATCTATGAATGCCATATAGGTATGGGTTCTAATGAGGAAAAAGTAGGTTCATACGATGAATTTCGTCGCAATATATTACCTCGCATAGCAAAAGACGGTTACAATGCTATCCAAATTATGGCTATTCAGGAACACCCTTATTATGGTTCGTTCGGGTATCATGTAAGTAGTTTCTTTGCCGCCTCTTCCCGTTTCGGTACTCCGGAAGAATTAAAACAACTGATTGATGATGCCCATGGTATGGGTATTGCCGTGATTATGGATATTGTACACAGTCATGCTGTGAAAAATGAAGTGGAAGGTTTAGGACGTTTTGATGGTTCTTATACTCAATATTTCTTAGGTGGCACCCGTCGTGAACATCCGGCATGGGATTCGCTTTGTTTTGATTATGGAAAAAACGAAGTGCTTCATTTCCTTTTATCGAACTGTAAATTCTGGTTAGATGAATATAAGTTTGACGGTTTCCGTTTTGACGGGGTGACTTCTATGTTATATTATAGCCATGGATTGGGGGAAGCTTTTTGTAATTATGGCGATTATTTTAATGGGCATCAGGATGGGGATGCGATTGCTTATCTTACGCTTGCCAATAAACTGATTCATGAAGTCAATAAAAATGCGATTACAATTGCTGAAGAAGTGAGTGGTATGCCGGGACTTGCTGCTAAATTTGAAGATGGCGGTTATGGTTTCGATTATCGTATGGCAATGAATATTCCGGATTACTGGATTAAAACAATCAAGGAAAAGAAAGATGAGGACTGGCATCCGTCTTCTATCTGGTGGGAAACAACTAATCGCAGGGCAGATGAAAAGACAATCAGTTATGCTGAAAGCCACGATCAGGCGCTGGTTGGTGATAAAACAATCATTTTCCGTTTGATTGACGCAGATATGTACTGGCATATGCAGGCAGACGATCATAACTTCATGGTGGAACGTGGAATCGCTTTGCATAAAATGATACGTTTAGTAACTGCATCTACTATTAATGGCGGTTATCTGAATTTTATGGGAAATGAATTTGGTCATCCGGAATGGATTGATTTTCCGCGTGAGGGTAATGGATGGTCGCATAAATATGCCCGTCGCCAATGGGACTTGGTTGATAATATGAATCTGAAATATCATTATCTGGGTGATTTCGACCGCGAAATGCTGGAACTCATTAAGAGTGTGAAAAACTTCCAGTCTACACCGATTCAGAAAGTTTGGGATAATGATGGTGACCAAGTTTTAGCTTATATGAGGAAAGACTTGGTTTTTGTATTCAACTTTAATCCCACTAAGTCGTTTACTGATTATGGATTCCTTGTACTGAAAGGTGAATATGAAGTAGTTTTGAATACAGATGCATTGCGTTTTGGTGGTTTCGGACTGTCTGACGATACGATTCGTCATTTTACCCAGTTCGATCCATTATATAAGAAGTATAAAAAAGAATGGCTTAAAATATATATCCCGGCACGAAGTGCAGTGGTATTGAGAAAAGTGAAAGTAGGAAAATAATTAATAGGAAAATTATGTTATATCCAATGACATTTAAACCTATCCTCAAAAGTGTTATTTGGGGAGGGTCGGAAATCTGCCCGTTCAAGGGTATCACTCCGGTACAGGAAGGTATCGGTGAAAGTTGGGAGCTTTCTCATGTGGAAGGTAATTATTCAATAGTAGATAATGGTGAGCTGGAAGGGAAGACTTTGGATGAATTAATCCGTACTTTTGGTAAGCAGTTGATAGGAGAGAAAGTAATGGAACAGTTTGGTTCTACTTTCCCATTATTGATTAAGTTTATTGATGCACGTGATAATTTGTCCATCCAGGTTCATCCGGATGATGAGTTAGCTAAGAAAAGACATAACTCATTCGGTAAGACAGAAATGTGGTATGTTATTAATGCAGCCGAAGGAGCAGGGCTGTATTCTGGTTTTTCCAAACAAATAGATGCGGAAGAGTATGTGAAGCGTGTGGAAAACAATACAATAATGGATGTTCTTCAACGTTACGATGTGGCTCCCGGAGATGTATTCTTCCTGCCTGCCGGTCGTGTGCATGCTATTGGTTCCGGATGTTTTATTGCAGAAATACAGCAAACCAGCAATATTACTTATCGTATTTATGATTATGATCGTAAGGATGCAAACGGCAAAGGCCGTGAACTGCATACCGAATTAGCTAAGGATGCAATCGATTACACGGTTTATCCTGATTATCGTACACATTATAAAGCACATACCAATGCTACAGTCGAATTGGCTAACTGTAAGTATTTTACAACAAACTTGTTGGATATAGATTCTATTATGGTACGTGATTTTTCAGAATTAGATTCGTTTGTGGTTTATATCTGTATGGAGGGTAAAGCTTCTCTTCGTGATAATAAAGGCAATGAAGTATATGTTCATCAGGGACAAACCGTTCTTATTCCTGCAGATACGGAAAGTGTAACGATTTCTCCGGTCCCGGGGGCTAAGTTAATGGAAACATTTATCGGATAAAATAGGTTCGGTAATATAAAAAACGGAGGATCGTCCAGAATTTGTTGGATGATCCTCCGTTTTTTGTATTTATAGTTATGGTTTTTCTAATTCATAAGTATGCTTTTTGAAAATCATACTTATGAATTCCTTTTTACTCGATTATCAGTTGTATACTTTTCAGTGCTTTGTCATCAGATGAACCTCCATACAGTATCTGATATTTACCGGGGCGAACTTCCATGGTCTGGGTTTTGTCATTGAAAGACCAGAATGTTTCCGGTTCCAGTTCAAAACTTGTTTTTTGTGTATCTCCCGCCTGTATATTGACACGTTTGAAAGCTTTTAGTGTTTTGATAGGGCCAGCCGGATCGTTCGGATTCTTGATATAAATCTGTACAACCTCGTCTCCGTCCATTTCCCCTGTATTAGCGATATTTAAAGTCAGCGTTACAGATTCATCTTTTTTGATTTTGTTGAAGGATAGTTTTGCATCCTGATAATCAAAAGAGGTGTAGCTCAGACCATATCCGAACGGATAAAGAGGTTTTTGTGTCATATATCGGTATGTACGTCCTTTCATATTATAATTCTGGAAGTCCGGTAATTGGTCTATAGATTTATAGAAAGTAATAGGTAAGCGTCCTGCCGGATTATAATCGCCAAATAAAATATCCGCAACAGCGGTTCCAGCCTCTTGTCCGCCATACCAGGCATTCAATATGGCATCTACATTTTCATCTTCCCAGTTGAGGGCCAGGGCGCTTCCTGTACAAAGCACATATACTACCGGTTTGCCTGTACTTTCCAGTGCTTTAATCATCTTTTGCTGTACCTTCGGTATTTCGATATTGAGGCGGTCTCCTTTTTTGAAACCATCTGCATCTACAGGCATTTCTTCGCCTTCAAGACGGGGTGAGATGCCTCCTACGTAAAGAATTACATCTGCGTCTTTTACTTTGTCTGCGGTTGCTGTATAATCCACAGGCTGGCGTGTACCTACCGACAGATTTAAGTCTGCACTGCCGGCACGTTGCATGTATTCAATCTTAACCGGATATTTCTTGCCTTTTTCTGCATGAAGCGTATAGGTCCGTTCTGCTCCATATTCATTTTCCCAAACTTCGGCAACTTTTTCTTCCCCTATGAAAAGGCGGAATGCGTCGTTTCCCGACAGTTTGAATTCAACAGGAGTAGTTTCCGGAGCTTCAAATTCGCCTGTGAACCGTGCAGTAAAATTTGTCAGGTTTACATTGGGGGCAAACTGGGTATTTCCTCCTGTTGTGTAATGCAGTTCACGGGAATTCCCTTTGTATACGGCATCTCCTTCAAAATTTGTGTTATTGAAAAATTCGGAAGCAAATCCCTGTCCTGCCGGAGAGCTTATATATTCTCCCAAATCTTTCATAACAAAGTCGTTTGTATGATTACATCCTAATTCGTAAATGATTTCGGCGTTCGGCATTTTGTTACGTATTCCTTCCAAGATGGTGACCGTATGTGTCGGGAAACCGTTGTAGTTAGCCCATAGCATGGTAGAATCCATAGCATTTGGTCCTACAACGGCAATCTTTTTGAGGTTTTTACTGAGAGGTAACGTGTTGTTCCTGTTTTTTAAAAGAACCATACTTTTGCGTGCCATCTCTAAAGCTTGGGATACATGTTCGGGACATTCCACAATGCTGTATGGTATTTGAGCATAAGGAACCCGTTCGTCCGGATCGAACATGCCCAATTCAAAACGTCCTTTTAATACACGGCGAAGAGAAACATCCAAGTCTTTTTCCGTGATTTTTCCATCTTGAAGAGCTTTTTTTAAAGAGCGGTAGCTATTGCCACATTCCAAATCCGTGCCGCTTAACACTGCATCCGCAGAGGCTGTTTCTGCATCCGGGTGTGTTTCATGCCGGGGAGTGTTCGGGTCTCTTTCCCAGAAGTCGTTGATAGCTCCGCAGTCGGATAAAATAATATTTTCGTATCCCCAGCTATTTCGTAAAATATCAATCAGGAGTTTATCGCTGCTACAGCAAGGTTTTCCTTCAAAACGGTTGTAAGCACACATTACTTCCTGTACGTTTCCTTCTTTTACTAAAGCTTCGAATGCCGGCAGATAGGTTTCCCATAAATCGCGTGGAGTAACATCCACATCGAATTCATGGCGGTTCCATTCCGGACCGCTATGAACTGCGTAGTGTTTGGCGCAGGCGTGTGTTTTGAAATATTTAGGATTATCGCCTTGTAATCCTTTTACAACAGCCAGTCCCATCCGTTCTGTCAGATAAGGATCTTCACCGTATGTTTCCATGCCTCTTCCCCAGCGTGGATCACGGAATATATTGATATTGGGAGTCCAAAAAGTGAGCCCTTTGTAGCGGTCATATTCTTTATTTCTTTGATATTGATGATATTTAGCCCGGGCTTCATCACTTACCATTGTAAATGTTTTGAGTAATGCTTCATCATCAAAGGTCGCAGCCATGGCAATGGCTTGAGGGAAAACCGTTGCTTGCCCGGCACGTGCCACTCCATGCAGGGCTTCATTCCACCAGTCATATTCAGGGATGCCCAACCGTTCGATGGCAGGAGTATTATTCATCATCTGCCCAATCTTTTCTTCCGGAGTAAGACGGCTTAATAAATCGTCTATACGTTCGTCTACAGGCAAATCCGGATTTTGAAATGGATACTTTTGAGGATTTTCGTTACAGGAAGAGATAAAAAACATCGCCAGGATACCAGCCATGAAGTATTTTTTTTTCATGCGATTGGAGTTTAGTATTAGTTATTTTTTTAGAAACGGTAAAAAGCTTATTCTTAATAGGTTCTTACACCTTTTAAGAAACAAAACTAATAAATTCAGTAAAAAGACCGAAGTGCAATTACTTAAAATAGGTTACTTTGGCAATTATTTTATGAAATATCCTACATTTGTATTGAATAGGATGAAGAACTCAAGTTTATTTTAAAGATTAAAAGCGATGAAGAACTATTTATTTGCATTATTAGCAGTAACTTTTGGATTGATTTCTTGTAGCCGTGATAACAAAGAGCTACCAAAACTTAACAAATTGACGAATGTTAGTTGTACGAAAAACGGTCAGAACTATTTCTCTGCAGATATTTCTTATGAAAATGCAACTGGAAATATCAGCCGTATCGTATTAGATTTACAGAGAGAAAATGAAACGGTAAAGTATAATGATAATTATATATACACAGGAAATACGATTTCAGTAGTTGGAATGAAGAGTAATAACTCTTCAGGAAATTCATTTATACATACTGTTTATACAATTGATGGAGATGTGATATCACAGGAAGAAGATAAAATGGAGAATCCGTATAAAGATTATGAAGTTTATACTTCCGCATGGATAACTAATTCTTATCTTAGGTATCAAATACAGAATATTTCTAGTACAATACAATCTTATAACATTAAGACATCTCAGTATGAAAAAACGGAATTGGGAGTTCTTTGTCAATATTCTTGGGAAAATGATAATGTCTCCCGTTTTCGTTTTAATTTGAAAGAGGTGGCATATGAATATAGTACCCAAATGCGTCCTGAAACATTCCCATTCCGTGTACTTGAAACGATTTCATCTGAATCTTTATCATTGCAACCGGAAGAAGCCTATAGAATAGTTTCTCCTATTAATTTCTTATATTCTAGCATGAATAAGAATCTGGTACAACGCGCTTACTGGTATAAACTCACCGAGCCGGGAACCGTATGTGGGGAATATACTTTTAGTTATACAGTAGTTGGTGAATATGTTACCGGCATGACTATTCGTGAAAAAATCAACGCCGGCAACGGAATTGCCGCACAAGATAATACGTATGAGTATAGCTTTACTTACAACTTCTTACTTCAATAAATCCGGGCGCAGGCGGGCTGTTCTTTCCTGAGCCTGCTGCAAGCGCCATTCATCTATTTTACGTTGGTGTCCGGAAAGTAAAACTTCGGGCACTTTCCATCCGTTATAATCGGCAGGACGGGTATAGACAGGAGGTGCCAGCAAATTGTCTTGGAAAGAGTCGGAGAGGGCACTTTGTTCGTCTCCGATAGCTCCCGGTATCAGGCGTACAACGGCATCTGTAATAATGGCAGGC
>UQLN01000052.1 GCA_900541965.1 uncultured Parabacteroides sp. | reverse complement strand
TAATAAAAGAAATAGTTCCGCTTGCGAGCGAAAGCAGGATACAGCACTGTTTGATGGCTTCGTTTGTGAGCGAAAGCAGGATGCAGTGCTGTTTGGTGCCTCCGTTTGCGAGCGAAGCGGTTTTGCAGCACTGTTTTATGGTTTCGCTGGCAAGCGGAGGTATCAAGCAGTGCTGTATCCTGTTTTCGCTCGCAAACGGAATGGGGATGTGGTGCTGTTTTCTGCTATCAATCGAATGCGGTCGGCAATCGCAGATCTGCCTTAGCTAATTCGTCGACCTTTTTTATTCTTGGATGCAACGCACGGAGTGCCCCATGGCACGGCTGCCTTTGAGCCTTCCATTCCAATCATGACCCTCGGAGCCCACGTATTGAGCGTGCACATTGGTTGACGGAACCGACGACCAGTAGAAGCAACCATAACCCTGCAGGTAGGTAGTGCCGGAATCGTTAAAACGTCTACCCGCAGCAGGCAAAATAAGTTTCTGGTCGCTTTCTGCACCGGCAATAGTCCATAAATGATTGGTATCATCCCAGTCTTTAGGTACAGATCTATTATCGACACCGATAGCCTCCCATTCTGCATCGGTCGGAACACGCCAACCATCAGGACAAGGATCGTAGTCTGTTTTAACAGGAGAATCCTCTGTTCCTTCATTCCACAACTTATGATACCATTCGTCATCAATCATTCCATCCATATCAGGATTGTCGCTACCTTCATTAAAAAGTAACCAGTTATATTGAGTATTAGGGGAAGACTCAGAACGAAGGATAAACTTACCATCCCATTTATGCATTTCTTTGAGAGCCCCTTTACCGGTCGGGAATCCTAATGGATCCGTTTTTCCATCAAAAGCTTCGGCATCAGTGTCTGTCGTATTATTCGTATTCTCAAATCCGTATTTACGCCCCCACTGGAATAACAGACCGCAGGACTTGGTAATCACATTTGTGCCACCTGGTTCAGGATTAACTCGAGGGACGATTGTCGGTATTTCAGTCGCACCGACATTCACCGGAGCCCAGAAGACAAGCTTATTGTCCATTGTTTTCATCAGTACCGGCTGAATGCCTGTACCAGCATAATCAGGGCGGCTCTTGATGGTTATTACATCTTTTGCATTCGGGTCGCCGGCATCAGCTATAATTACTTCGATATCCAAGGGAACTTTCGGGCTCTGGTTTGGAATCTTTACTTCCATTTTTATTTTACTATCAACAGTTCCAACGACTTTCGCAATTTCTTTCAGTTGCTCTGTGCCGCCAATCGATAGCGCATATGTATCATATTTATGTGTCGGGTTGTTGGTTACTTCTGATGCTCCCGTAACATTGAAAGCAAGGGTTACACTTCCTGTTGCTTTGGTAATATCCAATGTTTTTGTACCGGCATCCCATGTTACCTCTTGGGCTTCAAGTCCCGTATCATCGAAGTCCACTAAAGCGAATTCCATTTTTTCCCACTTGGCATAAATGGTGATATTATCTGTTACCGGAGTGTTAAAATCATATTCGCTCTGCTTTTCCGTATCGGAATACCAACCGCCGAACTTATAGCCAATCTTTACAGGATTGGCAGGTTCGGTAACCGTCTCATCGGCTTTGACTGAGACAGGTTCTATTTCATTGCCTCCGTCCATATCGAAGGTTACGGTGTATACCGTCTCAGCAATCTCGGACCAGCGGGCATACAGGGTGATATCTCCGTTTACCACATCCTTGTCGAAATCCCATGCCGCTGTATGTTCGGCATCCTTGTACCAACCGGAGAAGATATAATTCTCTTTTGTGGGGTCTTCCGGTTTTTTTATTTTTTGTCCTTCCACAACTTTCAAGGCGTCGATATTACCGCCTCCCTGTGTGTTGAACGTTACGATGTACTCTGAGATGACCGGGTCATCTTTCTTACAGCCTACGACGATTACCATCATAAGCAATACCAATGAAATTAATTTTTTCATGATTTTAAAATAGTTTATAGGTTGATAAATTATAATATGCATAATGCAATTGCGTTTTTAATTATTCATTGTGTAGAGATATAAATAGCACCTCTTTAATCAGGATATGGCATGGCTTTTCCATTTGGCATAAAAACTATTGTGCAGTATAGAGTTTGCTATTAAATATCCTTTAATTTCTTTAGTTTGTTATGGCAATATTTATGAAATCCCTTTAGTAAATATGAATTATCAAAACGACTTAGTTCTGCATGAACTTTTATTAAACAATCCTATTTTGCTGAATATTAGTATATGTAGGTGTTAAAATGGGAATGTAATATTTTATACTTCGGTATAAATAAATAGCTTACATATATCGTAATACTGGTTAATGCATGGTGTAAAACATAAAATATAAAGTAAATAAAACAGTTAAATTGTTTATGTATTAAAAATATAATATACCTTTGCCGCATGAATTAACAAGTAGGAGATTAGTTCATGCAGAACTATGGAAAATATTTATCCATTAAAAAACCGCTTTCATAGAATTAAGTTTCTTGATTTTCAAGAATAAGAAATAAGGCTTTGCAATTTCTACAGGAAGAATAATTGTTTTTATTATTACGCACAGGATGGGTATGGCACACAAGAATAAAAACATCACTGCATAATAGAGTTAGGAAAGGATTGTCTAAAAGTGTGACAGCTCTTTTGCTTTCGTTTATTTCTATAGGATTACTTTTCGAAATGGAGGGAGAATACAGTGCTTTTTCCTGCTTCCGTATATGAGCGAAGCTGTTTTATGGCACTGTATTCTGTCTTGGGAAGTTCACCTGGCTAGCGCGGACACTGCCTGACGGAACCGATTCAGGTATCTTCGGTAGCGCCACCCCCTACGGCATGATATAAACTGATAACACCTTGTATTTCATCAAAACGGTCAGCTTCCAGGCTTAACCGGGCTTGTAGCAAAGATTGTTGGGCTGTCAATACTTCCAGATAGGTAGTAGTGCCGTGGTCCATTAGCAATTGCGTACTTTTTACTGCAGTTTGCAGGGATGCGACTTGTTTCTCGCCCAGCGTGATGCGTGCACGTGCCGTTTGCCATTGTTTCAGTGCATTGTTTACTTCGCTTCCCGCATTCAGCAAACTTTGATGAAAAGCAAGAGTCGCTTCTTCCTGCTGTGCCTTGGCTATTTTCAGGTTGGCGATATTCGCACCCTTATTAAATAATGGTTGTGTCAATGAGCCGATAGCCTGTAGCAATAAGGCCCCCGGGTTCGAAATGATGCCGCCGCCGCTGTTCGTCCATCCTACAGAACCGCTCAGGGTGATGTTGGGATAGAAAGAACTGCGTGCCTTGTTTACCCCGTAAAAGGCTTGTGCAAGCGCGTATTCCGCCTGTTGTACATCCGGACGGTTTTTCAATAAATCCAAAGGTATTCCTGTTGTTAATGTCTGAGGAAAAGCCTGGTTATCGAGCGTACCCCGTTCGATAGCCTGAGGTGTTTTGCCGAGTACCGTGGAAAGGCTGTTTTCCGCTTCGTTGATTTGTTGGCGAAGCGTCAGGAGGGAGGCTTCTACGGAAAGGCAATTGGCCTCAGCCTGAGATACGGCAGCTTCGTTGCTTAAGCCTGCTTTTTTCATTGCGTACATGGCTCGTACGTTTTCTTGCCAAAGGGCAGCCGTCCGTTCACTAATGGCAAGTTGTTTATCGAGTAATAAAAGTGTATAGTAGGTATTGGCTATTGTGGAAATTAGTTGTGTCCGGACGGCCTGCCTATAGGATTTTGTTTCTTCGAGAGCGGCTTTCGCACTGCGTTTCGCATTGGTCAGTTTGCCGAATATATCGATTTCCCAACTGGCGGAAACCGGCAACTGGTAGCTTTTGGATGCTTTGCTTCCATCAAAACTGCTGATTGTCCCCTGCGGAGTGAGGGACAATGCCGGGAGATAAGCCAGGCGCGAGGTCATTAAAACAGCCTCGGCTTCCTGTACCCGTAGATGGGCGGTGCGTAAGTCTGTATTATTTTCCAATCCTTCCTCTATCAGCGCTTGCAATTGCGGGTCGGTAAAGAGTTCCTGCCAGGCAAGTGCTCCGATGCCGGAAGTATCGGTTTCCGCTACTTCCTCCCTGTATAAGTTATCCGGGACATCCGTTGCCGGCTTATAGGAGGTGTAGATGCCGCAGCCACTCAGTAAGAAGGCTGCGACGGTCAGTAAAAATGTATTTTTATAGTTCATATTTATTCCTCTTTCTTTTTGCTGTCGAGATATTGTTGTCTCTCGACGGTTTCAGTTACTACTTCCTCTTGTATCTGCCAGTCGTGTGTAGGTTCGAATTGTATCGGACGAACTTTTTCCTGTAAATATTGGAATACGATGAATAAAGTCGGCACGATAAACAATAAGGCGAGCGTACCGATTAACATACCGCCTACGGCTCCGGTTCCTAATGAACTGTTACCGTTGGCACCTACACCGGTTGCCACCATCAGCGGAAGCAAACCGAATACCATGGTCAGCGCCGTCATCAGGATAGGACGCAGACGGGCTTTGGCTGCGGATAAGGCAGCGGAGGTCAGGCTCATTCCTGCGGCACGGCGTTCGGAGGCATATTCAGTCAGCAGGATAGCTGTCTTAGCCAGCAACCCGATAAGCATAATCAACCCGGTTTGCAGATAGATATTGTTTTCCAGCCCCATTAATTTGGCGAACACGAAACTACCCATCAATCCGAACGGAACAGAAAGGATTACGGCAAACGGGATTAAGAAACTTTCGTAAAGCGCACTCAGGATTAAGTAAATCATCAGGATACAGATGGCAAAGATGATCAGCGTCGTATTGCTTTGTTGGTTTTCTTCGCGGGTGATACCCCCGAAGTCGTAACCATATCCTTTGGGAAGTGCCTGCTCGGCTGTTTCCTTAACGGCTTTGATTGCATCACCTGTACTGTATCCGGGAGCCGGCATGGCATTTACGGCAATAGAGTTGTACATATTGAAACGGCTCAGGCTTTCTGCACCATAGCTGCGTGTAAGAGAAACAAACTGGCTGAGAGGCGCCATTTCGCCATTCGCCATCCGTACAAACGTATTGTTCAGTGAGGTTTCGTCCAAACGGTATTGAGGGTCTGCCTGTATCATTACTTTATACACTTTGGAAAAGCGATTGAAGTCGGAAACATATTGTCCTCCGTAATATCCGGACAGTGTGCTAAGCACGGCATTCGGAGTGATTCCGGCACGTTTGCATTGGGCTGCATCCACTTTGACTGTCCATTGCGGATAACGGATATCGAAGGTTGAATAAGCCATCGAGATTTCAGGACGCTGGTTCAATGCTCCCAGGTATTGCTGGGTGGTGTTGAAGAATGTACCTATGTCGCTATCCGATTTGTCCTGCATATGCAGTTCCAGTGCATTACCCATACCATATCCCGGAATCATACCCGGAGAGATAGCGAAGATACTTGCATCTTTGATGTCGGCCGTCCTGCCGTATACTTGTCCGATGACAGCTTGTACATGGTCTTCCTCGTTGGTACGTTCGTCCCACGGTTTCAATTTGATAATCAGCATACCGAAAGAGTTACCCTGTCCTGCCAGCAAGCCGTAACCGCTGACTTTCTGGATGTGTTTCACTTGTGGAATACCTTCCAGGCGTTGTTCTATCTGTACCATAATATCATCGGTCGTCTTTAAGGAACTTCCGGCTGCGGTACTGACATTTACGAATAATACGCCCTGGTCTTCATCCGGAACCAAACCGGTCTTGGTGGTATTCATCAATACGGCAAGAGCGGCGATGGAACATGCCAGAAGCGACCAAACCAGCCATTTGCGTTTGATGAAGAAAAGTACACCTGTTTTGTATTTCTCAATCATAGAGTTGAATGCCGCATTGAAAGCCTTACGGAAACGGGCGGCAAAATTATTCTTTTGTGTACCGTCTTCGTTAATATAAGGTTTTAATATCAGTGCACATAATGCCGGGCTCAGTGTTAATGCGTTGATGGTGGAAATACCTACGGCAACCGCCATCGTCAGACCGAACTGGGTATAGAAAGTACCGGATGTCCCACTCATGAAAGATACAGGGATAAACACCGCCATAAATACCAAAGAGGTAGAGATAATTGCGGAGGAGAGCCCTTTCATCGCATCGATACTTGCCATATAAGATGACCTGTATCCGACGTCGAATCGGGCCTGCACCGCCTCGACCACGACAATCGCATCGTCCACCACCGTACCGATTACAAGGACTAAGGCAAATAAGGTAATCAGGTTGATACTGAATCCGGCGATAGTCATGAATGCGAATGTACCGATTAGCGAAACAACAATACTTACCGAAGGGATAATCGTAGAGCGGAAGTCCTGCAAGAAGAAATAAACCACCAGGATTACCAGCAGGATGGCTTCGAGGAGTGTTTTAACAACCTCGTGGATGGAAGCAAACAGGAAGTCGTTGGAACTCATCATCTGGTCGATTTCCACGTCTTTGGGTAACTCTTTTTTCGCTTCTTCCAGCAGGTTGTCGATGTTTTGGTTTACTTCTGTTGCGTTGGAACCTGCTGTCTGGAATATCATACAGGAGATGGAGTTATGGCCATCCATGCCTCCTTTGTAGGCGTAGCTGTCTTTTCCCAATTCTATATCTGCAATCTCTTTCAGTTTCAGTACTTCTCCGTCTTCGGTGGAGCGGATAACGATTTCCCCGAATTCTTCGGGGGTCATCAAACGCCCGGTATATTTCATTGTATACTGGTAGGTTTCATCCGAGTTTTCACCGAAAGAACCGGTTGCCGCTTCGATGTTTTGTTCGGCAAGGGCTGATGTCACATCCGACGGTATCAGTTTATACTGTGCCATAATATCCGGCTTCATCCAGATACGCATACTGTAGCTGCCTCCCATAACCATCATGTCGCCTACGCCGGAGATACGGAGAATCGCAGGTTTCAGGTTGATGTTGATATAGTTGGCAAGGAAATTGTCGTCGTACGTATTGTTCGGACTGTGGAGGGAGAACATTTGCAGGATACTGGTTTGCCGTTTGGAGGTAGTCACACCCACCTGCGTTACTTCTGCCGGTAACTGTCCGGTTGCTTTGGATACACGGTTCTGTACGTTTACAGCCATATCCGGGTCGGTTCCCTGTTTGAAGTAAACCGTGATATCGACTGTTCCGGCATTGGTCGCCGTAGAGGTCATATAGGTCATGTTTTCCACACCGTTGATTGCTTCTTCCAACGGGGCGATAACACTTTTCTGCAAGGTCTCCGCACTGGCTCCGAAGTAAGTCGTGCTTACCTGGATAGTGGGAGGGGCGATGTCCGGATATTGTTCGACCGGAAGGGTGAACAGCCCGATAAGTCCTGCCACAACTATCGTGATGGAGATAACTGCGGAAAGGATGGGACGCTCTATAAAAGTTCTTAGTTTCATGATTTCTTTTCCTTTTGTCTGTTAGTTGTTGGATGCGGTTGTCTGTTTAGCCTGTATAGGGGTGCCTTCACGCAACAAGCCTACTCCTTCTGCTACAATGACATCTCCCGGAGCCAGTCCTTCTTCCACGATAAACTCTTTGCCTCCGTTTACGCGGGTGACTTTAATTTGTGTGGAGGTTGCTTTTCCATCTACGACTTTAAAAGCATATACTTTGTCCTGGATTTCGTAAGTGGCAGCTTGCGGGATGACGAGGCAGTTCTCGCGCTCTGTCGGTATAATTACATTTCCGGAACTTCCGCTATATAATAAACCCTCTTTATTCGGGAATACGGCACGCAGGCTTACGGTTCCGGTATTCCGGTCGATAACTCCGCTGATGGTTTCTATTTTCCCTTTTTCCGGATAACTGGATTTGTCGTTTAACTGTAGTTCGATTGCGGGCATTTCAGCGAGCGCTTTCGCTTTTGAACCGTACCGGCGGGTAAGAGCTAATAGTTGGTTTTCCGTCATAGAGAAATAAACGTACATATCCGAATTGTCGGAAACGGTTGTAAGCGGTTGGGGCAAATTGGCACTGACTAATGCACCTACACGATAAGGAAGGGTCCCGACTACTCCGTTGGACGGGCTTTTGACTTCCGTGTAAGAGAGGTTGTTGCGGGCATTCAGTTCCTGTGCTTTCATTTGTGCCAGTTGGGCTTTGGCACTCAACCAGGAGTTTTCGGCTGTCTGTAAGTCGAAAGCGGAAACAACATTCTGGGCATGCAGTTCTTTTTTGCTGTCGAATGTAAGTTTTGCCGTATTCAAGGCGGCCTGGGCTGCTTCAACATTGGCTGTAGCCGTTTGTAAGGCTGCCTGATAAGGAACCTGGTCGATAATGAACAACAGTTGTCCTTTTTTTACTTCCTGTCCTTCTTCTACGCACAACCGGGTGATAAAGCCGGATACCTGCGGGTAAATGTCGATATCCTGCCGTCCGCGTATGGTTGCGGAATAGGCGCTGCTCAATGACTTGTTAGCGGTTGATACTTGTAGTACTTTGTACTCATTGTTTGCCGTCATGGCAGGTTGTTCTTTACAGGAACTGGCGATAATGCATAAAATCCCTACCCCGATGCTGCCTAAGCATCTGGTAATTAAATCTTTCTTCATCTTTTTGCTGTTTTATTCAATAAATCCGGCAGTTGGACTGTTCCAAAACCTAAACCTCAATTAGGGGGTGTTAGAATGAGAATCGTTTGTTACTTTTACTCTTTGCTGCCTTAACTAATAACCGCTGCAAATGTCAGTGTTTATTCCTGTTCGGAAGTGGTTCTTAATCGGATATAATTGTTCCAAATTTGAACTCTTGTTTTAAGTATGGTAAAAAGGTTTATCTTTGGTTCAAATTTGAAAAAGATTGATGGAAGAGCAGGTGTTGCATGTGAGTATAGAAGATTTCCTTCGTCTTAATCTGGATGGAAAATCTTATCAGGACAAATTATTTTTGTTGGAGCTCAAGGGAAATGGGCCTAAGAAGCCTAAAATAAGCGAAGATACGGCTATCCGCCTGGATGCGTTTTCGATATTCCTGGTTCGCAGCGGGGAAGTGGACGTCACGATAGATAATACGACCTATCATTTATCGGATAACTTTTTGCTTGATATTATGGATTTGCATGTAATCAGAGGCATGCATTTCTCATCGGATTTTCTGGGTTACCATCTGATTATCGAGCGGAATTTATTTGGAGAAATAATGTTGAACAGCCGCCGTATGCCGGCTGCCTATATTGCGTCCCGGCTTAGCCGTCCGGTATTGAAATTGAGCGAGGAGGATGGGGAATTACTGGAGAATTGCTTTCACCGTATCGAACAGAATATAGACCGTACGAAACATGCCTGGCAACGGGACCTTGTTTTAAATGAATTGCGGGGTTTCTGTCTGGAAATGAATAATATTATTTATCAGGCGAACCGGGAGCAGGTGAATCTGAACCCGTCGAACAAAGATTTATTATTGTTTTTGTTTATCCAATTGTTGAATAATCATTGTAAGGAAGAGCATTCCGTTACTTTCTATGCCCGTGAGCTATGTATTACTCCGGAATACTTATCCCGCATCTTGAAGAGCTTTAGCGGAAAAACAGTTAATAAATGGATTGCCGAAGCCTTAATGCGTGAAGCTGAAATCTATTTGAGAAATCCGGATTTTACTATCCAGCAAATATCCGATATGCTGAATTTCTCAGACCAGTCCTCCTTTGGAAAGTTTTTCAAGAAGCATAAAGGCGTTTCGCCTTTGCAATATAGAACGAATGTTATAGTTGACAGTTGACAAGTGACAGTTGACAATTAGCTTCGCGCCCGATATATAATCGGCTGAAAGCCGAAAAAACTGTCAACTGTCACTTGTCAACTGTCAACTATTTAGCCAGGTTGTTAAGGAACAAGTCCATCATCCGCTTGGCGGCAACGAAGGAACTTATTTCATTATTAAGCACTTGCTTTTCGGTTGTGCCTAACATGCTTTCAACAGCCGGATTGTGGTAGAATGTCTCACGTAATGTATCGTTGATGCTTTCGTACATCCAGTATTTCGCCTGTTCGTTACGTTTATGATTGAAGTAACCGTTCTTTTTGGTGAACTCCATATATTCGCCTACCATATCCCAGATTTCCTTAATACCCAGATTATAATATCCGGAATACGTTAATACTTTGGGGAACCAGCCGGAGTCTGCGGGTGGGAAAAGGTGAAGGGCATTTCTAAACTGGGCGGCAGCTAGATTTGCCTTGTCGATATTGTCTCCATCCGCTTTATTGATGATAATACCGTCTGCCATTTCCATAATACCGCGTTTGATACCTTGCAATTCGTCCCCTGTTCCGGCAAGTTGGATAAGCAGGAAGAAATCGACCATCGAATGAACGGCTGTTTCACTTTGGCCGACCCCTACAGTCTCAACGAATACCGTGTCGAATCCGGCAGCTTCACAAAGCACGATGGTTTCACGGGTTTTACGTGCTACCCCTCCCAGGGAACCTGCCGATGGCGAAGGACGGATAAATGCATTTTTCTCGCGTGAAAGGGCTTCCATGCGGGTTTTATCTCCTAATATACTCCCTTTGGAGCGTTCGCTACTTGGGTCGATAGCCAAGACAGCTAACTTGCGTCCTTCATTGATAAGGTGCATACCGAAAGCGTCGATAGAGGTACTTTTCCCTGCTCCCGGTACGCCGGTAATACCGATACGTACGGATTTTCCGGCATGAGGCAGGCATTTTTCAATGATTTCCTGCGCTACCTGCTGGTGTTCGTATTTGGAACTTTCCACCAAGGTTACAGCCTGGCTGAGGATGGTAATGTTCCCTTTCAATATCCCTTCTACAAATTCGGAAGGGGTGTATTCTTTACGTTGAAGACGTTTCTTCAGGTACGGGTTTACGGTTGGCATGTCCGTCACACCCTTGTTGACCTTTAAACCTTTGTATAGATCGTCGTTTTCCGGATGTTCCATATGGATGTGTATTTATTTTTCAGCGGTTACCTTAACCATACGTACCGGACCGTTCGGATCGTTGCTTACGAAATGGACAAGGGTTTCCAGATTTGTTTTTATTTCTTTCGGGCGCAGGCTCACTTTAAAGGTGGCTGTGGCACCGGGTTTTATTTCTTTTTTTCCTCCGGAGATGTCCAACCGTTCGTCATCACAGGTAGCACTGTAGATAATAAGTGGAGACTTTCCGGTATTTGTAATATCGATTGTTCCGGTAACTTTTCCACCTATCAGAGGAAGACCGCCTCCTTTGGATGGTAATTTTCCGAAATCGAGCAATGTCCCCGATAACTGTGCAACGGGAGCTTCCGCTTTGTCTGCTGCGGATAATTTACTGAAGTTATCGATGATGTTAGCTGCAACAAACAGATGGTCTGTTTTGTGTTTTTTTTCTCCGATACTTTCTATTGTTACTGGAATCTCTGAAATGATGCGTCCTTTTTTCTTTACCTCTTTGGCATTGAAAAGGAGCGTAATTTCACCTTTTTCTCCCGGAGCAAGTGTCGACGGTTGCGTTTGTACGGTGAGATAGTGAGGTGCTTTACCCATATGAATGGTAAAAGATGTTTTACCATCGTTCGTGATATTAATTTTTTCACCCAGCACTTCATCCGAGCGGATACTATTGTATACGATTCTTTTTTTCTCCAGTTTTAAATCTCCTATACTGTACGGATAAACGAATACGGGTTGGGTAGGTTTCGGTGTCACATTTCCTTTTATGGCAAGCGTATAGCTGCCTCTTTTGCCGTTACTGTAAATAGAGATTGTTTTGTAGAACGGTCCCGGGCGGCCTTTTGGGTTATAAGTAACTTTTACATCCCCTGTTTTCCCCGGGGCTATCGGTTCTTTTGTCCATTCCGGCTGGGTGCAGCCACAGGATGCGGTAATCCGGGTAAGGACCAAAGGACTGTTACCTGTATTTTTAATTATAAATGTATGGCTGGCAGGTCCGTCAGCCTCGGCGATTGTACCAAAGTTGTAGACTAATTCGTCAGCACTTATTGTTGCATTATTCTGCGCCGGTATATTGCTTATGGAAAACAATATACCGGTCAGAATTATAAGTAGTTTCTTGAAATCAGGCATATACTGCTTTTACTTTCCTAATAAATTATTGAACATCTCCCCGGATAGTCAGAATGTAGCTGCCGGTTTTTCCGTTGCTGTAGACAGATATGGATTTGGTAAACGGACCCGGTCTGTCTTTGGGGTCATAAGTAATTTTCACTTCACCGGTCTTTCCCGGAGCAATCGGTTCTTTGGTCCATTCCGGAGTTGTACATCCGCAAGAGGCAATAACACGTGTAATAACCAATGGCGCATCGCCTGTATTGGTTATTTTAAATGTATGTGATACTTTCCCGTCCGCTTCTTTAATAACTCCAAAATCGTGGGATGTGTTATCTACCGAAATGATTGCCTTCTGTTGTGCCGTAGCCATTCCTGTTGCTAATAGGATAGCCATAAAAATAAAAATAATCTGTTTCATCTTTTTCTATTTATGTTAGCTGTTTACTTGATGGGATTATAAAAAGCCCATTCTTTCATATAGAACAGGCTTTGTTAGTTTTCAGTTCATCACTTGCAAAGATAGCTATTAATACTGAAAAAAGAGTTTACGTTTTGTTATTTTCAGTTTACCGTAATTTCGCCTCCCTCCGTATGTGAAACAAACTCAGGGGCATAAAGGCACTGGATTGTACTGATACCGCCGGAGTACCGTCCTTCACGCGATACGTATGCGGAATATTCCAGTACATATGTCCCTTCCGGCAGACTGTTGAAGAAGAAGTTTTCCGAAACATCTGTCGGCGACTGGTAATACCAGGCTCCATCCCGCCAGGTGGAACCGGAAATTTGTGTAGCCGGTTCGAAACATCCTGCACGTAAATCTTTCAGGAATACATAATCCATTTCCCTGTCTGTACGGATTGTCAGGCGTACCACCACTTTGTCGCCAATGCGGAGCGGTTGTTCCGGGGAAACAGGACGCAACTGGCGCTCGGAACCGTTGTTTGTTTCAATGAACAATTTCTTTTCCACATTCAGTACGCCTTTCTGTTTTTGTACCTGGTTGATTTTTTCGAAATACTGGTCGTAGACAGCTCCCCATGTAGGTGCACTGCCTTCTTTATGAACGGAGATGGTGTTCCCTGCGGTGTTTTTATTCTTTTCGGGTAATACAACCTTTAAATATCCGGTGGCAGCTTCTCCTTCATTTGTACTATACGTATTATTCCCCCATTTTACCGTGCAGGCATTGTTGGTATTCAACCAATCGCTTCCGGTCAGGAGCAGGGCGTAGATGGCATTGACTGTTGCCGGAACGGATTCCCAGTTCTGGGTACGTTTCTGGTTGAGCAGCCATTGTTTCATCCGGTCTGTTTCCTGAGTGTTCGGAGAAAGTTCGTTGAATACGGACATCAGCAGGCAATGCGTATCGAGCGGGGAAATAAAGAAATTATTATCTCTCCGGTTGTTTGCCCAATACATGCCTTTTTCAGTAGAAGTGGTCGCTGTTTTACGCAACCAGGCGAGAATGGAATTTGCCACATCCTTCTTGCCGTTACGAAGCATCAATAGAGCCGTTTCACCTTTACCGTATAAGGATTGCTTATTCCATTCTTTTTCCGCTCTTGCTGTGTAGAAGCGGATTGCTTCGCGAGCCTCTCCCAATTCAGGAATGTCACGGTAAGAACTGCGGACAAACAGATAGTTCAGTTGTAAGGGAGATATGAGAGTCTTCTGCCAGTCTTTCGTGTTTGCAGTCAACTGTTCATAATCCTGTTGGATTTGTTTATCCAGGAAGTTCAGAGCCTTTATCTGCATTTCTTTTTCCTGCTGGTTGTATTCAATGGCATTCAGCTGGGTAAGTTGAGCCATGCCGTTCAGAATATACAAGGTAATTTCGCGGCTTGGATACATGCCTTTAAACCAACTCCAACCTCCGTCCGGTGTTTGTTGTTTGAGCAGTTGTTCCAAAGCGGCAGCTCTTTGTTGGGATGCACGGTTCAGGTCGAACAGAAGAGATAAACGTTGTTTCTGTTCTGTTTCATTATCAGCTTCCAGTACCCAGGGCGTTTCCTGCAACAGGATGTTCTTCAACTCCTCGTTCTTTTCAAGATTGGATAGCAGGGTAGAGGCTGTACCTCCCTGCGCTTTCCATTGATTGATGACTTTTTGTATCCGTGGATGGCTGTTTGCTATATAGATGGCCAATGTATTACTGTAATAAGCAGCAAACCAGGAGATAATATTTTCATTATCCGGTTGGGTAATAGTCGGTAATGCCTGTACGGCATACCAAACCGGATTAGCAGTCAGTTCCAGTGTCATGCGGAACGGGGTTCTACCGGACTGGGATTTGGCTGATGGCAACTGTATGGCCTGTTCGCCTTGTCCCATCAGGAAGAACGGGGTGCTTTCCGTAATTAAGATTTTATCGGAAAGGACAGGTATCAAATGTTGTTCCCCGTCGCTGCCATTTTCAGAATCGGCAATAATGCGACAGATAACAAGGTCTGTTGTTGTCGGTACGGGAAGTGTCCATGATACGGTCGTTGTATTTCCGGCAGCTAAATCAAACGGTTTTTGAGATTTGCTCAGGCATACAACCGGTTGTTCCGTTGCGGGGTCGAGCAATTCCAAAGTGACCCTGCCTGTGATGGCTTTGTCGGACTGGTTGATTACTTGTGTACTGATAGATACCTCATCTCCCTGGCGCATGAAACGTGGCAGGTTAGGCACTACCATCAGCGGTTTGCTGGTAATGATTTTTTCGGAGAGATATCCGTATTTCAGATCTTCCGTTTGTGCCAACAGTTGTAATTTCCATGTCGTATTACTTTCGGGCATGGTGAAATCGAAAGAAACATTTCCTTCCGCATCAGTCACTAATGCCGGATAGAAGAATGCTGTTTCTGCGAAGTTTTCGCGTAGTTGTATCTGGCGGTTGGCCGGATCGATTCCTATTTCTTCTTCGGCAATAATATCGGCAACGGCATTTTCCTGAAGGACTGTACTCTCAACAGCAACGGCATTTTCCTGAAGGACTGTACTCTCAACAGCAACGGCATTTTCTACCATAGGAGCAGCATCTGCATAAACGGAAACTCCTCTGGCAGACTTCGTCATCATTCCGTAAGGCCTATTTGAATAAAATCTGGAGGAATTGAGCACATCCAGCCAGTTCAATTGGTCATACTGGAATTGGATGACCTTTAAGTATTTTATATCGACATTGTCATAGTGGGTATACGTAGTGAACGCACTTCCCGGATTGAATCCCGGCGCCCATATATTAATATAGCGCTGTGGAACGAATGACCAGGCGAATGGCATGATCTGGTCGAGGGATGCATCATACATACTTGCCAAGACTTGTGCCGAGACGGCCATAGAATCCGCATTGGTGATACGGAACTTCCAGTTTTCCTTGCTACCTGGCAGTAAATGGTTGCGGAAAGTTTCCGGGCGGATCGTCAGTTTCCGGTCAGGAAGCTGGCGGGTAACCGGTATCTGTTCCATATACGTTTCACCTGCTTTGACAAAAGTGAGTAATACAGTGAATCCATTGCCATCGCTTTCTTTGAACGGAATACGGAATGTCCGGTTTTCATCGCTCATTTCAAATCGTTTCCGCTCGATACATTTCCTGTTGGCATCATATATTTCGTATAAAATATAGGCCTGTTTATCGGATGTACCGAATATAAATTCTGCATCTTCACCTGGCAGGCAAGTTGTCTTTTCTTTGATTAGCCAGGTATGCATGAATACAGGAGGACGTTTGTCTTTTTTGTCATACAGGATGAAATCGGTGTCGGTTGTTATTTCTTTTCCGTTCCGGTCTGCCGCTTTCACTTCCAAACGGTAGCGTCCGGATACCAGTGTACGGAATACGGAATTAGGGATAGCCTGTCCGGTTGAGAAGTTGCCGGAAGCCACTTCCTTATTTATCTTGAACTGTTCAATGCCGTAGGCTGATTTTTCCTGTACTTTTTCATCTAATGCATATATTTTGTAGGTACCGTTAGCCGGTATTTCTTTTCCGTTTATGGTGAAAGCCGAAACATTGGCTGTAGCCGAATCGCGCTCCATTTGTTGTTCGGAGCGGATGGTCAATAAGATTCCGGAATCTCCAACGGAGAACGTGTATTGCGCTTCCTGGGTTTCCCCTTTACTATCGGTTAATGTTGCCGTAACTTCATAGGTTTGGAATACAGGACGTCCGAAATCATTTTTCATCCGTTCGGGAACAAAAGAGAAAGAGAAATTGCCTTTTTCATCAACTGTTGTTGTGCCGCTTGCCACTTGTCCGAAATCAGAAAAATAAGGCATGTACAAACGTAACCAGAACGGACGTTTGGATATTTGCCATTTGATTTCACCGGTTTGCAATGCCACTCCTGAGAATGTCTTGGCTGAACCTTCTATTTTTACCGGTTTTCCGAAGAATACCTCATCTTCTAATGGGCTGATAGCAACCTGGAAGGTCGGGCGTTTGTACTCTTCTACCCGTATATAGGTCTGTCCCCTGTCGGATGTGATAGAGAAAGAACCACTCAAAACGGATTGAGGAATTGTAAATTCTCCGTTGAACGAACCGAACTGGTCGGTTGTGAGCTTCTTATTGGCCACTTCCTGATAATTTGCATCGCGCAGGCTTACAGAGAATGTCCGGTTAGCCACTACATGCGGATTGTCCGTATCTTTTACATAAGCGATGCCCTTGAAGAATACGGTTTGTCCGGGACGATATAATCCACGGTCGGTGAACAAGGATAATTCAATCTGTTCTTTTTCCTGAGGACGATAGGTCCCGGCAGGATAAACAGAAGTGAGAACCGCCATGGTATCTTCGCGGAAAGTTGGACGCACGGCTTCAAACCGTTGCTTTGCAGGAAGTATGGCAAGACCATACCGGTCGGTTTTAACATGTCCGATGGCTACTGGATTACCTTGGGTATTTGTCTTATAATAAGTAACATTTGCTCCTTCTATCGGTTTACCGCTTTCAACGTCTGTAACCAATACATCGGTAGTCCCATTGTTTTGTCCCCGTGTAAGGATACCCAGACGGCTGACGCTGAAACGTGCACTGGTTTCAAGGTTGTTATCAGGTGTCGATACCGTGTATTCATACAATCCTAATTGTTCCATCGGGATTGTCAATGTTGTATCATACTGTGTGTAACTGTTTTTTAAAGGCAGATCGTAGACTGTCTCTTTCAGTAGTTTACCCCGTTGTTTTTGGTTTTTAGGATAATTCTTCCATGCCAGTTCCGGCTGACGGAGGCTTTGATATATGCGTACAATCAGTTTAGGGGTATTTTGGTATTGTATCTGGATAGAGAGATTTTTGCCCGGATAAATATTGTGCCCGGCCTGTGTTCTCAGTTGGGGATTTTCTAATGAAGTCAACGTGTTCTTGACACTGCTTATCCGCTCGTATTTCGGATAGCGGGCAATACATTCTTTACAGGTAGAATAGATAACCCCTTTGATGGAGTCGTTTTGTTCGGGAGTACCTCTATAAGACTGGCTTTGCAAAACTTGTAAACGTGCAATGCATATTTCTGCAGCAAACGGTTCTTTTTCGTATTGCTTAAATAAACTGTCTAATTTCGACAAATATTCGGAAGACTGGGCGGGCTTGTCCGAATAGTAAAAATTGAACCAATCCAATTCATCCATTACAAGCGCTTTTGTATTCGTCTGGGTACGGCGGAATGCCAAAAGGGCGTTATACCATTCGGCTGACGGTTGTATGCTTATTGCACGGAAAGCCAGGAAATCATATAAGGTAGGGCGAAGTTCCGGAGAGTCTTTCCCTTTTGTCAAGATAGCATCAAACTGGCTCACCTGCGTTTCCTGCAATAGACCGGCAGGCTGTAAAGAGGCTGTTAATTCGCTTTTGATTTTATCCTGGAACAGATTGGTAGTCCATTCGCGTATATCTTCCGGAACATATCCTTCCAGGTTTGTTCGTTGGTTGATTTTCCAGCGATTGTTTGTATAGTAGGAATCATACATCTGGGCAATCATCGAGTGCAGGACTGCCACACCCGTAGAATCAGTACATGCTTGGGTGTACTTTTCAACTTCTTTTATCAATTCGGGGAGAGACTCGGTATCTTTCTCCATCTGCTCATTCATTTGTTTGATGAGCGACTGGATTAACAACGGTGTGTTTTTAGTCTGAATGGCTTCTATTATCGCTTTTTCTCCGGCGGATGTCCGGTTTGCGTTTACATAGAATGCGGTGACGAGTATCCCGCATACTACAAGTATTAAAACAACAAATGCTCTTATCTTCATATCTGTTTGGGTTTACTTGTAAAACAATCCTATTGAATGAAGGTTTTGCAAATCGGTAAATCAAATTTGTAAAACCTTCTTTACTGTTAGATACAAAGAAAGAGCAAAAAGTTGTAAATTTATTGTTAATTAGAGGTAAATCTTACTTTTTCCGTACATAAGTAAGGAATGTGTACGGGTACGGATTATCAGCGTCTGCCGGAAATTCCTGGCGTTCCACCTCTTCCCATAAATCCCAGTTTACTACTGGGAAGAAAGAATCCGCATCTTTAAATTCATGATGTACGCGAGTAAGATACATCGTATCGGCAAGACTTAATCCCTGTCTGTAAACGAGGGCACCGCCGATGATAAATATTTTTTCTTCTTTTTCGCAGATATCTAATGCATCGTGCATGGATTCGCATGCAAAGCAATTAACGAAACCTGCTTCCGGTAAAGTTGTCAGCACGATATTCTTCCGGTTGGGTAAAGCTCCTTTAGGCAATGATTCGAATGTTTTACGACCCATGATAACGGCATGACCTGTTGTCAGTTCCTTAAAACGTTTCATATCTGCCGGCATACGCCACAACAACTGCACGTTTTTACCGATTGCATTGTTGTCAGAAATAGCTGCTACAATTGAAATATTATTCATAACTTATCAATTTAATGGAACTTTATAAGTTCGATTGTTATTGTTTGTTTATACGGCAACTTCTCCTTTGATGTGAGGATGCGGGTCATAACCCGTCAGGTTGAAATCCTCATATTTAAAATCGAAGATGCTTTTTACATCCGGATTGATTTCCATTACCGGAAGAGAACGCGGTTCACGGGAAAGTTGCAATTTAACCTGTTCCAAATGGTTCGTGTAAATATGTGCGTCTCCCAGCGTATGGACGAAATCCCCGGCTTTGAGACCTGTTACCTGTGCCATCATTTGTAATAACAAAGCATAAGACGCAATGTTGAAAGGCACTCCAAGAAATATATCGGCGCTACGTTGGTACATTTGCAGGCTCAATCGGCCGTTGGCTACATAAAATTGGAAGAAAGCGTGGCATGGAGGCAGATTCATATTATCCAAATCTCCTACATTCCAGGCACTGACAATGATACGGCGCGAATCCGGATTATGTTTGATTGTATCTACCGCTTCACTGATCTGGTCGATTGAGCCACCTTTGTAGTCAGGCCATGAACGCCATTGATAACCGTAGATATGTCCGAGATTACCATCGGCATCCGCCCACTCATTCCAAATACGGACTCCATGTTCCTGTAGGTATTTGGCATTAGTATTCCCCTGTAAAAACCACAATAATTCGTATATGATGGATTTTAAATGTAACTTTTTAGTGGTAAGCAAAGGAAAACCGTCTTCCATATTGAAACGCATCTGATGTCCGAATACACTCAATGTACCGGTTCCTGTACGGTCTTCTTTTTTCACTCCTTCGTGGAGCACACGATCAAGCAGTTCTAAGTATTGTTTCATTGTTGTACTTTGATAGTAACATGCAAAAGTACGAAAGTGATTTGTATAAAGCAATAGCCGTAAACTTTGCAGCTATCTTTTGTCTGACATTTTTAAACATTATCAAAGAATGTTATTAAGTTTTGCAGGCAAAAACGTATATTTGCCTGCAAAATAATATTTAATTTTAATATCGCAATGAAGAGACTATGTATGGCTGTTATGGCAATGTGTTTATTGTTGTCATGCGGTGAGAAAAAAGAGGAAACTACACTTTCTGGCCTGACTCCGGCAAACTTTGTATCGGAAGTGGAAGGTAAACCTACTGCCTTGTATGTGTTAAAGAACCAGAAAGGTGCAGAAGCCTGCATTACAAACTGGGGTGGACGTCTGGTATCAGTGATGGTACCCGATAAGAATGGAAAAATGACCGATGTGGTGTTAGGGTATGATAACATTAAACAATATGTGGATTTTCCCGATAATAATTACGGAGGTTTAATCGGACGTTATGGCAACCGTATCGCAAACGGCCGTTTTACTCTGGACGGAACCGAATACCAGCTTCCTCAGAATAATAACGGACATTGCCTGCATGGAGGTCCGTTGGGCTATCATACACGTGTATGGGATGCGAAACAATTGAATGACCAGACTTTGGAACTGACATATCTTTCTAAAGACGGTGAAGCGGGTTTTCCAGGAAATCTGAATATGAAAGTGACTTATACATTGACGGATGACAATGCTGTAGATATTAAATATGAAGCTACAACAGACAAACCGACAATTGTAAACCTGACAAACCATAGCTATTTCAATCTATCCGGTGTACCGGGTTCCCAGATTTTGGATCATCAGATTATGATTAATGCAGATCGTTATACTCCGGTAGACGGCACATTAATTCCGACTTCTGAACTTGCTTCCGTAGACGGCACTCCGATGGACTTGCGCCAACCGGTACTTGTAGGAGCTCATATTAATGATGATTTCGACCAGTTGGTTAAGGGACGCGGTTACGACCATAACTGGGTATTGAATACAAACAATGATATTAAAACATTGGCTGCAAAAGCTTATTCACCAGCGAGCGGTATTGCGTTGGAAGTATATACCAACGAACCGGGTGTACAGTTCTATGCAGGAAACTTTATGGATGGCAATGATGTGGGTAAACATGGTGTGAAGTATCCCCATCGTGGTGCCCTCTGTCTGGAAACACAACATTATCCGGATTCTCCTAACCAGCCTACATTCCCGAGTGTAGTTCTCCGTCCGGGTGAGAAGTATTTCAGTGAATGTATGTATAAATTTACTGTTGAATAATACAGCTTTTATAGAGGAGTTTTAAAAGTTTATTTCTTATATAAACGGCGCAGGATATGCATATTTGCCATATTCTGCGTCGTTCGCATTTATAGTAAAGTAAAGACAATCCTACGCTTTGGGGAACTGTACCGGATGTGGTTTTAGATTCCAGCCGATAAAAGAAATGTTTCATCAGTATGAAACTGAAAGTTCCACGTTATGAAACAAAAAGTTTCAAACGTGGAATTATTTTTGAAACTAAATGGAGGTTCCCGGTTTATTGGGAAAATTTACGATTTCGGATTTGTTAATGTTTCTTTGCAAACAATATGTTCCATTGATTTTCGCTATATTTGCATCATACATATTTACAGCCGGAATTTGAAGTTCAGGCTGTGTGTTATATTGATAACGTTAAGCGTTTAAGATATTATCTTTGGAACTGAAAATCGCCAAGTTTCATGTCGAACAGAGATAATAGACAACTAAACGCTCACGCTTGTTATATATACCAGGTATATATACAGGTATATAATAGAGCGTGGGCTGTTGTTTGTTATTTGTTCGATGGGTGTTTGGCGATACCTCAGTTCCTAATAATAGATTACAGTTCCCACGCTTCTTTATAAACAAGCACCGAACTAAGGGGAATAGTGAGGTAATGTTTTGATTATGAATTCAGTAAAAAATGAATGTATCGCCATTTGCTGTATATTGCTGGATGTTATGAGCGATGTAAAAGAGGTTCTTTCTTTAGCCGACAGTCGCCACTATCCCGCTTTACAAGACAAAACCGGTTTGACGGATGAAGATTTTAAGGAAGCGCGTTCTTGCTCCGTACTGTCCGCTCTGGTTGTATTGAAGAGTATGCACTACAATAAGAAAATGTTATTGGCACTTACAGTTTGTGATATTTATTCAGAGTGCGAGGCCATAACGTTGAATCATCGGGTTGCTTTTGAAGTGTTGATGAATGCGATAGAGTGGCCTATTTCTTTCTCTGAAATATTAACGATAAGCCGTTCGGAATAATTTATAAAGAACCGCTATCATTTTTGATTATTTTAATTTCAGTGCGGCGGTTTATTTGATTCGCCAATTCTTGTTCTTTTTGAGTTAATCGTTTTATAAAAGTATTAGTCAACGTATCACCCTCTTTTAGGAACTTAAACTTATAGGCTGTTTTACTATTTATGATTACAGGCTTATTTTTTCCATACCCTTTTGTTTTGAGCCGTTTGGAGTTGATTCCTGCTGTAGTCAGATAGTTTGCAACAGCTAATGCACGATCTTGTGATAGTTGTTCATTGTATTGTTTTGTCCCTTTCTCATCTGTATGTGCCCCGATTTCAATGCTTATGTCGGGATTGTCATTTAATAATTTGAGTATTTTATTCAGGGCTTTTTTTGAATCCGGACGAAAAACAGCTTGGTTAAAATCATAGAAAATATTTTCTATCACAATCGGATTGTCGACTGGAGACAGATAAAAATCGACAATGTAAGTTTCGCTTTCTTCTTCAGGACCTGTCTTTAAAGCAAAGCTTTGATTCAAGTGACCTGAAGCACTTGCCATCATAATATATTCTGTGTTATGTGTCAACCGGGTTCGGAAATGGCCTGCTTTTTCTGTTTTTATTTTCTTGTTTAATCCGTCTTCCCCTACGATACGGATTGTTGCGTTGTCTATCGGGATTTCATTGATATCCTTAACGATGCCTTCTATATACATGTTGATTGGAGATAATTTAAAAGAGTACGTATCAGTTTGTCCCCGTTTATTGTTCCGGTTGGAGTTGAAAAAGCCCGCCTTTTCACCCTTCTCTGTAAATAGTATGTTGAAATCGTCCCCGGAAGAGTTCATGGGAAACTTTAAGTTTTCGATTAGCCATTCTCCGGATGAAGTAGGAGCTGCTTTGAAAATATCCAGTCCACCCAATCCCGGATGGCCGTTGGACGAAAAGTAAAGAGTTCCGTCTCTGCATATATAAGGGTCTATTTCATCACCTTCTGTATTGATAGAGGGGCCGAGGTTTTCGATTGTTCCAATATGATTTCCAGTGATATGTACCCGGAATAAATCTTTTCCTCCGTATCCTTCCAGTGTGTCGGTAGAAAAGTACATGTATTTTTCATCAGAGAGGGATGTGGCATATCCCGTTTGGGGAATAGAATCGGTTTTACTAATCTTCTTGATAATATGGCGGGTTGGATGCAGTAACCAATCCGGGGCCTTTTTGCTGCCGGTGATACCGTTTTTTGCCAGTTGGCTACAGGTATCGGATAGGAGATAACGGTCGTAATAGTTAATGGCATCTTTATATTGGCCATTCTTCTGGTACATTTGTGCCAGATATAAAAGGAGGCAACTATCGGATGTATTATGTTTGAGCGCTTGACGATAAGCATGAATGGCTTGTTGCGTTCTGTTTACCAGCCGGTAGCAATCTCCTAATTTATAGGCAATAGAACTTCGGAAAGTTCGTTTATGAGGAGAGGCTTTGGCATATATCTTTTTGAAAAGGAGAGAGGCCTCATAATATTCACCTGATTTCATTTTCCTATCGGCTTTATTCAACCGGTAGGATTGGCATGCCGAAAGGGAAAAAAGTATACATCCGATAAAAATAGAAAATCGTTTCATGGAGAATTTCGTTGCTGTTTTCTATTAAGAACGGATTGTTGCCTCTTTTATTATGAAAGAGTAAAAAATATTCTTGAATAGGTTCTGCTTTATTACCCTATATTCCCATTCATCATATCATTCCAGTCCTGTGTGGCTTTGATAAGGTATTGATAGTAGCAGAAGCTCCATATAATCAGCCAATAAATTACCATTATGGCTATGGAGAGCAGTTGTCTGCTGTTTTTATTATCGATGTGTTTTTTTACTATATAAAGTAGTATGGTCTCAATACCCCATAATATAAGAATCAATATCCAACATCTAAAAGAAGCAAAAGCTTCATAAAAACCAATGTCGAAATCCGGCATGAAAGAAGAATAATAAGCATCTATGTAAAATCCTCCTATAATAGAAATTACAGCCAATAGAACTGTCTCATATTTTTTATAGAGTGTTGTTTTAACCATTTTGAATTTAAAGGTATTCATCCATGGATAAATGGAAATGATAGAACGGCACAGTTATTAATGGATCATCTGTAGTTCTTTATTATCTCTTTTATAAAAGTAGCGAACTATCCCCATAACTCAGAAAACGGAAATCATGCGATAAGGCATAGTCGTAAATGCGCTTCCAGTTACCGTCTACAAAGGCGGAAATCAGAAGCAGTAAAGTGCTTTTGGGCTGGTGGAAGTTGGTTACGATACCCCGTACAATCTTGAACTGGTAGCCCGGAGCTATAATTATCTGGGTGGCTGTTATTAATGTCTCTGTGTGGTGGCGGTCCAGATAGTCCAGAATATTCTGTAACGCCTCTTCCGGAGTCAGACGGTTATTTTTCTCTTCATATGGCATCCATTGTTTGACAACCAGATCATCGGCTGTCGCATCCGGATTGTCAGCCAGTGTGACACCCATATAATAAAGGCTTTCCAGTGTGCGGACCGAGGTGGTGCCTACGGCAATGATTTTTCTGATATTCTCTTTTATCCGTCGGATGGAACTGCGGCGTACGGAAATAAATTCCGTGTGCATCTCGTGTCCCTCTATCGTATCGCTTTTAACAGGCTTGAAAGTCCCGGCACCAACATGCAAGGTTACTTCTTCCCGGCCGAAACCTTTTGCATCGAGGTCTGCCAGTACTTCCGGGGTAAAGTGGAGTCCTGCTGTCGGTGCGGCAACAGACCCTTTTATCTTGGAATAAACCGTTTGATAGGTTTGCAGGTCGCTTTTTTCAGTCTCCCGGTGAAGATAAGGCGGGATAGGTAAAATACCTGCCGCATCCAGAATATCGGCAAAAGTATAAGTCGGATGGTTCCAACTAAATTCAATCAGATGGCTGTCTCCACAGGTTTTCTTTTTCTCGGCAGTCAAAACAACCGTTTCCCCATTGATGGCAATCTCCCTGTTCAGTACACCCTCTTTCCATTTCTTCAGGTTTCCGACCAGGCAAGTCCAGCTACAACGTTCCGTCTGTTGGAAGACAAGTGCATAGTCGTGAGGTTCTACCGGTTCGAGGCAGAATACCTCTATCTGTGCGCCGGTCTGCTTTTTAAAGAGCAAGCGAGCCTGAATCACCCGTGTGTTGTTGAACACCATCAGCGAGCCTTCCGGCAGGTAATCGGTTATATTCTTGAAAATGCTTTCACTGACCGTTCCGTTGCGGTAAAGAAGCAGTTTGGATTCATCCCGTTTGGGCAGAGGAAATTTGGCGATCCGTTCGTCGGGCAACGGATAATCAAATTCTTCGATGCGTATTTGTTGAGTAGCTGTAACCATGATCATTCGATAATATATAGGGCCGTTTTGCCAGTCCGGCTGCAAAAGTACGAATTTATTCCTGTCGGTCGCCGTAAGGGTTGGGCGAATCTGTAAACTTTTCATAAAGACGGACCTCTTTTGGACAGGAATTTCTTTTTCTCTATTTTTGTACGTTAATTAAAAGCCAAAGAATTATGAGTAATATCAAAATAGGAGATAAGATACGTTTCCTCAATACTACCGGCGGCGGCATTGTTCGCAGTTTTAAAGGAAAAGACCAGGTGCTGGTTGAAGATGAAGACGGTTTTGAAGTACCGGCATTGCTTCGCGAATGTGTGGTTGTGGAAGAAGGCGGCATGCAGGTACGTAGTTCGAACAAACCGAAACCGGAGGTCGTTACACAGTCTGTAGCGCAACCGAAGAAACCGGAACCGGTAGAGGAAAAAGTAGAAGAGACTGTTGAAGGCGAGCGCCTGAACGTCTATCTGGCTTATCTCCCCCTCGACCTGTCGAAAGTCGTACAGGATAGCGGTTATGAGGCTTATTTCGTAAACGACAGCAATTATTACCTGATGTTCAATTATATGAGCCGGCAGAATAATAGTTGGATAATCCGTTATAGCGGTATCATAGAGCCGAATACCAAAATATTCATGGAAGAATTTGAAAAGGAAACCCTGAATGAACTGGAACGGATATGTATCCAGCTTATTGCCTATAAGAAAGATAAACCGTTCATGTTGAAGAATGCCGTTTCCGTAGAATTGCGTATCGATACGGTCAAGTTCTATAAGCAGCATTGTTTTATGGAGAACGATTACTTTGAAGAAGACGCCTTACTGTATCCTATCGTCCGTCAGGATGTCCCAGAAAAAGAACTGTTGGTCTCCGCTACCGAATTACAGGAAGCCATGTATCAGAAAGCCCGGGAAGAACGTCGTGCCCCGCAAAGTATTGTAAAGAAAAAAGCGGATAGCCCGATTCTGGAAGTAGACCTCCATATCAACCAGCTACTGGATAATACCAACGGATTAAGCAATGCCGATATGCTGACCTACCAGTTGGAGAAGTTCCATGAAATACTCGCGAAGTATGCCGGAAACAAAGGGCAGAAAATTGTTTTTATCCACGGCAAAGGAGACGGCGTACTCCGGAAAGCGATAGAAAAGGAACTGAAAACCCGCTATAAGCAGCATTACTATCAGGATGCTTCCTTCAGGGAATATGGCTTTGGTGCAACCATGGTTACTATAAAGTAGAAGATGGCAACGGAAATAGAACGGAAATTTCTGGTCTGTGGCGATTTCAGCAGGGAAGTATCCAGTGCACAGCGTATTGTGCAGGGATACATCTGTTCCCAACCGGGACGGACTGTCCGTATCCGTATTCGCGGAGAGGAAGGTTTCCTGACGATTAAAGGTCCCTCCGACGAAAAAGGCTTGAGCCGTTATGAGTTCGAACAGGAAATACCACTTGCCGATGCAGAAAAGCTACTGGCACTTTGCGAACCCGGAGCCATCGATAAAGTCCGTCATTTAGTCCCTTGCGGGGGGCATTTGTGGGAAGTGGATGTATTTCACGGGGCAAACGAAGGGCTGGTTATGGCAGAAATCGAATTGACTTCGGAAGATGAAGCATTTGATAAGCCGGAATGGTTGGGCGAAGAAGTGAGTGGCGACCGCCGGTATTACAACTCGATGCTAACCAAGCATCCGTACAGTGAATGGAAATGATTTGAAAACAAAATAATGATAAACACCATGAAGAAAAAATTTATGATAACCCTCGCAGCTGCTATTCTGGGATTACCGGCTGTAGCAGATGAGGGAATGTGGCTGTTGCCCTTGTTAAAGCAGCAGAAACTGCCAGAGATGCAGGCTTTAGGATTGAAATTGCAGGATTATGATATTTACAGTCCCGATTCGGCGTCCCTGAAAGATGCTGTAGTTATATTTGGCGGCGGCTGTACGGGCGAAATCGTTTCCCCGGACGGACTGCTCCTTACCAACCACCATTGCGGGTACAGCCAGATACAACAGCATAGCTCGTTGGAACACGACTACCTGACAGATGGCTTTTGGGCGAAATCCCGTGCCGAGGAACTGCCTAATCCGGGGCTTACTGTTACATTTATCGACAAGATAGAAGACGTGACGGATTATGTAAAGAAAGAACTGGAAAAGGATACCGACCCGAATAGCATGAACTTCCTTTCCCCTAAATACCTGAACGGTCTTGCCAAGGAGAAAGTCGGCGAAAAATTCCTGCAGGATAATCCCGGAACGGAAGTGGAAATCAAAGCCTTCTACGGCGGTAATGTGTACTATATGTTCACAAAGAAAATCTATTCGGATATCCGTTTGGTAGGTGCTCCTCCTTCATCTATCGGTAAATTCGGTGCCGATACGGACAACTGGATGTGGCCGCGCCATACGGGTGACTTTTCCGTATTCCGTGTGTATGCCGATGTCAATGGCAACCCGGCTGAATATTCAGACAAGAATGTACCGTTGCGTTCAAAACGCTGGTTCAAAATCTCTATCAACGGCGTTCAGGAAGACGATTATGCCATGATGATGGGGTTTCCCGGACGGACAAACAAATATTATACTTCCTGGGAAGTAGCCGAACGTCGCGATATAGACAATGCCGTGCGCATCAATATCCGCGATTTACGTCAGAAGGTGATGCTGGAAGAAATGCTGAAGGACCCGTCCGTCCGTATCCAGTATTCCAGCAAGTATGCCGGTTCGACCAACGCATATAAAAATGCAATCGGTAGCAACTGGGCTATCAACAAGCGTAATTTCGAACAAGTAAAGAAAGAGGAACAGGACAGACTGATTGCCTGGTCTAAAAAAGTTTGCGAACCGAATTATCAGGAAGCCTTGCTGACATTGGAGCAAATTGTTTCAGACCGCAAAGACCTCCGTTTCCGCAGCTGGATGCTGGATGAAGCGATTCTGCGAGGAATCGAATTTAGCAGAGTACCGACTGATGTACAGTCTGTTCTCGATGCTTTGAAAGGTAAAGACAAAAGTGAGAAAGAGAAACAGGTTCGCCTGTTGGATATGGCATATCACCGTTTTGCCAATAAGGATTATTCTCCGGAGGTAGACAGGAAGATTGCCAAAGTAATGCTGAAAGAGTACCGCCGTCTGATTACGCCTAAGAAGCAACCAGCCTATTTTGCCCTGATAGATAAGAAGTTCAAAGGGGATGCAGACCGCTTTGTGGATTACCTGTTCGACAAATCCATCTATGGCAGTGAAGATAACTTCAATAAGTTTAAAGCGCATCCTTCCGTTAAGGCATTGGAAAACGACCCGATGATACAGTTTGCAAAATCTGTGCAGGATGAAAAGAACGCTTTGGATGCTTCGCTGAAAGGTTTTGATGCCGGATATGCCATTGCACACCGTACTTATGTAAAGGGATTGCTTGCCATGTATGGTGATAAGGCTAATTTCCCGGATGCAAACTTCTCCCTTCGTCTGACTTACGGACAGGTAAAAGGATATAGCCCGCGCGATTGCGATTATTACGGTTGCCAGACCACTTTGGATGGTGTCATGGAAAAAGAGGATTCCACCAACTGGGAGTTTGTGGTTCCTGCACGTTTAAAAGAGCTTTATACAGCGAAAGACTTTGGCCGTTATGGGATGTCTAATGGCAAGATGCCGGTAGCTTTCTGTGCAACGACCCATTCCACAGGCGGAAACTCCGGTAGCCCGGTAATGAACGGCAATGGAGAACTGATAGGTATAAACTTCGACCGTAACTGGGAAGGAGTGGGTGGCGATATCCAATACCTGCCGGATTACCAGCGTAGTATCATCGTTGATATTCGTTACGTTCTCTTCTTAATAGATAAGTATGCCGGAGCAGGCTATTTATTGGAGGAAATAGATTTGGTGAAATAAACGGCTGATAAATATGAAGAACGGGAGCATGGATTAAAAAGACACATGCTCCCGTTTTGTTTATAGAGGTTTTAAATATGAAGGTAGGGCCTTTTTATTCTTGGATACACCTAATGGGGAAACCGTTTGCTCGATCGTCTGTACCTGTGGACAGCGTAGCACTGCTGAAGGTCACGCGACTTGCGCTGATATTCCCGGACGGAACTGATGACGACCAATAGTAGCCGTTGCCACCCTGACTGCCGGACAGGCCGTCACCGCTGTACCGATACCCCGCGGCAGTCAAAATAAACTTAGGACCAGTAGCGGCATTGATGCTCATTAAGTGAGTGGAACTATCCCAACTTTTACCGGTACTGGAATTATCAGCACCTATAGCAACCCATTCAGCCATAGTAGGAACACGCCAACCGGCAGGGCAAGGATCATAAGGAGTTTTACGGGCCGTCTTTGTGGCATCGACAGTAGTACTGGCTACCTCGTCAAGGTTCCATAATTTCTGATACCAGGCATCATCAACCATAGCAGAAGCGACAGGATTATCCGTACCAGCTTCGAAACGCAACCAGTTATACCGGGTATTTGGATTAGAACCACTGCGTACGATAAACTTTTTGTCCCATGGGCTCATATCGGCAAGAGCACCCTCGCCCGTAGGGAAGCCTAACGGGTCGGTTTTACCATCAAACTTTTCCGCATTGGTGATATTACTATTGTTGGTATTTGTGAATCCATATTGACGGCCCCACTGATACAACAGACCGCAAGTGGATGTAATGTCATTTGTACCACCGGCTGTTGAAGAAGCAGACGGAACAGTGGTAGGTATCTCGGTAGCACCCAAATTCACAGGAGACCAATAATAGGTTTTACCGTCTTTTCCCGTCATTTGGATGCCTGTATACTGTTTCGTATCGCTGACTGGATAAGTGACCGTATTGGCACTACGGTAAAAACCATATGTTTTGACTTCCTGACCGGGTACAGAGATTTTTAGGTTGGCTTTATGCGCCTGATATGCAGCATCACTTCCCGAAGCGGCAGCAACGCTTCCGGTATAAGTATATTGGCGGCGGTTGTTTACAACACTGGTGGCATCAGTTCCAGTCAACCAGTTTTGGGTGGTTCCATAGGTAACATCATACTCGCTACTTACAGGAGTGGATTCAAACAAAGATTTTATAACAATACTGAAAGTCCGGGTTCCGCCTGTCGGGTTTATCCGCAATGTTTTGGCATCATCATCCTTAGTGACACCGCCAGTGATTGCCAGCGATGGTTCATCTTCTATAGATAAAATAACAGGGATTTCCTTCAAGGCATCCTGTTTATGCTGGAACTTAAGCGTCAGTTTGCCTGGATTGGTTGTGGGGAAACCATTTTTATCTACTTTTACTTCAAATTTGTAAGTATCCGTATCCAAATCGCTTTCCGTTTTATCTACAGTCATCCACTCCGGTAGGTCTACCAATTTACTGCCACCCTTACAATCCACCGTAAGCGTAACAGAAGGAACCTCGACAGAAGAAACAGCTTTCAAAGTCAGTTTATTATCTGCAAAACTGCTTGTCCCGTCAGATGCAGACTGGGTAAGTTCAGGAACAAAAGACAACGGGTCTACAAGAAGCGTATTGCTCTCTCCGGTAGCATCATTAATAAAACGGATGATTCCACGTGGGTAAATACCTCCGGTATAATCCGCCTTCATGGAGATAATGTACTTATGTTCCGTGCCGGACATGGTGGAAGTGGTTGCAGCCTTGGTTGAAGGGTCTTCTTCCACATTCAGCCAGTCGCAGTTCTTATTGTTACCTGCATACCGGATGGCATAAGACATCGTCGAATTAGCAGTGGTACCAAGAGAGAATTTACTGTTCATACCGAGGACCATCTTTACCGTTTTCGTATCGGCATCGTAAATGGTTGCCGCATTAGCCAAACCGTCTGGGTCGAAAGTAAAACTGCCTGAACCTGCTGTAGGGTCCAGACCATCTATATCGCCGCCCTCATCCCATTCGGCTACGTCCAATGTGAAGTCCAATTTATATTCGTCAGCTTTTGTGATGCCAATAGTATATCTATGGTTGTTATTGATTTCAAGCGCGACCGAACCGCCATCGGCTGTAGGCTGTTTGAAAGGAATCTGATAGGTTACGTCTTTTGTCT
>UQLN01000051.1 GCA_900541965.1 uncultured Parabacteroides sp. | reverse complement strand
AATTCTTACTTTATGGGGCAACAATACCTATTATAATGGAAACGGTTTCCCTGCCCCCGGTTCTCCCGGTGATGCAGCCCGCATGGAAGAAGGTTCCACTATCGGTTCTTTTTATCTCTGGAAATTCGCAGGTTTTACAGAAGACGGGCAATTTCAGTTATATAATAAAAACGGTGAGGTAATCAACGCTAAAGATAAAACGGAAAATGACAAACAGTATATGGGTAACTATGTTCCTAAAGTAATTCTTGCCTGGAACCATACCCTTTCTTATAAAGACTGGGATTTGGGAGTTAATATGAGAAGTTGGATTAAGTTTGACGTTTACAATGCAGTGAATATGTATTTCGGTATCCAGGGAATCGACAACTGTAACGTATTGAAGGATGCTTATGGTAAGTTCAACCATATCCGCGGCGAAAAACAGATTTGCGATTATTATCTGGAAGACGGAACATTCCTGAAGATTGATGCCATCACTTTAGGATATACTTTGCCATTGAAGAAGTATACGAAGTTTGTAGACCGTCTCCGTGTGTACGGAACTGTAGGTAACGTATGTACTATCACCGGCTATAGCGGAACGAATCCGGAAGTAAATATCTCCGGATGGGACCAAGGCACTGATACTTTCTGGACAGATAGTAATGACAAACATAAAGGGATCTATCCACAGGTCCGTACTTATACCTTAGGTCTTCAGGTAACATTCTAAAAACAGATTAAGAAAATGGAAAACAATAAAATATTCAAATTGATAGTATCGGGTGCCATGTGTTTAGTGATGGGAACATCCTGTAACATAGACCCTACTTTTTATTCGCAAGTTGTTCCGGAAACATTCTATACTTCACAGGATGCAGTATGGGAACGCTTTAACCGCCCTTTTACTCACTGGCGATGGTATGTAGGACATGATGCTCCCCGCTGGATGATGCAGGAGTTGGGAACTGATGAATTTTGCTTGCCGACACGTGGTAGCGACTGGTATAACGGAGGAGTATACCAAAAGTTCCATCATCATGAGTATACGGAAGATATGACTATGGTGGAAACGGGTTGGACGAATTTTTCTATGGGAATTGCGTTGGCATGGGATGCTATGGAAGACCTGTCGGAAGTAGATTTTGATAAATTGGGCTTCGAAAAAGGTGTACGTGAATCTATGATGCATCAACAAAAAACATTAGTCGCTTCTTTTTATTTGGACGGATTAGACTTCTTTGGAGGTGTCCCTTTGTATACAACGACACAAAGTGCAGTGAAAGGACGTTCCACTGCACAGGAAACATTTAATTTTATCGATTCCCTGTTGACACAGGCTATTCCTTATTTACCGTTGAAAGAACAGATGGGAGCGATGGAAAACGGCAGTATTCATCGTGCTGCAGGAGCAGCTTTGCTTGCCCGGCTGTACTTTAATGCCAAACCGTATATCGGAAAAGAAATGTATGCGGAGGCGGCCCGGATTTGCGAAGATATTATCAATGGCAAGTATGGTGCCTATAAGCTGGATACGGATTGGACTAATATCTTTGGTTTTGACAATGAGACTTGTCCGGAGATTATTTGGTCTGTTCCCAGCCAGAATGCAAAGTTGGAAACAGATGGCATGTACTGGTCGTATATGGTTCCTTACAACTTCAAAAATTATTTGGGAGGTTTGAAGGATTCCGGTTCTAATAATGGTTGTTGTCTGATACCGAGCCGTGATCCGGAAGGTAACCTGTACCAGTTTAATGTGGGTAATCCATATGAAACCTTCAATGCTGCTGATGTACGTAAGCAATTGTATGTGTATACAGGCAATGGTAAATACCGGGGTATGTTTATTATTGGCGAACTTCGTAACCCACTGCATCCGGATTGGGTATGTAAAGGCGACCGTGAATATAAAGACCAGATTATTTTCGAACGTGACCAGATTGCTTATTTTTCTAAAGTAGGCACAGAATACGCTTCTGCATCCGAACTTCCTTCCAACATAGGCACTGCTGAGGAAAATTCGGGAGTCCGCGTTACTAAACGTAGTCCCCGTCCTAACCAAGATGAATTTAACCGGATGTTCGACCCGGATGTTCCTATTATCCGTCTTGCTGAAATCTATTATATGCTTGCCGAATGTAAAATGCGTGCAGGAGATAATCAAGGTGCCGCCGACCTTATTAACGAAGTGCGTAAACGTTATTTCGAAAATGGGAATGATCCGGATCCTGTAACGGCAGCTAATCTGGATAAATACCGTATGTTGAAGGAGTGGATGCAGGAATTCCTTGCCGAAGGACGTCGCCGTACGGATTTGATTCGTTGGGATGCCTATGTTACAGAAAACTGGTGGGACCATAAGGCAACTAATAATGCAAACTTTAATCGTTTCCCTATACATTATAGTATAATTGGCGCTAATAATTTGTTGGAGCAGAATCCAGGATATGGAAATAAGAAATAATATATAAATAATAGTTTCAAAGGGGAATGTGTCAAAACGATTTTAATACTTCCTTTCAGACACGGATTTACGGATTGCACGACCTGGAAGTCTGAGTCGTACGACTCGGATGTCTGAGTTGCTCAACTTGGAAATCTGAGTTTAGGATGTGTCAAAAGTATAGGACTGCTTACATAATGATAAAATCGTTTTGGCACATCTCCTTTGAAATTTTTTGAAACTATCCGGTAATTTTGTTTATTCTCTTATCCTTGTAGATAAAAAATGCCTGAAAATCAATTTTGAATAGATAAATCTTATCTCTCGATAGATAATACTTATTCGATTCATCGACCCGTATTCGTAAAAATATCTAAATTTGTGTCCAAATAAATCTAAATAAACCAATATTTATGCTTAACACTATTAGTAAAAAGGCGGTTTTACCAATTGGTCTGCTTACGTTGGCTTTTGTTATGCCTTCTTGTTCTTCCGAATACAAGAAGTATGCGGATAATCCAGCAAAGCAGGTTGCATCTATTATCCGTGAAAACGGATGTTTGGAATGCCATTCTGCAACGGCAGCAGGTCCGTTCTATGCCAAATTCCCTGTAATAGGTCCGGTTGTAAAGGCCGATATGTTGGAGGGGACTCGTTATCTGGATCTTACAGATATGGTGAATGCTCTTGAAAATGGTCAGCCTGTATCTGAAGTTGATATGGCAAAAGTGGAAAATACGGCTCTTAGTGGCAGTATGCCTCCTGCTAAATTTACAGCAATCCACTGGGGAACCAGTTTGAACAGTGATGAAAAAGCGACTATCATTGCATGGGCGAAAGATGTGCGTAAGAATCGGTTTACTACTCCGACTGTTGATGCAGAGTTTGAAAATGAACCTTTGCAACCACTAATGGCTTCTTTGCCTACAGATCCGGCTAAAGTTGCCTTAGGTTTTGATTTGTATCACGACACACGCCTTTCTTTTGATAATACAATTTCCTGTGCCACTTGTCACGGTTTGAATACTGGTGGAGTAGACCGTAAACAATACTCAGAAGGAATAAATGGCCAGTTTGGTGGTGTGAACGCTCCGACTGTTTATAATGCTGCCTTGAACTTTATGCAGTTTTGGGATGGACGTGCCGCCGATTTAAAAGAACAGGCAGCCGGTCCTCCATTGAATCCGGTGGAAATGGGCAGCCATTCATTTGATGAAATATCTGCTAAACTGGCGGAAGATAAAGAATTGAGTAAACGTTTCCTTGAAGTTTATCCGGAAGGTTTCAATCAATCTACCATTACAGATGCGATTGCTGAATTTGAAAAAACATTGCTTACGCCGAGCCGTTTTGATAAATATCTGATGGGTGATAAGGGGGCTCTTACCGCTGAGGAATTGGAAGGCTATCAATTATTCAAAGATAATAAATGCGCCACTTGCCACACTGGTGTGAATATAGGTGGACAGTCATTTGAATATATGGGTATAAAGATGAGTTATTTCGATTATCGCGGAACCGGTCTGACTGATGGCGATAAGGGACGTTTTGCCTTTACAAACAATGAACAGGATTTGCATAAGTTCAAAACTCCGACATTACGTAACGTAATGATTACACCTCCGTATATGCACGATGGTTCTGTCGCTTCTGTTGAAGATGCCATTCGAATCATGCACCAGTTCCAGATAGGTAAGAACATTTCAGATGTGGAAACTGCTAAGATTGTATCTTTCTTAAATACATTGACAGGCGAATACAAGGGCCAGTTATTACAATAAAAAATAAAACGTTATCTTTGTAGAGTAAATCAAATATAACGTGTATGCCCTTCCGCTTGGTACATATCTTTTTAATTCTATTTGCTATTCAAAGCACAGAAAAGATGTGGAGCCAGGAGGAAGGGCTTGCTTCTTATTACCATAACCGTTTCCATGGCAGGAAATCTTCCAGCGGACGTATTCACGACCAGGATGAATTGGTTGCAGCCCATCGTACGCTCCCTTTCGGAACTTTTTTGAGAGTGACTAATCTTTCCAATATGAAGACCGTGATAGTCTGCGTTACAGATCGTGGCCCTCGCCGGAGAGGACGCATTATTGATGTCTCGGGCAGGGCTGCCGAAATTCTCGATTTCAAGAAAAAAGGAATTACGCGTGTCAGGATAGAAGTTGTACCCGGTAAATTCGATTTACGTGTACTGGACTTGGTGTATCCTAAAATGCTTTTCTTGGATACGCGGCATTTGCAGCCTGTTCCTGCTTATGAGTTGCGTATAAAGAAATGATTATTTTAATTTCGCATCCAGAACTGTACCATCCCAATTGATTGCGGGAGGATATTTTTCCCAACCGTTTTCCGGGATAATGGATACCCAGGAAGGAACTTCACATTTTACAACCTCACTCCAGTTCGGATTTTTTACTGAATATTTGATAAGTAAACGAGTCGGTTTGTAGACTGGATATTTAACTTTTACAGTAGATGCAATTGTAGGATACTGTTTTCCGTTTACTTCAAAATAAAATAGACTTTTTGCAGTCGGTGAATTGTTTGTATACTTACAAGTTGCAACTGTATATCTACACTCCCCATTTATCAGGTACTTTCTCTTCTCTGAATAGAACCAGATAAACAGGCAACAAATAAAGCCTAAAAAAGCTAACAGGCTCACCTTTCTTATTTTTTTTCTCGTACTCATTGGTTTTCTAAATGTGATTAAAAGGTATAGTAATAGTTTTTTATTTCTACAAATGTAATTGTTTTGCGGATGAAAAACAAGCCTTTAATAATTAGTCGGATTCTTTTCTAATTATTTTTTAATACCAGCTAAGAGCATTCTAACCGGATATACACGGCTGGCAGAAGCATGGCTTGTATTTTTGTCTGCAAAAATTGATAAACAAATGTACAAACGTATTTTCTTGCTATTTTTTGTGTTTTGCTCTTTGAACGCCAATGCACAGATTCAGGTTGTCAAACTTTCGTTGCAGGATGCAGTGGAGCGGTTTTCAACTTGTAACCTTCATCTTATTGCCGAACGTTATAATATAGATATGGCTGAGGCACAGGTTATACAGGCAAAACTATTTGAAAATCCGGTGCTCACATTGGAGCAGAACGTCTACAATCGAAACAACGGGAAATATTTCGACGTAGGTCCGGAAGGGGAAGCTGTTGTTGGCATAGAGCAACTTATCTATATCGCCGGTCAGCGGAATAACCGGATAAAGCTGGAGAAGATAAACAAGGAAATGGCAACATACCAGTTTGAAGAGGTATTGCGGACACTCCGGAATGAGTTAAAAACGAAGTTTATCGATTTGTATTATTCCCGGAAATCCCTTATTGTTTATGATAAGGAAATCAACTATATAAAGAAATTGTTGGAAGTATACAAAGATCAGAATGAGAAAGGGAATATTTCTTTACTGGAGAAATCCCGTATCGAGGCTCTTTTACTTTCACTCTGTCAGGAAAGGAATACTGCCGATAATGAAATTGTAGCTTTGCAAGGTGATTTAAAATTATTATTAGGTTTATCCAATGATGAGTCTTTTGAACCGTTACTTGATGAGAATGTGTTAGGCAAAATAGATACCCGGGTGGTATCTTTTGCCGAGTTGAATGACCGGATGTCGGTTCGCCCTGATATGAAATTGATACAGGCCGGCATCCGGGCTTCGCAAGCAGATGTCAAACTTCAGAAGTCTCTGGCTTTCCCGGAAGTCAGCGTGACTGGAAGTTTCGACAGAGCTGGTAATTTTTGTAATAAATATTTTGCAATAGGGGTAAATGTTTCCATTCCAATCTTTAACCGGAACCAAGGGAATATTAAGGCTGCCCGCTTATCTGTTTTACAAAACAGTAACAGGGAGTTATATGCCCGGCAGCAGGCAGAGCATGAACTCTTTACTGCATATACCCGATTGGAAAAAGCTTTAACTCTTTATCATTCTTCAAATGATGAATTAGAAAAGAACTTCACGATAATTATAGAAGGGGTAAACAGTAGTTTCCAAAAGCGGAATATCAGCCTGTTGGAATTTGTGGACTATTATCAGAGTTACAAAGAAACTTGCCTTCAATTATATGAAACCCGGAAAAATGTATTGATGGCAGTAGAAAATATAAATACAGTGACCGGAAGCGATGTTTTCAAATATTAATCTTAATCGGAATAGAATTGTTTAAAATGAATGATATGACAAATAAGAACCTGCAGATATTTCTTTTACTTTTCCCTTTATTGTGCGGTTGTGGAAAACAAACGGTAAAACAGGAAAGTGTACAACAAATATTATTAACTGATAGCCTGAAACAAATTGTATCTATTGATACAGTACAGGAAGTGATTCCGAATAACGAATTGTTATTGAATGGAAAGGTTACCTTTGATGCCGAACGTGTAGCCCATGTGTATCCCATATTCGGAGGAACTATAACCGAAGTAAATGTCGAAACCGGAGATTTTATTAAAAAAGGAGATGTTTTGGCAGTAATACGTAGTAGCGAAGTCGCTGATTTTGAGAAACAGGAGAAAGAAGCGGAACAACAGGTGCTACTTGCAAAACGTAATTTGGGTGCAGTTCGTGATATGTTCCGCAGTGGCATGGCATCGGACCGTGATGTGCTTCAGGCAGAACAGGAAGCAGCAAATGCTCTTGCCGAACAAAAAAGAATTAAGGAGGTTTATTCCATTAATCATATCACCGGAAACTCTACTTATGAAGTGAAGTCTCCGGTTTCCGGTTTTGTTATCAATAAGAACATCAGCAAAAACATGCAGATACGTTCGGATCGTGATGATGAAATGTTTACTGTTTCCGGTCTCGGCGACGTATGGGTAATGGCGGATGTATATGAAGGCGATATTAGCAAAGTGAAGGAAGGGGCGGATGTTCGTATCACTACATTGGCATATGGTAAAGGTAAAGAGTTTACCGGACAGATAGATAAGGTATACAACATCTTGGATGACGAGAGCAAAACGATGAAAGTACGCGTTCGTTTGAATAATAAAGATTACTTATTGAAACCGGGTATGTTTACTAATGTATATGTACAATGCCGGATCGAGGGGGAAGTTGTTCCATGCATTCCGGCACGTGCCGTTATTTTTGATGATGGCAAACAATATGTAATTCTTGTGGGAGATGGAGAAGTCTTGCAAATACGGCAAGTTGCCGTATTGAGGCAAACAGATAAATGCTGCTTCCTGAAATCCAGTCTGAAGGCAGGCGACAGGGTTATTCACGAGAATGCAATCTTATTGTATAATGCCCTTAAATAAATCTGAAAATGCATTCCTTTATAGATAATATTATAGCGTTCTCTTTAAAGAACAAGTTTTTTATTTTTTTCCTGACTACAATAGCTATTATAGCAGGTGCCGTCAGCTTTATACATACGCCGGTTGATGCCTTTCCGGACGTAACGAATACAAAAGTGACGATTATTACCCAATGGCCCGGACGCAGTGCGGAAGAGATAGAAAAATTTATTACCATACCGATTGAAATAGCAATGAATCCGGTACAGAAGAAAACGGATATCCGTAGTACTACTTTATTCGGACTTTCGGTAATAAATGTGATGTTTGATGATCATGTAGACGACTTTTATGCCCGCCAGCAAGTTTATAATCTGTTGAATGATGCTGACCTGCCGGAAGGGGTTACTCCCGAAGTGCAACCATTATATGGGCCGACCGGAGAAATATTCCGTTATACTCTGCGTAGCGGCAAGCGGTCTGTAAGGGAATTGAAGACCTATCAGGATTGGGTTATAGAACGTAAACTAAGGGCTGTACCCGGAGTGGCGGATATTGTCAGTTTCGGAGGTGAGGTCAAAACTTTTGAAGTAAGTGTAAATCCGAATCAACTGATAAATTATGGTGTTACATCTTTGGAACTGTTTGATGCCATATCCAAAAGTAATATTAATGTAGGTGGCGATGTGATAACGAAGAGTTCGCAGGCATATGTGGTACGTGGTATCGGTTTGATTAATGATATCAAGGAAATAGAAAATATAGTGGTCAAGAATATCAATGGCACACCTATCTTAGTGAAGAATCTGGCTGATGTCCATGAATCCTGCCTGCCCCGGCTTGGACAGGTCGGACGTATGGAAGAGGATGATGTTGTACAAGGCATCGTTGTTATGCGTAAGGGAGAAAATCCCAGTGAGGTTATCGCTGCTCTGAAAGATAAAATAGCCGATATACAGGAACATTCTCTTCCGGAAGATGTGCAGATTCTCCCATTCTATGACAGGGAAGATTTAGTTGACCTTGCTGTACATACGGTAACCCATAATTTGGTAGAAGGTATATTATTGGTAACGTTCATTGTGTTGGTCTTTATGGCGGATTGGCGTACAACGGTGATAGTGTCTATCATTATCCCGTTGGCGCTACTCTTCGCCTTTATTTGTTTGCGGGCAATGGGGATGAGCGCCAATCTGCTATCGATGGGAGCAATAGACTTCGGTATTATTATCGACGGTGCGGTGGTTATGGTGGAAGGTTTGTTTGTCGCTCTCGATAAAAAGGCACGTGAAGTAGGGATGCCGGCTTTTAATGTAATGAGTAAAATGGGAATCATACGGCATACTGCAAAAGACCGTGCTCGTGCAGTGTTTTTCTCAAAACTGATTATCATTACGGCACTGGTTCCTATATTCTCTTTTCAAAAAGTGGAAGGGAAAATGTTTAGTCCGCTTGCTTATACTTTGGGGTTTGCTTTATTGGGCGCTTTAATATTTACGCTTACCTTGGTCCCTGTTCTGTCATCGATGTTATTGAGAAAAAATGTAAGGGAAAAACATAATCCGTTCCTCACCCTGGTAAACCGGATGACCACATCTGTTTTCGACCGTTGTCATGCCCATAAAAAATTAATAATTGGTGTTACAACGTTACTTGCAGCCGGAGGGCTTTGGGGATTTACGTTACTGGGTACAGAATTTCTTCCTCAGTTGAATGAAGGTTCTATTTATGTCCGTGCCACACTACCTCAAAGTATTTCGTTAGAAGAATCAGTAAAGTTAGCGAACCGTATGCGCCGGGAACTGGCATCTTATCTGGAAGTAAAGAAAGTGCTTTCACAGACAGGACGCCCGAATGATGGAACAGATGCCACTGGTTTCTATAATATAGAATTTCATGTAGACATCTATCCTGAAAAAGAATGGGCTAGCAAAATGACAAAAGCAGAATTGGTAGAAAGTATGGAGAAGCGGCTGGATATCTATCCCGGAGTCGATTTTAATTTCTCCCAGCCGATCAGTGATAATGTGGAAGAAGCAGCCAGTGGGGTAAAAGGTTCTATTGCCGTGAAAGTATTCGGGAAAGATTTATATGAATCCGAAAAGAAAGCGGTTGAAATTTTTAATGTGTTACAAACGGTAGAAGGTATACAGGATTTAGGTGTTATCCGTAATATCGGGCAACCGGAGCTTCGTATTGAACTGAGCGAATCCCGCTTGGCACGTTATGGTGTGGCCAAAGAGGATGTTCAGTCTATTATTGAAATGGCAATCGGCGGAAAAAGTGCCTCTCTTCTTTATGAAGATGAACGTAAGTTTAATATTATGGTTCGCTACGAATCTTCTTTCCGCCGGAGTGAAGATGAAATAGGCAAAATTCTGGTACCAGCCCGTGATGGAACAATGGTTCCGATTAAAGAACTTGCCGATATCCGTACGATTACCGGACCATTGATTATTTACCGTGATAATCATGCCCGTTTTTGTGCTGTGAAGTTTTCAGTACGTGGACGAGATATGGGTACAGCTGTAGCTGAAGCACAGGCAAAAGTAAATAAACAAGTAAACTTACCTTCCGGATATACTTTGAAATGGACCGGTGATTTTGAAAACCAGCAACGGGCTTCTAAGCGTTTGGCACAGGTTGTTCCTGTCAGTATTGCTATTATTTTCATTATTTTGTTTGTGTTGTTTGGAAATGCGCGTGATGCCGGACTGGTCTTGTTGAATGTTCCTTATGCCGCAGTAGGAGGGATACTGGCATTACTGATAACCCGTTTTAATTTCTCTATTTCTGCGGGAATCGGATTTATCGCTCTTTTCGGTATTTGCATACAGAACGGAGTGATTATGATTTCGGATATTAAGAGCAATCTGAAACATAATTATCCGTTGGATGACTCCGTGAAGATGAGTGTCAAATCCAGGGTACGTTCAGTATTAATGACAGCCTCAATGGCGGCAATAGGCTTGATGCCGGCTGCTTTGAGCCATGGTATCGGTTCGGAAAGCCAGCGTCCGCTTGCTATCGTCATTATTGGAGGATTAATAGGTGCAACGTTCTTTACCCTTTTTGTATTCCCGTTAATTGTAGAGGTTTTTTACCGTCGTATGTTATTTGATAAAGAAGGAAAATTACTACAACGGCGGTTATAAAAATCAGTATATTTGCATAACATAGCAGAGATTTAAAATATGGCAAAAATATTATTGGTAGAAGATGAAGTAAATATTGCTTCATTTATTGAGCGGGGACTGCAGGAATTCGGACATGAGGTTCGGGTAGCCTATGATGGTGAAACTGCGTGGAATCTTATTCAGGCAGAGGATTTCCAGTTCTTGATTCTGGATATAATTATGCCTAAAATGAATGGTTTGCAACTTTGTCGCCAATACCGCCAATCGTATGGGTATCAATCTCCGGTCGTTATGCTTACAGCTTTAGGGACAACGGACGATATTGTAAACGGCCTGGATGCCGGGGCGGATGATTATTTGGTTAAGCCTTTTAGTTTCCAGGAACTGGAAGCACGTATCAAGGCATTGCTCCGTCGTTCGGGAGTGGAGCAACCCGGAAAAGTCCTGGCATGTGGGGACCTGACTCTGGATATGGCCAGTCATCGCGCCATACGTGGAAAGGTGATGATTGATCTGACTGTCAAGGAATATCGTCTCTTGGAATATTTTATACAAAATCAGGGAATTGCATTAAGCCGTCTTACCCTGCTGAAAGATGTATGGGATAAGAATTTTGATACGAATACAAATGTAGTGGATGTATATGTGAATTATCTTCGAGCGAAAATAGATAAAGATTTTGAACATAAATTAATTCATACGGTGGTTGGTGTCGGTTATATGATGGAAGAATGAAAACAGGAAATAAAATAACGCTTTTTTATACGACGGTTACCATTGGTATTATTACTTTGGCAGCCGTTGTCTTTTATATTGTGGCAACTGGTTATATTAATCGCCTGTACTATTCCAACCTGACGGAAAAGGCTTATATCATTGCTCAGAAACATTGGGAAAAAGATGAACTGGAAGCTGATGCTTATGCTATGGTACAAAAACATTATGAAGAAGCTTTGCCGGTAACCTCCGAAATATTGCTGAATGCCGATAGCATAGAGGATACACGAACAGCCTTATCACGTTATATTACGACAGAAGAAATACAGAAACTGTATACCGGAGATATTGTGAAGTTTAGCCAGGGGAAGCAGTTAGGCGTAGCTATTTACTATCCGGACAATGAAGGAAATTTTATCGTTGTTGTCGTTTCCAATAATCGGTATGGGGGCGATATACAGCAACATATCGGATGGCTATTACTGGGATTCCTGTTGATCAGTTCCATACTTATTTATTTAACCGGTTACTTTTATGCGACCCGTATTGTTAACCGGATAGATGCAGCTTATCATAGTGAGAAATCTTTTATCAGTAATGCATCCCATGAGTTGAATAATCCATTGACCGCCATCCAGGGTGAATGTGAAATCAGTTTATTGAAGGAACGTACACCTGCCGAATACCAGGAGGCTCTCCGGCGTATTGCATCGGAAACCAAGCGCATTATCCAGCTGATGAAGAATTTGCTTTTCCTTTCACATGGAGATAAGGAAATTTTGAAAAGTGCCCGTGAAACAGTCTTTCTGGCAGATTTCCTGTTGAAGCAATTTGTCGGCAACCGTGTTAAGTTTACAACGGATAATTTTGCTTTTTGTTTGGTAGCCAATCATCACTTATTAAAGATCGCCATTGGAAATATTTTAAATAATGCCTGCAAATATTCTGGTGAAGCCCCTGTGGAAATGCGCCTTTTGGGTTCCGTCCTTGAGATTTCGGATAAAGGCATAGGTATTCCTCCCGAAGAGTTGGAACATATTTATCAACCATTTTACCGTGCGACAAATACACGTGAGTATTCGGGGCATGGCATTGGTCTGAGTCTTTCCATGCGTATCCTTAGCAGTTATGGTGCCAAGGTGGATATCCGGTCTGAGGTAGGGAAGGGGACAACTGTTTTTATTGATTTTGACGGATAGTTTATGACTTGTTCATCTTACAAATATTTAGCAAACTCCGTAGAAATATCGAATAGTTTTCTGCAATGCCGGCATTTGATACTTATGATATTGTTTTCCCCGGAAAGGAGGTTTCCAAATATCTTGACAAAGATAGTACCAGTTATGCCTTTATTGAAATTAAAGCTTTTAGAGGTTATTTCTAAGTCTTTAGACATACAGTAAGGACATTGGATTTTAGGAAGTTTTTTTTCCTGTGTGTAGTTTGGGATGTGTTCCATATAATTCACCATTGGTAAAGTTTTTATTTTGTAGTTAGTAAAAGCCGGGTATAAATAAAGGTGGATAAGCGTTATGTTTTTCGTTTATCCACCTTTGCTAGTTTTGTCTTTCGTTTGGCAAATATAAAAGTATTTTTCTGATTTATCCTCTGGATTTTGAACTTTTTTAGTTAGTATAAGAACTTTTTTAAAATATAATTGGCTGATATTTAAAGCTATCTCTTGTATTTCTTGGTGTGTGTTGAAAATGTATTGTTTATCATTGCTAAGCTATGGCATTTATACATATTAAGAGACAGTATCCGTATAACTATATATTATCCTGTATAAAAAAAAGGAAAGAGTTAGAAACATAAAAAAGACGCATCTTTGCAAAAAGATTTTTCAAATTAATTCAAATACTTTAAAAGATGTTTACAGAGAAAAGAAACAGTATGCTTCACGGTGTTTTATTAATCGCATTATTCTCCTGTGCCGCCTTTTACATTGGCGAAATGGATTTTATAAAAGACCTGTCACTCAGTCCAATGATTGTAGGTATCGTTCTGGGAATGTTATATGCCAACAGTTTAAGAAATAATCTCCCAAGTACTTGGGTGCCAGGTATACAATTTAGTTCCAAGCAGTTACTGCGTCTCGGTATTATCTTATATGGTTTTAAATTGACATTTCAAGATGTGCTGGCTGTCGGAGTACCGGCTATTTTGATTGATGCGATTATTGTAACTACTACTATTTATGGAGGCATTTTTATCGGGCGAATATTAAAAATGGACCGCGGTGTGGCTCTGCTCACCTCTGTTGGTAGTGGCATATGTGGTGCGGCTGCAATATTAGGAGCTGAGTCGGCTATTAGAATCAAACCTTATAAAACTGCGGTTGCAGTTTCAACAGTCGTAATATTCGGTACGGTTTCAATGTTTCTTTATCCGATATTATATAGAAATGGAATCTTTCTTCTTCCCCCTAATGAAATGGGAATATTTACCGGTGCGACTATACATGAAGTAGCTCATACTGTAGGAGCCGGAAATGCGATGGGAAAAGATATTTCGGATATTGCTATCATTGTAAAAATGATCCGGGTCATAATGCTGGTGCCAGTCTTGTTGATCATTAGTTTTATGGTCGCCAAAGCAGCCGGAAAAGCAGCCGCTCAAAAAGGAAATGTGAAAAATATATCTATCCCCTGGTTTGCCCTTGGTTTTTTAGGCGTTATTTGTTTTAACTCTTTTAATTTACTACCTGCAAGTTTATTGTCTTTTATTAATACACTTGATACTTTTTTACTCACAATGGCAATGACCGCTCTGGGAGCTGAGACCAGTATAGATAAATTTAAAAAAGCTGGTGTGAAGCCTTTTATACTTGCTTCTATATTATATGTATGGTTAATAGTAGGCGGATATTTCCTGGTAAAATATATAGTTCCGGTTTTAATGTAGAATAATTTTATAGAATGAATATTATGTCCGATTTTCGTTTAGAGATATTTCAATGTGTAGCAAAGCACCTGAATTTTACAAAAGCTTCAAAGGAACTACTTATCAGTCAACCTGCAGTAAGTAAAAATATCCAGGAATTGGAAAATTACTATGGAGTAAGGCTATTTGAACGCTTAGGGAGTAAGGTCGAACTAACTCCAGCAGGAGAAATGTTCTTGGAGCTAAGCAATGAAATTTTATCGAAATACGGAAATCTGTTATTTACAATGTATCAATTAAGTGATAAAAAGATAGGCACTTTACGTATTGGTACTACAGCTACAGCCGGACAATATATTCTCCCGCCACTTCTTGCTGAGTTCCATAACAGATATCCTCATATTAATGTAACGCAGGTTTCTGCTGCGAATAGTGAAGCCATTGAAAATATGACAATAAAGGGACAGATAGATATTGGAATTGTTGAAGGATATGCCCGTGAACGAAATCTAAGATATATTCCTTTTATGAAAGACAGAATAATCCCTATAACGAGTATATCCAATCATTCTTTAAAAAAAGAGTCTATTTCTATCGACCAGATTTATAAAATACCATTGGTCTTAAAGGAATATTCTTCGGGTACTTACCAGGCGATTAAACATGCGCTATCAAACCATGATATTGATATCTCCAAATTGAATGTGTGTGCTTGTCTGGATTCGACAGAGGGGCTTAAAAACTATCTATTGCATTCGGATTGTATCGGTCTGATCTCTATGTATGCAATAAAGTATAGTTCGGATTATAATTTATTCCGTATTCTAACTCTGAAGGACATAAAGATAGAAAGGGATCTTTGTTTTATTTTGTTATCGCAAAATGAAACACAAGCTCTTTCGCGCTTATTTATAGAGCAGGTGTGTATATTGGCAAAAAACATATATGGACAAAGCAATTGTTTATGCGATGTTTGAGAACGGACACAGGAGCTCTCGTTCAATCCATACAAAAACAAAGGTGGATAAACGCCTGTTGTAAAGCGTGTATCCACCTAAGTGATTGTGAATTAGTATCTAATCTTATAAAAATCTTATTCTTCTATAGCTGCCTGCGCCGCTGCGATACGTGCGATCGGAACGCGGAACGGTGAGCAGGATACGTAATTAAGGCCTACTCTATGGCAGAACTTTACAGAAGAAGGTTCGCCACCATGTTCGCCACAAATACCACACTTCAAATCAGGACGTACGGCACGGCCTTTTTCCGTAGCCATACGGATTAACTGGCCAACACCTTTCTGGTCCAACACTTGGAACGGGTCGACTTTCAGAATCTTCTTTTCCAAATAAATCGGCAAGAAAGAAGCAATATCGTCACGGGAATAACCAAAGGTCATCTGCGTCAAGTCATTTGTACCGAATGAGAAGAATTCAGCAGAAGAAGCGATACGGTCTGCAGTCAAGGCAGCACGAGGAATTTCGATCATCGTACCGATTTTAAAGTCAATCTTGTCACCCATTTCTTCAAACAGTTCGGCTGCAGCTTTGCGGATTACATTTTCCTGTTCCCGGAATTCATATACAATGCCGGTTAATGGAACCATGATTTCCGGTTTAGTAACGATGCCTTCTTTCTTCAACTCCAGAGCTGCTCCCAAGATAGCACGGGTTTGCATTTCTGTAATTTCAGGATAAGTATTACCCAGACGGCAACCACGGTGGCCTAACATCGGGTTATGTTCGCAAAGAGATTCTACACGCTTTTGGATTTCTTTTACGGAAACGCCCATTGTTTCAGCCATTTCTTCCTGGCCTTTTAAATCGTGAGGAACGAATTCATGCAAAGGAGGATCGAGCAGACGAACAGTAACCGGGCAACCGTCCATAGCTTTGAAAATACCTTTGAAGTCTTCTTTCTGGTAAGGTAATATTTTAGCCAAAGCTTTTTTGCGTCCGTCAGCATCCTCTGCCAGAATCATTTCACGCATCGCTTTGATTTTTTCTCCTTCGAAGAACATATGTTCAGTACGGCATAATCCAATACCTACAGCTCCAAAACTACGGGCTATAGCAGCATCGTGTGGGGTATCAGCATTTGTACGAACCTGCAGTTTCGTATATTTGTCGGCTAAAGTCATCAGTTCTGCAAAATCTTCAGATAATTCGGCTGCTTTGGTTTCAACTTGACCTACATAAACTTCACCGGTTGTACCATTGATGGAAATAAAATCACCTTCTTTGAAAGTAATGCCATCGACATCCACCGTTTTCTTTTTGTAGTCAATATTTAATGCGCCGGCACCGGATACACAACATTTACCCATACCGCGGGCAACCACAGCGGCATGAGAGGTCATACCACCACGAGCAGTAAGGATACCTTCGGCTACTGCCATACCTGCCAGGTCTTCCGGAGATGTTTCGATACGAACAAGTACTACTTGTTTTCCATCTGCATGCCATTTGGCAGCATCTTCGGCAAAGAATACGATTTGTCCGGTAGCAGCACCAGGAGAAGCAGGGAGACCCTTAACCCATAGTTTGGCTCTTTTTTGTGCTTGCTTATCAAATACAGGGTGAAGTAGCTCATCCAGTTTATTCGGTTCGATACGGTTTAAGGCTGTTTTTTCATCAATCATACCTTGGTGAAGCAGGTCAATAGCTATTTTAACCATAGCAGAGCCGGTACGTTTTCCGTTACGTGTCTGCAAGAACCAAAGTTTGCCTTCCTGTACAGTGAACTCCATATCCTGCATGTCGCGGTAATGGTCTTCCAGTTTAGTCTGCAGGTTATCCAGTTGCTTGTAAATTTCCGGCATAGCTTCTTCCATGGAAGGATATTTAGCAACGCGTTCTTCTTCAGGAATACCGGCACGTTCAGCCCAGCGCTGTGAACCGATTTTTGTAATCTGCTGCGGAGTGCGGATACCGGCAACTACGTCTTCGCCCTGTGCATTAATCAAGTATTCGCCATTGAATAAATCTTCACCATTTCCTGCATCACGTGAGAAACAAACTCCGGTAGCAGAGCTATCACCCATATTTCCGAATACCATAGCCTGTACGGAAACAGCAGTACCCCATTCATCAGGTATACCTTCCATTTTACGGTAAAGGATTGCACGTTCATTCATCCAGCTATTGAATACGGCACAAATAGCCCCCCATAATTGTTCGTAAGCGCAAGTCGGGAAATCCTGGCCGGTTTGAGCTTTAACAGCAGCTTTAAATTTGCTAACCAATGTCTTCAGGTCTTCTACATCCAGTTCGTTGTCAAGCTTAACACCTTTGGCTTCTTTCACTTCTTCGATGATAGCTTCAAACGGATCGATGTCTTCTTTGTTTGTAGGCTTCATGCCTAAAACAACATCTCCGTACATTTGAACGAAACGGCGATAAGAGTCCCAAGCAAAGCGGGCATTGCCAGTTTTACGGGTTAATCCTTCAACAACTTCGTCATTCAGACCAAGGTTCAGGATTGTATCCATCATACCCGGCATGGAAGCACGTGCACCCGAACGAACAGAAACCAGTAAAGGATTTTCTATATCGCCAAACTTGGAGTTCATCAAAGTTTCGATGTTAACAATGGCATTTTCTACTTCAGATTTAAGTAGTTCGACTACTTTTTCTTTACCTAATTCATAATATTCGGTACAAACATCTGTCGTAATAGTGAACCCGGGAGGTACAGGTACCCCGATTAAATTCATTTCGGCAAGGTTTGCACCTTTGCCACCCAGCAGATTTTTCATATCTGCTTTACCTTCGGCTTTTCCATTTCCGAATGTGTAGACTCTTTTTCTTTCCATATTCAACAGTATTATCTATGTTTTAGATTGGTTTTTGCTATCTCTACATTGCAATGAGTGCAAATATAGACTATTTGGGGGTAGTCTCGCCATATTGTATAAAAGATTTTTATGTGTTTTATAACCATTCTTAGTCTTTATATTCAGGTAAATATATATATTTGCGTGCCGGAATTTGATAAAAATGGTCTTTTTTTATAAATCGTTTTTGCCTGTAAATGCTTCCGGTTGTTGATTTTGATAGTGCAGCAATATTGATTTTTCTATATAAAAAGGTCGTCTATAATTTTAGATAAGAATTGAGGAGATAGAACATAAATGCCTGATATTTCTTTTTGCATATTGATAATTATCATAGTCCTGAATTTGGTCGGAATCGTATTCAGTACGGTATTAATATCAAGAGCTCAAGATAACCGGATCAAATTGTTGTGGGGGGCGATAGTTCTGGTCTGTTCTCTGAGTATGCTGGTGGATAATCTGGAATGGCTTGGTCGGTTCATCCATAATTATGGATTGGGGGAGAGGAATTATTTGTTGATTTTCCCCCGTATGTTAAAATGGTATTCCTTTATTCATATATTTTCCTTAGTTCCTATAATATCGTTGCGTCCGGGGTGGTTGAATCCGCTACGTTTTATTACTCTATCTTTACCTTTTATTTTTTCAACGCTGGTTTGTCTGTGTTATATATGTTTTAATGGCAAAATTACTCCAGTTTACTCATTTGGAGGCATACTGGATAATTTAGGTATCCTGGACGTACAAATACGTGCAGGATATTTTATTTTGTCGATGACAACTCCAATGATTTATTTCTTTGTGCCTTTTGCCGGAACATGGCTTATATCAAAGCGAAAGCCTACAACAATGATGTATTTTTATATCTCTTCCTTTTTCTTATTGATGGTATCTTATTTGCTGTTTATTTTGAAAGCAAATGATATGATATTTACATATTATGCTTTCTTGGTTACTTTTATCCCGGATATTTTTACATTCTTGTATATATACAAAGAAGACCCTTTGTCTTATCCCCGTGTTGAGGCTGAATTTACCCAACAAGAGAAAGAAGAATACCAGGAAACGGTTGTTTCTCCACTTATTTATGGATTACATCTTAGGATGGTTGAAGTGATGGAGAAGCAGCAACCCTTTACAAATCCCGATTATAATATTTTGCAGCTGACCAAAGATTTGAATGCTAAACGGAGTACATTGATAAAAGCCATTCAATATAGCGGATTTACCGGATTCAGTGAATATATCAATCATTTGAGGCTGGAATATTTTAAAGCACAGGCTGGCTTATATCCGGGTATGTCGATCAAAGAGCTTATGTATCGCTGTGGTTTTACTTCCCGTTCCAGCTTTTATCGCCGTTTTACTGAAAAAGAAAAAATGTCTCCGACAGAGTATTTGGAAAAAATATCTCAAACCCCTCGTCTATAAGAAATTATTTCTATATTAGTGCCTGTAATTATAATCTTAATATTATGAAGATACGGCAAATTCTGGCACTGACAGATGCGGTGGTTGTATGTGGGGACAGTGATGCAGACCAAGATGTCCAATGTGCATTCGCCAGCGATTTGATGAGCGATGTGTTAACCCTTGACTGTGATGAAGTCCTTTTAATCACAGGTTTATGTAATATGCAAACTATTCGGACCGCAGAAATGGCGGATATCACATGTATACTTTTTGTCCGTGGAAAGAAAGTAACTCCTGATATGATAGAAGTTGCCGTAGAAAATAATATGGTTTTGATGGAAACTTCCCATTCTCTATATCACACAGTAGGCGAATTGTATAGCAGAGGGCTTTTGCCTGTTTATTAAAGAAGAAGGAGGAGATGAGATGCAATTCAAATTCGAATTGGAAGGTGGTAATTTCTCAAAGGCTGGCTATGCTTCCAGCCAGATAAAGAAAGTATTGAAACAGTTGTCTGTTGATCCACGTATTATCAAACGGGTGGTTGTGGCTCTTTATGAGGCGGAGGTGAATGTTGTTGCCCATGCTTGGCGGGGAACCGTTTTAGTAGAGGTGGAAGCCGATAAAATAATAATGCAGCTTCAGGATGAAGGACCTGGCATACAGGATATAGAACAGGCTATGAGAGAAGGGTATTCTACTGCTTCGCCTGCTGTCCGGGAAATGGGTTTCGGTGCCGGTATGGGATTGCCGAATATGAAAAAGAATGTTGATGAATTAAATCTAGAGAGTAAGGTCGGAGTCGGAACGACTGTCCGGATGATGACCTGGTTCTCAAAGCCTGAGGATTAAAATATGGAGAATACGAAATTTTACCATGCATTACAAATAGACAATGAACGTTGTATCGGTTGTACGCATTGTATGAAAGAATGTCCGACCGGAGCAGTACGGATTTGCGATGGGAAAGCGACGATTCGCAAAGACTGGTGTGTGGATTGTGCCGAATGTATGAAAGTATGTCCCACAGAGGCTATCTATGTAGAACAGGATGACTTTCAGAAAATATTCGATTATGAAGCCCGGGTTGTATTGATACCTTCTGTTTTTATCGGGCAATTCTCTAAATATACGACCGAAGAAGAAATATTCAGTGCTTTGTATGAACTTGGTTTTACACACGTCTATCAGGTGGAGTTTACAGCAGATATTATTCATCGGGAAATGTTGCGGCAAATGGAAAATATGGAAGACCGTCCGGTTATAAGTTCCTTTTGTCCGGCAATTGTCCGGTTGATACAAGTCCGTTTTCCGGCATTGGTGGATAATATTTTATTGGTTAAATCTCCGGTTAATGCAACAGCCACCTATTACCACAAACAATTGGAAGAAGAGGGTTTCTCCCAGGAAAAAATAGGAATGTTCTACGCCACACCTTGTGCTGCCAAGATTGCGGCATTGAAAGGAAAGCAAGGATATTATTCGGCTATTAAAGGAGTTATTAATATGGATACCTTGTATAATAAGGTTTACCACATCCTGAAAAACCGTCCGAAAGGTTATATCCCCGAATGTAAGCTTCCTCCGACACTTACCAAAAAGGAGATGCGGTGGAGCCAGACAGGGGGAGAAGCAAAATATTTTTCCGGTCGTTGCCTTGCTATAGATGAGATACATAATGTAATAGAGTTTCTGGAACGGATGGAGACAACGACCGAAGTCCGTAATGTCGATTTTCTCGAGCTCCGTGCCTGCGACCGTAGTTGTGCCGGTGGTATCCTGACAGTGGCAAACCGTTTCCTTACTTCCGAGCGTATAATGAAACGTTCTATGAAACGGGAAAAAATGCCGCAGGTATATGATATGGAAACAAAATATGCTTTGGATTATTTGAAGGAACATATTACAATTGCCCCACTCGAGCCTAATCCTAAATTACCCTATGATGGAAATATAGAAGAAGTTTTGAAAAAAATGGAGCAGGTTCGGAAATTAATGTGTTATCTTCCGGGAATCGATTGCGGAGCATGTGGTGCTCCCAATTGCCAGAATCTGGCTGAAGATATAGTCCGGCATGAGGCGCAGTTCAGTGATTGTGTATTCATGCAGCGCAATATGGAAAAACATGGAAAACTGGATAAGGAACATGCTTTCCGCCTGATAGAAAAAAGATGGGGCAAAGACCGTTTAAGTAAAGACTGTTATAAGAAAGGAGCTAAATATGAAGGTCAATGATCTGGTAAATAAATTGAATCTGAAAGTGTTCTGTGGAGATTCCGCTTTGGATATGGAAATAGCGGATGGCTATACAAGTGATTTATTAAGTGATGTGATGGGACATATCGAAGAAGGTATGATATGGATAACGATGCAGACACATCCTAATATTATAGCAGTAGCTGCTCTGAAAGAAGTTGCCGGTATCCTGATTGTAAATGGAGCTTCACCTGCTGAAGAAACTTTGCAGAAGGCAAATGCGGAGGGTGTTGCGCTATTAGGTACCGATATGTCCGCTTTTGAAGCAACCGGAAAAATCTATCAACTCTTACAACAGAAATGAATTCTTACCGGGTGGACCTGCATATTCATACTTGCCTTTCTCCTTGCGGAAGTTTGGAAATGAGTCCTTCGGCGATAGTAGAAATGGCTCTTGCCCGTGGGCTCGATGCGATTGCTATTACCGACCATAACAGTACGCTCCAATGTCTTGAAGTACAGAAGTTGGGAGCAGAAGCTGGATTAACAGTCTTTGCCGGGGCCGAAGTAACTACGCTTGAAGAGGCTCATTGCATCGCTTTATTTCCTACAGATGACGCGCGGTCCGCTTTCCAGTCGTATATGGATAAACATCTGCCTCCGATTCCGAATAATCCGGAACGTTTTGGCGACCAGGTATGGGTAAATAGCCGGAATGAAATTATGGGCGAAGCCCCTTATCTGCTTATTTCCGCATTGGACCAGAGTGTCGACCGGATTGCAGCAACTGTGAAAAGGTTAGGGGGCATATTTACTGCCGCCCATGTTGAACGTCCTTCTTTCAGCTTAATAGGGCAATTGGGATTTATCGATCCTTCATTACCTTTGGATGGCATAGAATTTAACCATTCCGAACGTTATGAGAAACTTCTGTCCGTTCATTCATATCTCCGGAATTATACGCAATATACTGCTTCCGATGCACATTGCCCGGAGCAGATTGGTAGCCGGTATTCTTTCTGGCAAACCGAAAAGCTTTCTTTTGAGAACCTGCTTATGGCTTTCCGGAGAGAAAACGGCCATTCGATATATACGGTTTAAGTTTAAGATAATACTGATAATTATGGATAACCTGTCTTTCCACCTGACTGATATTACCGGCAACAGTGTCCGTGCCGGAGCTTCCGATATACTTATTTATATAGAAGAGAAGCAGGATAAGATAACCATGCACATTGCAGATAACGGTTGTGGTATGAATGCGGAAACAGTGGCACATGTAACCGATCCGTTTTACACCACCCGTACCACCCGCAGAGTAGGGTTGGGACTGCCCTTTCTGAAACAGAATGCAGACCAGACCGGCGGTTTCATGTCTATTAAGTCGGAAGTAGGAAAGGGTACGGATATCGAAGTTGTTTTTATAGCCTCTCATATCGACTGTCCTCCCTGGGGAGATTTGCCGGGCACTATAGCGATGCTTATTACCGGCAATCCGGACGTGAATATCCGTTTTATCTATGAAGCGAATGATGTTTCGTTTGCCATCAGTACGGAAGCAATAAAAGAAGTCATGGACGGCATTCCCGTCAGTCATCCGAAAGTAATGCTTTTGGTAAAAGACATGATAGCAGGAAATATAGGAAAATAAAGGCTTACGTTTTCTTGTGTCCGGTTTTCTGCTTATAATATTTGTAGCGTTCCATCACTTCCCGTACGTAATTGAATGTTTCCGAGCCACGGAGATAACCGTGTTTGCAGACCGGGTCATTATAATATTCCGGGTCGTTTTTGAGGCGGATATATTCAGATACATTATCATCCCATACATTCGGATTCTTACCATACTTTTCCGCCAGCCGTTGTGCATCATAAATATGTCCGATGCCTGCATTATAGGAAGCTAAAGTGAATTTGATTTTTTCTACAGGGTCGGTTATGTCGTTAAAGCCCTGGCGAAACTTTCGTAAACAATCCACTCCGGTCCGGATGCCCGTATCCGGCTCTTTCAGTTCATGGGGAGTAACTCCTAAAGCTTTGGCTGTATTCGGCATAATACCCATTAAACCTTCTGCACCGGCCCATGAGACAACATTCGGATTGAAACGTGACTCCTGATAAGCAATAGAAGCAAGGAGTTGCCAATCCCATCCTATATTTTTTGCGTATTTGCGGAATAAATCGTCGTATGGGGATATATGCCCGTTTTTCACTTCCGACAGTTCGGCCGAAAAGGGCTGCTTGCCTAACTCAAAATACCGTTTGGTCAATGCTTTGTAAATATGATTTCCAGTCTTGTCCGAAGCCCACTCGTTAATAGCTTTTGCAAGTTCCGGACTGGTATTGCGTACCACCCAGGAAGAACGTTGCAGGAAGCTTATTTTTAGGGAGACATTGATATTCCAGAAATACGTTTTATTTAGCCGGGCGATGTTCTCGTCACTGATAGTATAGGGTATTTGACCTTGTGAAACCATGCTGATTAAGTCTTCCGAAGTAATGGTATCTTGCGGCATCTCATGGATGTGTATGCCACCACCCAGTTCTACGTCCAGATTCTTCAACCGTTCGTAGTATTTGGTTCCGGGTTTTACATATATATCTTTGCCCAACAATTGGGTGACATCCGTAAGTAAGGTATCTCCTTTATTGGAGCGTTGTATCAGCACCTGGCTGTCTTGCTCTTCCCGTCCGCAATAGATTACTTTTTCTTTTAGCTTGTTGTTTAAAGGAATAGGGAAGGCCACCACATCCGCATCACCTGCTTCAAGCATTTCAACCAGTCGGGTTGCATTCTCGGCTACTTTAATATTCAGTTTTAGCCCTTGGGAACGGGCAAAATCTTTGATAAGATCGTATTCGTAACCCATCGGCTGCATTTTGTATTGGAAATAGGAAGTGGAGCTGTATAATGTAACAGCAGTTATTTCCCCTTGTGCTTTGAGTTGCGGAAGGTCGGTGACAACTATATCTTCCTCCTCTTGTTCGACCTGTTTGGAGGTAGTGTTACAACTGCCCGACAACAACAGGGGGAATAAAAGAAGGAAGATATGTTTATACATAAAACTATTTGTTAGGAGCGTTTTTGAAGCAATACTACATTCTCCACATGATGTGTATGTGGGAACATATCTACCGGCTGAACCTTTTTTACTGCATATTTGGCATTCAACAAACTTAAATCGCGTGCCTGGGTAGCCGGGTTACAGCTTACATAAACAATACGTTCCGGTTCAGCGAACAGAATCGTATTGATTACATCATCGTGCATGCCCGCACGTGGCGGGTCTGTAATGATAACATCCGGACGTCCGTGTTGGTTGATAAACTCGGCAGTCAATATATCTTTCATATCACCTGCATAGAAAAGCGTATTCTCTATGCCATTCAGCGAGGAGTTTACTTTAGCATCTTCAATAGCTTCCGGCACATATTCGATACCGATTACCTTTTTTGCCTGGCGGGAAACGAAATTGGCAATAGTGCCTGTTCCCGTATATAGGTCGTAAACCAGCTCGTTTCCGGTAAGTCCGGCAAACCCGCGGGCAATCTTATATAATATGTATGCCTGTTCGCTATTGGTCTGATAGAAAGATTTCGGACCTACTTTGAATTTTAAGCCTTCCATTTCTTCTATGATGTGGTCTTTGCCACGGAACACCAATACTTCCTGGTCTGTAATCGTATCGTTGCATTTGCCGTTGATTACATATAGCAGGGACGTAATTTCCGGAAATTGTTCTGCTACATGTGACAGGAGCGCTTCGCGGCGTTCTTTGTCTTCTTCGTAGAAAACAACGACAACCATCAAATCGCCCGTAGAAGCCGTACGGATCATTAAGGTACGGATAAAACCTTCCTGGTTGCGCAAGTCGAAGAACGGATAGCCTTCATGACTCAGGCAATACTCCTTAATACATAAACGGATGCGGTTGGAAATATCGTTCTGCAACCAGCATTTATTGATGTCGAGCACCTTGTCGAACATTCCCGGGATATGGAAGCCGACCCCATTCATGCAATCGAATTGTTCGCCGGAACGAACTTGTTCATCCGTCAGCCACTTCTTATTAGAGAAGGTGAATTCCAGTTTGTTTCGGTAGAAGGTCGTATGTTCGGATCCTTTAATCGGGAGAACTTCTTCCATCTCGATTTTTCCGATGCGGGTCAGGTTGTCGATTACCTGTTTATGTTTGTATCCGATTTGTTCTTCGTAAGGAAGATGTTGCCATTTGCAACCGCCACATACGCCGAAATGCTCGCAGAAAGGAACTGCTCTCTTAGGGGAGTATTCATGAAAATACACGGCTTTGCCTTCTGCATAACTATGTTTCTTGCGTGTTAGCTGGATATCAACCACGTCGCCGGGAGCAACATAAGGTACAAACACTACCATATCATTCACCCGCGCAATCGCCTTTCCTTCGGCGGCTACATCTGTTATCGTTACCTTTTCCAGTAAAGGCAGCTGCTTTTTATTTCTTGCCAATGTCTTTGATTTTATATAATTCGCCCGGCAAAATTACGGACAATTCTCCTAAAAAAAAAGGTTTGCCTGAAATGATGCTAAACTTTTACTGCACAGGGTAAAGCGGATTCCCTTTTTCGTCTACTTCTGTCCATTCCTTAACGCTTACGCTGGGAAACGCTATCGTGTTTTCGTTGATTAGAGCTTTGAATAAATAAGAATTTCCTGCTTTTAGTGCATTGTCGGGCAGGGGTATCTCTACCGTGTAGGTGCGGGAAGTACTTTCATTATCGACCATTAGTTCGAGTGTGAGAAGCATTTGGTGGGTCGTTTCGGCAGGTAGCATAATGTATTGGCAGGTAAACTGGTTGATACCCATCTTGTCGGAAACCGGGTCGATAGAATGTGCCGGCGTAATTATTCCGGTAGACAATTCCATACTGGCTCCCACTTCCGGTGGAGTAATCATGGCGGATACTAATTTATTCAGCGTAATATTCGTACCGGCTGCAACACTTACTACCACCTGGCTTGCTGCATGTTGGTAGGTGATCGGTATCATGATTTGGGAACTTGTAACATCCAGTTGCGTATTATGCCACCATAGGTAATCGATTCCATTAAATAACGGTTCCGATTGTCCGTTCTTAAATGAGGGAGGTATTTGCGAGAAGTTATCGGATACGGCATAGAAATTATACAGCCCGTTATCCAGATACATTTTATATCCGTCCACACCGCTCAGGACACCCGGGGATGAGGTGATGTATAGGCCTTCTGCCACAGGTGCGGCATTCTTGGTAGACGATTCGGATGTATAAGCAAACATCCTGCTTTGTATCCCTTTTAGCATGGGAGACATGGAGCGGGTAAACAGGTTTCTTCCTTCGACAGATGCATTGAAAGCGACAAGGGTACTTCCCGAATGGTTCCCGGAATTGTTTTTATCACCACCGGCATCCAGGATAATTGTGTTTTTGCTACAGCCTGAAAAAAGAAGGACGGCTGTTAGGCAGACTACGGTTTTAGCGGCTTTAAGTAACTGATTATTCATGACAAACTACTTTTTAGTTATACGTTTACTTAATACATTCGAGGGGGTAGTTTGGTTCAAAAAGTAGTCGTTAAGAGGGTTGTTTTAACACATCTTCATCCACCCGTGCAGATTGTCGCCAACTACCCGGAACATAGTAAAAACTATGTTCCGGGTAGTAAAAAAGATCTGCGCAGATAGTAAACACAATCTGCGCAGGTAATTATAGCTATGTTTCTTATAAAGGTTATTAGCCACCGGATAGCCTTCCGTTTATCTTAAGGCTTCCACTTCTTCCGTGCGAACAGGTATTTTCTTCCCTAACAAACGGGCGCCGTTTTCAGTGATCAGGTAGTCTTCTTCATTACGGATACCGCCGAAATCTTTGTAAGTAAAGAGCTTTTCGTAATTGATAAATTCGGTGAACTTGTTCTGGCTTCTCCATAAATCCATCAATTCGGGGATAAAATAGATGCCCGGTTCGATAGTTAATACAAAGCCTGTTTCCAGTTTACGTCCCAAACGGAGTGATTTACGTCCGAACTGCGTACTCTTCGGCTGTCCGCCGTAACCAACATACATTTCACCCAGGTTTTCCATATCGTGAACATCCAAGCCCATCATATGTCCGAGCCCGCAAGGCATGAACATGGCGTGTGCCCCGGCTTTTACAGCTTCCATCGGATCGCCTTTTACAAAGCCCAGGCCTTTAAGTCCTTCCATAATTACTTTGCAGGATAATTCATAAACATCAACAAACGGTACACCCGGACGAAGGGCTGCAACAGCAGCTTCGTGGCTGGCAACCTGAATATCATAAATTTCTTTCTGGCGGGGAGTAAATCTTGAATCGGCGGGAATGGTAGATGACATATCTCCCGCATATCCCATTTCCGTTTCGGCACCGGCGTCCAGTAACAGCATATCGCCGCTCTTAATCATATTACTATGATCATGGTTATGTAATGTCTGACCGTTGATGGTAGCAATGATAGGGAAGGACAGTTCGTAATTATTAGCAAAAGCCACTTCGGCAACGGCTGCGGCTACATCACTTTCGCGAATACCCGGACGTACCGTGCGCATAGCGGCAAGGTGCATATCGGCGGTTACGATACAAGCCTTTTCAATTTCGGCAATTTCTTCCGCACTTTTATAATTACGCTGGTTTACAACGCCCATGATGAATGGTACGGATGGTTTTTCCATACCCGGAGCGATGCCCAGCCATGCGAGCAATTTAATCTGATGTTCTGCACGGTAGGTAGGCAGATAGTGGATAGCCTGTCCCTTTTGCTGTGCATTTTTCAGGTAGGTTTCGATTTCCTTGAAAGGACGGACTTCGGAAATGCCTGCTGCTTCACTCTTTTCTTTCAGGGTCGGTTGTGTACCCATCCAAACGATAGCATCGATAGTCAGTTCATCTCCGAAAATAATTTCACGGTTATTGTCTATATCGATGATTGCGGACAATCCGGCATAAGGAAGTCCGAAAAAATACAAAAAAGTGGAATCCTGGCGGAAATGATATGTATTGTCTGCATAGTTCATACCCGATTCGTCATTACCCAAGAATAGAAGCAAACCGGAACCGATCGTTTGTTTCAATTTGGCCCTGCGGGCCATATAAGTCTCTTTTGCGAACATAATAATAGATTTTTGTTTAGTTATTGCCAAAGATAGAGATAAAAAACGAATGATGGAACAGTAAAACAAAAGATAGTCTTATTGTCCGGTTTTATTGTGTTGAATTTTTGTATTCTGATTTATTATTTTATATTTGTATAAGTTTTGATATATTTAAAAATCAAAGGCTTTGAGTGTGTATGCAATATACATATTATTAATCTATTTGGGTAGAAAACAAGGGATAAATGGAACAAGATGAAACCACTTCCCGGCAGGAAGGTGACATTTCTTTTGATAAAGAAATATCTGAATTAATCTATGAACGGATTTTGTTTGCGGAGAGTACGTATGCTCGTTTGCCTATAAGTGTTGAAGTTTATGATTCAAAGGGTGTTTTGCGTAGTATAAATGACCATGCTTTGAAGATGTATGGTGTAAATGACCGGAATACCGTATTAAATAAAGTCAACCTTTTTAACAGCCCTTATGTGGATGACGAACTTTTAGCAAAAATACAGAAAGGGGATGATATCACGCTGGAGTTTGAATATGATTTTGACCAAATAAAAAAAGACGCTTATTATGAAAGCAATAATAAGGATTCGATGATTTATGAAGTCAAAGTTGTTGCCATATGGAATAAAGCCGGGAAGATTATCGGTCATATGTTGCTTTCAAATGATGTGACTGCTATAAGGGAGGTTGAATATCGTACGGAAGAAAGCAAGAAAAACCTGGAAATGGCGATGGATGCCGCGAATATGTCTTCATGGGTATATGATATCCATAAGGAAGTGTTTAAACCTTTATACGGGGAGCCTGTCGTGAAAGGTTCAATGACATTGAATGAACTGAAGGACAGGTTGCATCCACAGGATCGTTCTTTGCTGGAACAAACCTTTTCGCAACTGATAAATCAGGAAATTCAATACGGACATGTAACTTTACGTTGTTATGATAATCAGGAGGGGCTATATCGCTATTATGAAAGCCGGATGCGTCTGTCTACTGAACATTTAGGTAAATTGCAGATTGTCGGAACCGAACTGGATGTAACGGAAAGAATGCAAATCGCCAAGAAAGCACAGGATTTGGCTACCAAGCGTGAACTGGCTATGAAAGTCAGCAATATTGTCCATTGGGATTTTGATGTTTGGACACAACGGTTCGAATCATATAATGATCCTCTCAACGATTATGTCGATGGCAAACTATTAACGATTTCCGAATATTTGAATGCTATTTACCCTGAGGACCGTCCCTTTTTCAAAGATGCAATGCAAGCCATGCTGGCGGGTAAAGATGAAACTATCAATTTTACTTGCCGTATGCAGACTAAATATGATAAAACCTGGCAATATTGTGATTTTACGTGCGTCCCTTTCGAAAAAGACGAAAACGGGTATATTATACGTTTTACAGGTTTCAGGCAGAATATCCCTAAACTCCAGCAATTGAACCGCGAACTGAAAGAAAGGAATAATAAGATTGAACTTTCTTTTAAAACCGTCGGTATGTCTTATTGGGATTTTGATGTGAAGAACCAACAATTCAAAGCATTCAATGATTCGGTAAATGATTTTGACCCGGAGAAGACAATTTACCCTCAAGACTATATGGACGTCGCCCATCCGGATGATATGGATACGGTTCGGAAATGCCTCGGACATATGTTGCAAGGCATCGATAAGGATTTTAATTTTAAATACCGTTCGAAAACCAGATGGGATGAAGAGTGGCAGACTTTGTTGGTTACCGGGATTCAGGTAGAAAGCGATAAAGACGGACGCATTACCCGTTATACGGGGATTACGATTAATAATACAAAATGGGAAAAAGTTATCCAGGAATTGCAGGTACTAAAAGATAAAGCCGAACTTTCCGACCGGCTTAAATCTGCTTTCCTTGCCAATATGAGCCATGAGATACGTACCCCGTTGAATGCAATCGTTGGATTCTCCGAATTATTGGCAGAAAGTGACGACCGGGAGGAGCAGATGGAATACATGAATATTATCAAGTCTAATAACGAGCTGTTGTTACGGCTGATTAATGATATTCTGGACCTTTCTAAAATCGAATCCGGCAGCCTTGAACGCCGGAGTGAGAAATTCGATCTTGATAAAGTAGCTAATGAGCTATATTTAACAATCCGGCCGAAAATTGCAAATGCAGATATCGAGTTTATACAGAACAGTCCGGTAAGGGACTGCAGCGTTTTCCTGGACAGAAGCCGCCTGAAACAGGTATGGATGAACTTTCTTACCAATGCAGTAAAATATACCTCTTCAGGGTATATAAAAATGGGATATATTATCGAAGGAAAGGGGATTCGAATCTATGTGGAGGATTCCGGCATAGGCATTCCTAAGGAATTACATGGCAAAGTATTTGAGCGTTTCCAGAAATTTAATGATTTTGCGCAGGGAACGGGACTTGGTTTAGCTATATCCAAGGCGATAGCCGAAGCCGCAGGTGGAAAAGTCGGTTTTTCTTCAGAGGCTGGAGTTGGTTCTACTTTCTGGGCATGGTTTCCCTGTGAAGTCAATTTATAACTGATTAATTTGGGATTCATAGTTATGTTTTTCTGAAATCATAGTTATGAATTGGGAAAATCATAACTATGAACCCAAAAAGTGAAAAGACAGGGAGGTTATGCTTTCAAACGCATCACGAAAGTGCTGCCTTTGCCTAATTCGCTTTCTACAGTCAGCGTGCCGCTGTGTGCTTCTACGAAATCACGTGAAATGGAAAGGCCTAAACCGCTTCCCTGCACTTTCGTTCCCGGAACACGGAAATAATGGTCGAAGATGCTTTTGTGATAACGGGGGTCTATGCCTTTTCCGAAATCCTGCACATATAAATCGATATATCCGTTGTCGGTTTGACGGGCACCGATAACAACATGTCCGTTTTCCGGCGAGTAACGGATTGCATTTGACAGCAGGTTCGTCAGCACCCAGGCAATCTTTTCACTGTCTACAAACAGCTTTCCAATCTTATCTTCGGGATAATCCACTTCGATTTGAATATTGAATTTCTCGGCTTGTACACGGTTCGCCTTGATGGCATATTCTATCAGTTCGATCGGTTTCGTGATTTTGGGTTTCAATTGGAGTTTTCCGGATTCAACCTGTGTCATGTTCAATAGTTCTCCGGTGATGCTCAGCAGGCGTTCACTATTATCCTTGATGCTGTTTGTCAAATCTTCCTGTTCGGGGTTTAAACCTCCTATACGTTTATCTTCCAATAATTGCAGACTCATCATGATAGCGGAAATCGGTGTTTTCAGTTCATGTGAGATGGTGGAGATAAAAGTAGTTTTAGCTGAATCCAGTTCTTTAAACTCGGTGATATTCCTTAACATGATGACATATCCTTTTTTCTCCATAATGCCTTCATTGGTTGATGGCTGGGTGATAGTCATGTATTTAGCCTGGAAAAAGCTTTCTTTATCATCTGCATAAATCTTAAGCGGTTCTTTCTTTTCCCGGGGGGTATCTTCAAGTAACTCACGGACCAGGCGGCGGAGTAAATCATTCCGGAGGGATATCTCCTGAGCCGATTTTTTAATGACCTCTTCCCTTTTCAGGTTCAGTACACTCAATGCTTCATCGTTGATGAAAAGGATTTCCATCTCGTTGTTTAATCCGATGATCGGTTCGTTGAGGCTGTTGATGATGGTTTCCATATATTTTTTGCCAGCCATCATCTCCGCCAGGGTACTGGCATGGTAGTCCGCCAAGCGCTTTGCCATACGGTTAAAGTTTTTGGAAACTTCGGCAAACTCCTGGTTCGAGCCTAAATCCAGCCGTTTTTCGTAATTATGGTTGGCTATCTCCTGTATACCGTTTGTTATTTCTTTTATCGGGTTGTTGATAGAAGCGGGGAGGCGCAACAACATCCCGATGCCTATGAAGATACAGGCTACCCCCACACAGGAAATCCATAATAAAGCCCGTTGCAGTCCCGGACCGGCTGCCGGGCTGTCCGGTTCGGTAGCTGTTAGAATCTGCAGATTTACTACAGCCAGCACGACTAATA
>UQLN01000050.1 GCA_900541965.1 uncultured Parabacteroides sp. | reverse complement strand
ATTAGCCTTCCAAGCTGAGGGTCGCGGGTTTGAGCCCCGTCTTCCGCTCTTTTTATTGCCTGTGTAGCTCAGCGGTAGAGCACTTCCTTGGTAAGGAAGAGGTCCCGAGTTCAAGTCTCGGCACCGGCTCAATGTATTTTTAGAACATGATCATTAATCAAATAAAGAACAATTAAGTTATGGCAAAAGAGAAATTTGACAGATCGAAACCACATGTTAACATTGGTACGATTGGTCACGTAGACCACGGTAAAACTACTTTGACAGCTGCTATCACAACAGTATTGGCAAAGAAAGGTCTTTCAGAACTGCGTTCATTCGACTCTATCGATAACGCTCCTGAAGAAAAAGAAAGAGGTATTACTATTAACACTTCTCACGTTGAGTATTCGACTGCAAATCGTCACTACGCTCACGTAGACTGTCCGGGTCACGCCGACTATGTAAAGAACATGGTTACTGGTGCTGCTCAGATGGACGGTGCTATCATCGTAGTTGCTGCAACTGATGGTCCTATGCCTCAGACTCGTGAACACATCCTTTTGGCTCGTCAGGTAAACGTACCGAGACTGGTTGTATTCATGAACAAATGTGATATGGTAGACGACGAAGAAATGTTGGAATTGGTTGAAATGGAAATGAGAGAACTTCTTTCATTCTATGATTTCGACGGTGACAATACTCCTATTATTCGTGGTTCTGCTCTGGGTGCATTGAATGGTGATGCAAAATGGGAAGATAAAGTAATGGAGTTGATGGATGCTGTTGATACATGGATTCCTCTGCCTCCGCGTGAAGTTGACAAACCTTTCTTGATGCCGGTTGAAGACGTGTTCTCTATCACAGGTCGTGGTACTGTAGCTACAGGTCGTATCGAAACAGGTATCGTAAAAGTTGGTGAAGAAGTTCAGATCATCGGTTTAGGTGCTGATGGAAAGAAATCTGTTGTAACTGGCGTTGAAATGTTCCGCAAACTGTTGGATCAGGGTGAAGCTGGTGATAACGTAGGTCTGTTGCTTCGTGGTATCGACAAGAACGAAATCAAACGTGGTATGGTAATTTGCCACCCGGGTAAAGTGAAAGAACACTCTAAATTCAAAGCTGAGGTTTATATCCTGAAGAAAGAAGAAGGTGGTCGTCACACTCCGTTCCACAACAAATATCGTCCTCAGTTCTATATCCGTACATTGGACGTAACAGGTGAAATCACTCTTCCGGAAGGAACTGAAATGGTAATGCCTGGTGATAACGTAACAATCGAAGTAGAATTGATCTATCCGGTTGCTTGTAACGTAGGTCTTCGTTTCGCTATCCGCGAAGGTGGCCGTACAGTAGGTGCTGGTCAGATTACAGAATTAGAAAACTAATTCAAAATAATACATATAGCCAGTCTTGTTAAGGGACTGGCTATTTTACGGAACTAGCTCAGTTGGTAGAGCACTGGTCTCCAAAACCAGGTGTCGGGAGTTCGAGCCTCTCGTTCCGTGCTAAAAATCTATAGATTCGATGAAAAAGATAATTAATTATATTAAGGAATCTTATAACGAACTTGTTTATAAAGTTTCTTGGCCAACTAGAAAAGAACTTTCCAATAGTGCAGTGGTTGTTATGTTTGCTTCCCTGATAATCGCTGTCGTAATTTTTCTTGTTGACTTAGGCTTTGAAGGTGTGATGCGTTTCTTCTATGAGAAAATCTTTTAATCAGTGTTAGGTATGTCTGATGTCCAAAAGAAATTTTATGTTCTGCGCGCTATTAGCGGTAAGGAAAATAAAGTCAGAGAGTATCTCGAAGCTGAATTGAAGAATACAGACTTGGGAGAATATGTGTCACAAGTTCTTATTCCTACAGAGAAGACTTTTACGGTACGTAATGGTAAGAAAGTAATGAAAGAAAGAGCTTACTTGCCGGGGTATGTATTAGTTGAAGCTGCTTTGGTAGGAGAAGTCGCCCATCGATTAAGAAACATTCCTAACGTAATTGGATTTTTAGGAGGATCGGATAATCCCGTACCTTTACGTCCTGCTGAAGTAAACCGTATTTTAGGTACGGTGGATGAATTGCAGGAACAACAGGATGACCTGGATATTCAATTTTATGTTGGTGAAAACGTTAAAATCACTTTTGGACCGTTTAGCGGTTTCACGGGTGTAATCGAAGAGGTCAACGCCGAGAAAAAGAAACTCAAGGTTATGGTAAAAGTCTTCGGACGTAAAACGCCCCTTGAGTTGGGTTATATGCAAGTTGAGAAAGAATAATACTTTTTTTGTTACGAATTGTATTACTGCTTTCTGTTATCGATGTTATATATCTAAAAAAATTTAGAAACAATGGCTAAAGAAGTTGCTGGACAAATCAAATTGCAGATTAAAGGAGGAGCAGCAAACCCTTCTCCCCCAGTAGGACCTGCTTTAGGTTCTAAGGGTATTAATATTATGGAGTTTTGCAAGCAATTTAATGCCAGAACCCAAGACAAGGCTGGTAAGATTTTACCTGTGGTAATTACTTACTATGCTGATAAGTCTTTCGACTTTGTTGTTAAAACCCCTCCTGTTGCCATCCAATTGTTGGAAGCTGCAAAACAGAAGAGTGGTTCTGCTGAGCCGAATCGTAAGAAGATTGCTGAAATCTCTTGGGATCAGGTAAGAACTATTGCAGAGGACAAATTAGTCGACTTGAACTGCTTTACTGTAGAGTCTGCCATGAGAATGGTTGCTGGTACAGCTAGAAGTATGGGTATCGCTGTTAAAGGGACATTCCCGGTTAATAACTAATAAACTTCAATTGAGATGAGTAAACTTACAAAAAATCAAAAGTTGGCTTTGGGTAAAATTGAAGCTGGGAAAGCATATACATTAAAAGAAGCTTCAGCTTTGGTAAAAGAAATTACCACAACTAAGTTTGACGCTTCTGTAGATGTTGATGTCCGTTTAGGTGTTGACCCTCGTAAAGCCAATCAAATGGTAAGAGGCGTGGTTTCATTGCCTCATGGGACTGGTAAGCAAGTTCGTGTTCTCGCATTATGTACGCCCGACAAGGAAGCTGAAGCAACAGCTGCTGGTGCTGATTTTGTCGGATTAGATGAGTATATTGAAAAGATTAAAGGCGGTTGGACCGATATTGACGTGATTATCACTATGCCTTCAATCATGGGTAAAATCGGTGCTCTGGGTAGAGTGTTAGGACCTCGCGGTTTGATGCCTAACCCTAAGAGTGGTACGGTTACCAATGAAATTGGAAACGCGGTGAAGGAAGTTAAACAAGGTAAGATCGACTTTAAGGTAGACAAATCAGGTATTGTCCATACTTCAATCGGTAAGGTATCTTTCAATGCCGATCAGATTCGTGACAATGCAAAAGAATTCATTTCAACTCTTTTGAAATTGAAACCGTCTGCTGCTAAAGGTACATATATAAAGAGCATTTATCTTTCAAGTACAATGAGTGCGGGTATTAAAATTGACCCCAAATCAGTTGAAGAAAACTAATTAAAATTATTGGACAATGAAAAAGGAAGATAAAGGCGTAATTATAAGTCAACTGGCAGAAACTGTAAAATCATATCCTAATTTTTATTTGACTGATATCGAAGCATTGAATGCTGAGAAAACCAGCAAATTGAGACGGGAATGTTTCAAACAGGAAATTAAGTTGGTTGTTGTTAAGAATAACTTGCTTAAGAAAGCATTGGAAAATGTAGAAGGTGATTTTTCTCCTCTATTTGATTCAATGAAAGGCAATACAGCTGTGATGTTCTCACAGGTTGCTAATGCTCCTGCACGTCTGATTAAAGATTTTACTAAAGATGCAAAGAAAGGTCAAATTGCAAAACCTGAATTGAAGGCTGCCTATGTACAGGAAAGTTTCTATGTGGGTGCAGAAAACCTCGACGCTTTAGTAAGCATCAAGAGCAAAAACGAACTTATCGGAGATGTTATCATGTTGTTGCAATCTCCGGCGAAGAACGTTATTTCTGCTCTTCAGTCATCAGGACAAACTATCCATGGTCTGTTGAAGACTTTGGAAGAAAGATAATTTTTTAATTTTTATTTGATAAACAAACATTTAAATCATACAAAAATGGCAGATTTGAAAGCTTTTGCAGAACAATTAGTAAACCTGACCGTAAAAGAAGTTAGCGAACTGGCTACAATCCTGAAAGAAGAATATGGTATCGAACCTGCAGCTGCAGCTGTTGCTGTTGCTGGTCCTGCTGCTGGTGGCGCTGCTGCCGCTGCTGAAGAAAAAACATCTTTCGATGTTGTATTGAAAGCAGCTGGTGCAAATAAATTAGCTATCGTTAAGTTAGTTAAGGAATTAACTGGACTTGGTCTGAAAGAAGCTAAAGATATGGTAGATGGTGCTCCTAGCGCTATCAAAGAAGGAATCGCTAAAGCAGACGCTGAAGCATTGAAGAAACAGTTGGAAGAAGCTGGAGCTGAAGTTGAGCTTAAATAGTATTTATAACCTGGTAATCAGGTGATTTGGTTAAGAGTCTCCCAAAAGGAGATTCTTAACCTTTTTGTGTCTATAATTTCAATAAGTTCAATAAATTCCTTACTAGATGTCTTCAACAGCTGAAAACCAAAGAGTTAATTTTGCTTCGATCAAAAATCAGTTTCCATATCCGGACTTTCTCGAAGTACAATTGAAGTCTTTCCAAGACTTTCTTCAACTTGACACACCTCCAGAGAAAAGAAAGAAGGAGGGTTTGTATAAGGTATTTGCTGAGAATTTCCCTATAGCAGATACTCGTAACAATTTTGTGTTGGAGTTCTTAGATTACTATATAGATCCGCCCCGTTATACAATTGATGAGTGTATTGCTCGTGGATTAACTTATAGTGTACCTTTAAAAGCGAAGTTAAAACTGTATTGTACAGACCCTGATCACGAAGACTTTGACACAGTGATCCAGGATGTATATCTGGGCCCGATCCCGTATATGACGGATAGGGGAACTTTCGTTATAAACGGTGCAGAGCGTGTTGTTGTTTCGCAGTTACACCGTTCTCCTGGCGTATTCTTCGGACAAAGTATTCACGCAAACGGTACGAAGTTGTATTCTGCGCGTATCATACCTTTTAAAGGCTCATGGATCGAGTTTGCAACTGACATCAATAATGTGATGTATGCTTACATCGACCGTAAAAAGAAATTACCTGTAACAACTCTATTAAGAGCCATTGGTTTTGAAAGCGATAAGGACATTCTTGAAATCTTCAATCTTGCCGAAGAAGTAAAAGTTACAAAGACTAATCTGAAAAAGATGATTGGCCGTAAATTGGCTGCTCGTGTTTTGAAGACTTGGGTGGAAGATTTCGTGGATGAAGATACCGGTGAAGTTGTTTCTATTGAACGTAATGACGTTATTATTGACCGCGAATCGGTTCTTGATGCCGATAATATCGAAGCGATTCTGGAATCGGGTACACAAAATATTTTGTTGCACCGTGAAGATCAGAATTTGTCCGATTATGCCATCATCTATAATACGCTTCAGAAAGATCCAAGTAACTCTGAAAAAGAAGCTGTATTGTATATTTACCGTCAGTTGCGTAATGCAGAGCCTGCAGATGAAGCAAGTGCCCGTGAAGTAATACAGAATCTGTTCTTCTCTGAAAAACGTTATGATTTAGGTGAAGTAGGCCGTTACAGAATTAATAAAAAGTTGAACCTTTCTACTAATGATGATATAAAGGTTTTAACTAAAGAAGATATAATCGAAATCATCAAATACCTGATTGAATTGATTAATTCGAAAGCTGTAGTTGATGATATCGATCACTTAAGTAACCGTCGTGTACGTACTGTGGGTGAACAGCTGTATAACCAGTTTGGTATTGGTTTGGCTCGTATGTCTCGTACTGTTCGTGAACGTATGAATGTGCGTGATAACGAAGTGTTTACTCCGATAGATTTGATTAATGCGAAGACAATTTCTTCTGTTGTAAATTCTTTCTTCGGAACAAATGCTTTGTCTCAGTTTATGGACCAGACAAACCCTTTGGCAGAGATTACTCATAAACGTCGTCTTTCTGCTCTTGGACCGGGTGGTTTGTCCAGAGAACGTGCTGGTTTCGAGGTTCGTGACGTTCACTATACACATTATGGTCGTCTTTGTCCGATTGAAACACCGGAAGGTCCGAATATCGGTTTGATTTCCTCTTTGTGCGTATATGCAAAGATTAATGAATTAGGTTTCATATCAACACCGTATCGTAAGGTTGTAGATGGAAAAGTTGATTTCTCGGAAGAAGGTCTGGAGTATTATACTGCAGAAGAAGAGGAAGAAATGACAATTGCACAGGGTAATGCTCCTCTGGACGATGAAGGTAAATTTGTCCGTGATAGGGTAAAAGCTCGTTTTGAAGCAGACTTCCCTGTTGTTCCGCCTTCTGAAATCGATTTGATGGACGTGGCTCCCCAGCAGATTGCATCTATTGCTGCATCTTTGATTCCGTTCCTGGAACATGATGATGCGAACCGTGCATTGATGGGATCTAACATGATGCGCCAGGCAGTTCCTTTGTTGCGTACGGATGCTCCTATCGTAGGTACGGGTATTGAAGCTCAGGTTGCTCGTGACTCCCGTACTCAGATTATGGCAGAACGTGCAGGTGAGGTTGTTTACGTAGATGCTACTTGTATTAAGATAAAATATGACCGTACGGAAGATGAAGAGTTTGTTAGCTTCGAAGACGCGGTTGTTTCTTATAATATTCCTAAATGGCGTAAGACGAACCAAAGTACGACTGTAGACTTGCGACCGATTTGCCATCGCGGACAGCGTGTTGCTGCCGGTGATATTCTGACTGAAGGTTATTCTACTCAAAATGGAGAGTTGGCATTAGGACGTAATGTGAAGGTTGCTTATATGCCTTGGAAGGGATATAACTATGAGGATGCTATCGTTCTGAACGAACGTATGGTTCGTGAGGACTTCTTTACTTCTGTTCACGTGGATGAATATATTCTTGAAGTGCGTGAAACAAAACGTGGTATGGAAGAGTTGACTTCTGATATACCTAACGTGAGCGAAGAAGCTACGAAAGATTTGGATGAAAGAGGTATTGTTCGTGTAGGTGCTCGCATCGAACCGGGTGATATATTGATCGGTAAGATTACTCCGAAGGGTGAATCAGATCCTTCTCCGGAAGAAAAATTACTTCGTGCAATCTTTGGTGACAAGGCTGGTGATGTAAAAGATGCTTCTTTAAAAGCAACTCCGTCACTTCGTGGTGTTGTTATCGAAACTGCTCTGTTCTCTAAAGCTGTCAAAAAGCGTAAGTCAAGACTGACAGACAAGGCGATTTTGCCGAAGCTGGATGAAGAATACGAAATGAAGATGGCTGACCTGAAGAATCTGCTGGTAGAAAAAATCTTGACTCTTACTAACGGAAAAGTTTCTCAGGGTGTAAAGGATTATATGAATACGGAAGTGATTGCGAAGGGTGCTAAATTCACACGCAAGGCTTTGGAAGAGTTGGATTATAATGCTGTTCAGGTTAGTAAATGGACTGCTGATGCTGATAAAAATGAGCTTATCAAGCAGGTCATATTGAACTACCTGAAGAAATATAAAGAACTGGATGCTGAACTGAGACGTAAGAAATTTGACCTTACGATTGGTGATGAACTGCCCACAGGTATTGTTCAGATGGCTAAAGTTTATATTGCGAAGAAACGTAAGATTCAGGTCGGTGATAAGATGGCAGGTCGTCATGGAAATAAAGGTATTGTTTCCAAAATTGTGCGTCAGGAAGATATGCCGTTCCTTGAAGACGGAACTCCGGTTGATATTTGCTTGAATCCGCTGGGTGTACCTTCCCGTATGAACCTGGGACAGATATTTGAAGCTGTATTAGGTTGGGCCGGCCGTTCTATGGGCGTTAAGTTTGCAACTCCTATTTTCGACGGTGCTTCATTGGATGATTTGAATGCAATGACCGATAAAGCAGGTGTTCCCCGTTATGGTAAATCTTATCTTTACGATGGTGGAACCGGCGAACGTTTTGACCAGCCGGCTACAGTAGGTGTTACTTACTTCCTGAAACTGGGTCACATGGTTGATGATAAGATGCATGCCCGTTCGATTGGTCCGTACTCTCTTATTACACAGCAGCCTCTGGGTGGTAAGGCTCAGTTTGGTGGTCAGCGTTTCGGGGAAATGGAAGTTTGGGCACTGGAAGCATTCGGTGCAGCTCATGTTCTACAAGAAATTCTTACAATTAAGTCTGACGACGTCGTAGGACGTTCTAAAGCATATGAAGCAATAGTGAAAGGTGATCAGATGCCACAACCTGGTATTCCCGAATCTTTGAACGTGTTGCTGCACGAGCTGAGAGGTCTTGGTTTAAGCTTTACTCTTGATTAATTCAACAACAATATAAGTAGATGGGTTTCGGCTCATCTACTTAACCATCGATAACTCTTTATAAATAAACAATATGGCTTTTAGAAAAGAAAACAAGATAAAGAGTAACTTTTCAAAAATAACCATCGGTTTGGCTTCTCCTGAAGAAATTCTTGAGAACTCCAGTGGCGAAGTTTTAAAACCGGAAACGATTAACTATCGTACGTATAAACCTGAACGTGACGGTCTTTTCTGTGAACGTATTTTTGGTCCGATTAAGGATTATGAATGCCATTGCGGTAAATACAAACGTATTCGTTATAAAGGTATTGTCTGCGATCGTTGCGGGGTAGAAGTTACAGAAAAGAAGGTGCGTCGTGAACGTATGGGACATATTCATTTGGTTGTTCCGGTTGCTCACATTTGGTATTTCCGTTCTCTGCCCAACAAAATCGGTTACTTGTTAGGCTTACCGACCAAGAAACTTGATTCAATTATTTACTATGAACGTTATGTTGTTATTCAGCCGGGTTGTGTAGACACTGTTGCTGAATTGGACTTGCTTTCAGAAGAAGAATATCTGCAGATTCTGGATAACCTGCCTAAGGAAAACCAGATGTTGGAAGATACAGACCCGAATAAGTTTATTGCAAAGATAGGTGCAGAAGCTATCTATGATTTGCTGGCTCGTTTGGATTTGGATACATTGTCTTATGAGTTGCGCCACCGCGCTAGTACGGATAGTTCGCAGCAACGTAAGAATGAGGCTTTGAAACGTCTGCAGGTCGTAGAATCTTTCCGTGCGTCTAAAGGACGTAACAAACCGGAATGGATGATCGTGAAAGTAGTACCTGTTATTCCGCCGGAATTGCGTCCGTTGGTTCCGCTGGATGGTGGTCGTTTTGCAACTTCAGATTTGAATGATTTGTATCGTCGTGTTATTATCCGTAATAACCGTCTGAAACGATTAATTGATATTAAGGCTCCGGAAGTAATCTTACGTAATGAAAAACGTATGCTTCAGGAAGCTGTGGACTCTTTGTTTGATAACTCTCGTAAATCGAGTGCTGTTAAAACAGATGCTAACCGTCCGTTGAAGTCTCTTTCTGACAGTTTGAAAGGTAAACAAGGTCGTTTCCGTCAGAACTTGTTAGGTAAACGTGTTGACTATTCAGCTCGTTCGGTTATCGTTGTAGGTCCGGAATTGAAAATGCACGAATGTGGTCTGCCTAAAGGTATGGCTGCAGAACTTTATAAACCTTTCGTTATTCGTAAATTGATTGAACGCGGTATTGTAAAGACGGTTAAATCTGCAAAGAAGATTGTAGACCGTAAAGAACCTGTTGTTTGGGATATTTTGGAATATGTGATGAAAGGTCATCCTGTATTATTGAACCGTGCTCCGACACTGCACCGTCTGGGTATCCAGGCATTCCAGCCTAAGCTGATTGAAGGTAAGGCTATCCAGTTGCATCCGTTAGCTTGTACGGCGTTTAATGCCGACTTTGACGGTGACCAGATGGCTGTTCACTTGCCTTTAGGTAATGAGGCTATTTTGGAAGCGCAGATGTTGATGCTTGCTTCTCATAACATTTTGAACCCCGCCAATGGTGCTCCTATTACTGTGCCTTCTCAGGATATGGTGTTAGGTCTGTACTATATCACAAAGATTCGTAAGAATACGTTGGGTGAAGGTCTGGTGTTCTATGGCCAGGAAGAAGCAACAATTGCATATAATGAAAAGAAGGTGGATATCCACGCTCCGATTAAAGTATATGTAGATGACATCGACGGAGAAGGTAACCCAGTAAAGAAGCAGGTTGAAACTTCAGTCGGACGTTTAATGGTAAATGAATTTGTTCCGGCAGAAGTAGGTTATATTAACGAAGTATTAGGAAAGAAGTCTCTTCGTGATATTATCGGTAAGGTAATCAAAACTTGTGGAGTTGCCCGTACGGCCCAGTTCCTTGATGATATTAAGAACTTAGGTTACTATATGGCATTTAAGGGAGGTTTGTCCTTTAACTTGGCGGACGTACTGATTCCTGCTGAAAAAGATACATTGGTTAATGAAGGTTATGAAGAAGTTGAGCAGATTCTTGCTAACTATAACATGGGTTTCATTACCTACAATGAACGCTACAACCAGATTATCGATACCTGGACACACGTCAACAGTAAACTGTCTAACATTTTGATCAAACAGTTGACTGAAGATAACGATGGTTTCAACTCTGTCTTTATGATGATGGACTCCGGAGCCCGTGGTTCTAAAGAACAGATTCGCCAGTTGTCTGGTATGCGTGGTTTGATGGCAAAGCCGCAGAAGAGCGGTGCTGAAGGTGGTCAGATTATTGAAAACCCGATTCTTTCTAACTTTAAGGAAGGTCTGTCGGTGCTTGAGTACTTTATCTCTACTCACGGTGCCCGTAAAGGTTTGGCGGATACAGCTTTGAAGACTGCCGATGCCGGATATCTGACTCGTCGTCTTGTTGACGTATCGCATGATGTGATTATTAACGAAGAAGACTGTGGTACACTTCGTGGGTTGATTTGTACTGAGTTGAAGAATAATGAAGAAGTTATTGCTTCTTTGTACGAACGTATTCTGGGACGTGTTTCTGTGCATGATATAGTTCATCCTATTACAGGTGAAATTATTGTAAAAGCAGGTGAAGAAATTCGTGAAGATGCAGCTAAGAAGATTCAGGAATCTCCGATTGAAAGTGTTGAAATCCGCTCAGTATTGACATGTGAATCCAAGAAGGGTGTTTGTGCTAAGTGTTACGGACGTAACCTTGCAACCAACCGAATGGTTCAGAAAGGTGAAGTTGTAGGAGTTATCGCTGCACAATCTATCGGTGAGCCGGGTACACAGTTAACACTGCGTACATTCCACGTCGGTGGTATCGCGTCTAACATTGCAACAGAAAATAGTATTACATCTAAATACGACGGTATTCTGGAAATAGACGAACTCCGTGCTGTAGAAGCAACAGAAGGCGGAAAGAACTTCCAGGTTGTAGTGAGTCGTTTGGCCGAAATGCGTATTGTGGATCCGAATACTAAAATTGTATTGCTGACTCATAATATTCCTTACGGTTCTAAATTATTCTTCAATAACGGAGATAAGATTTCAAAAGGTGATGTAATTATTGAATGGGACCCGTTTAATGCTGTTATCGTATCTGAAGTTTCTGGTAAAATCGAATTTGAAAGTTTGGTAGAAAACCTTACTTACAAAGTAGAAAGTGACGAAACTACAGGTTTGAAAGAAAAGATCATCATCGAATCTAAGGATAAGACTAAGGCTCCCGCAGCTCATATCGTTGATGAAAACGGCAATTATCTGAAGAACTATTCTCTGCCTTTGGGTGCCCACGTTGTGAAAGATAATGGTGATACCGTTAAAGCAGGTGAGGTTTTGGTTAAGATACCGCGTGCAGTAGGTAAGGCAGGTGATATTACCGGTGGTCTTCCTCGTGTTACCGAGTTGTTCGAGGCGCGTAACCCGTCTAATCCGGCTGTTGTTTCTGAAATTGATGGTGAAATCGGCTTTGGTAAAATTAAGCGTGGTAACCGTGAAATTACAGTTACATCCAAACTGGGTGAAGTGAAGAAATATATGGTGCCATTGTCCAAGCAGTTGCTTGTACAGGAAAACGACTATATCCGCGCAGGTATGCCGTTGTCTGATGGTGCTATTACTCCTTCTGACATATTGGCAATTAAAGGTCCGACAGCTGTTCAGGAATATATCGTGAATGAGGTTCAGGATGTTTATCGTCTGCAGGGTGTGAAGATTAATGACAAGCACTTTGAGGTTATCGTACGCCAGATGATGCGCAAAGTAGAAGTGGTTGATCCGGGAGATACTCGCTTCCTAGAACAGCAGGTTGTTGATAAGCTGGAAGTGATGGATGAAAATGACCGTATCTGGGGCAAGAAAGTTGTTATGGATGCCGGTGATTCTCAGACAATGCAGGCTGGTCAGATTGTAACTGCCCGTAAGTTGAGAGATGAAAACAGTATGTTGAAACGCCGCGACTTGAAATTAGTTCAGGTTCGTGATGCTGTTCCTGCTACTGCAAACCAGATTCTTCAGGGTATTACCCGTGCAGCTTTACAGACAAACAGTTTTATGTCTGCCGCATCTTTCCAGGAAACGACGAAAGTGTTGAACGAAGCTGCTATCAACGGAAAGGTAGACCGTTTGGAAGGTTTGAAAGAAAATGTAATTTGTGGTCACTTAATTCCTGCGGGTACCGGACAGCGTGATTTTGATAAATTAGTTGTTGGTGCTAAGGATGAATTTGAACGTATATTTGCTAATCGTAAAAATGTCGTAGACTTTAATACGATGGACAGAGACGATGAATAAAAAGTGATGTTTAATAAGAAAAAGCTGTCTGGAAATTCTAGGCAGCTTTTTTTGTGGAAAAAACAAAGAAGTATCTTGTTTTTTTAGTTTGGATAATACCGGAGAGTCTCTATCTTTGTGTATTACCATGAAATTTAAATATTTTGAAATATGAAAAAAATCTTATTTTTATTTGTTGCACTTTTGTTATCTGCCAATGTCTTATTTGCTCAACGCGCAAAGAATGAGATGAATGTGATGTCTTTCAATATCCGGATGGATACGCCTAACGACAAGGAGAATCAGTGGACATATCGGAAAGATTTGGCTGCTAACGTAATAAAATTCTATGATGTGGATATATTTGGTGCTCAAGAAGTATTACATCATCAATTGACAGATTTATTGGAGCGTTTGCCGGGTTATACTTATGTGGGCGTAGGACGGGAAGATGGTAAAACAAAAGGTGAATATTCTCCAATTTTTTTCAAGAAAGATCGTTTTACGGTAGAAGATAGCGGTAACTTCTGGTTGGCTGAAGATATGAATGCAATAGGGAAAAAAGGTTGGGATGCTGCCTGCGAACGTGTGGCGACCTGGGCTATCCTTAAAGATAAAGTTTCAGGCAAGAAATTTTTCTTTCTGAACACTCATCTGGACCATGTAGGAAAAGTTGCCCGTCATGAAGGTGCTTCTCTGGTTTTAGAGCAGGTAAAAGTGAAAGGAAAGAATTTACCTTCTATTGTAACAGGAGACTTTAATGCCGCTCCTGAGGATGAACCGATACAGGTTTTAACAAATGCCAGTGATTCCCGTCATTTGACACATACACGTACTATGGCTCCATTACGTTATGGACCGGAATGGACATTCCATGATTACGGACGTATTCCTTTTGATAAACGTGAATGGATTGATTATATTTTTGTAAAAGGGAATATTAAAGTGCTTAGCCACGGTGTGCTGACAGAGACTTTGAATCATTTGTATCCCTCTGATCATTGTCCGGTAATTTCAACTTTGCTTATTCAGTAAAATATCAGGCCTATGGATGATGCTAATATTTTAGAAGAGCGCATTTCTCTTTCGGCCGAAGATTGTTTTTTGGTCATGCAACGGTCTAATCGCAGTTTTGTATATCCGTTGCATGTCCATTCTGTATTTGAATTGAACTATATCGAGAATGCGTGTGGGGCTATCCGTGCAGTGGGAGACTCGGTAGATGTTATGTCCGATTTAGAGTTGGTCTTGGTTGCAGGAGGTGTTAAACACGCTTATTCTAATCATACTTGTACATCTACAGATATAAAGGAAATAACGATACAGTTCCATGAATCTTTATTTGATAGCCTGATTAATAAACGTCATTTTAAGACGATAAAGGAGATGTTTGAAAAGGCATCTTGTGGTCTGTTGTTTAGCAGGGATGTTATTGTTAAGATACAGCCTGAGTTGCAAAAACTGACCAGTGAAGGTTCCGAATCCTTTCATAACTTATTGCGTTTGATTAATATTCTGAAGGATTTATCCTTAGATGCTGATGTGCGGAAGTTAAACGCTTCGAATACGGTTAAAAATTTTAGTGAGAATGATAATGACAGATTGAAAAGAATTATGTACTTTTTGCATGAAAACTACCATAATACGATATCTTTTACAGAATTAGCTTCCTTGGTAAGTATGAGTGAATCTTCGCTCACCCGTTTTTTGAAAAAATGGACGGGAAAGACTTTTATCGATATCTTAAATGATATCCGTATTTCTGAGGCGATAAGAAAATTAATGGATACAAGTGATACGATTTCCGAGATATGTTATAAATGCGGGTTTAATAATTTGTCAAATTTTAACCGAACATTTAAACGACGGAAAGGCATGACTCCAACAGAATATCGAGAGAAATATTTGAATTCACGCTTTAAAATTTAAGGGGTGTAATGAATTTGTTCAAAGGCAAAGCGTATAATGACGGAAAAGTATCATATAATGCTAAAAAAGTATTTGGGGGGAGCCTGTTAAACCCTTACCTTTGTATTGTTAATATTAGATAAGAAATCTAACTAAGGTATTACCTTAGTTTAAGCGTCAAGATTATAACGATAAAACACAATAAGGTATTTTTTTACATTGGTCTAAAGAATTGAGAATTAAAAACACAACTGAAAAAAGGCTGCCTGTGAAGGTGGCCTTTTTTATTGGGGTATATTTGATTAATATATTATATTTGTCTCTAAATAATAATCAATATATAAAATCATGGAAAATAACAATCCGACCAACGAGATTCAAATAGAGCTTTCCGAGGAAATGGCTCAGGGCACTTATGCCAATCTTGCTATCATATCTCATTCTTCATCTGAATTTATATTGGATTTTATCCGGGTAGTGCCAGGAGTGGCAAAAGCTCAGGTGAAGAGTCGTTTGATACTTACTCCGGATAATGCAAAACGTTTGTTGTTTGCTTTACAAGATAATCTGTCTAAATTTGAGGAGCAGACTGGGAATAAGACTACAAACTTTGGAGATTTCATACCAAAGGGTGAAGCTTGACTTGTAAAAGTAAGTGACAAAATAAAAGGAGACTTCTTATCTAAGAAGCCTCCTTTTATTTTAACTGTGTGTGCAATTACTTAATCAAGTCTTTTGTTAATTACAATATGACTGATATAACCCAGAATAATTACTCCTAAACCAGCTAAAAGGATGCCATTTGATATCCCTCCATTCAAAGCTGGTACAGCTAAGATAATAACACCGATAAGGAGTATGATTACCCCCAGATTTTTTAACAATTCGTTCATGGTGATAGATATTTTTATGTATTTTTATTTTCTACCGCAAATAAAGTAATAATAACCCGATTGCAAAAATATTTTGGAATAAAAATGATGAAACCCTCGAATTTACCTTTTATATTTGTGTTATAAATATGATTACATGATGGTACGGATATTCTACATACTCTATATATGGCTGTTTATGGTGCCGGTTTTCATTGTACTTACCATACTTACAGCCGTTACAGTTATTATTGGCTGCTTGCTGGGCGGTGAGCGTGTATTCGCCTATTATCCCGGAAAAATTTGGTCATGGCTAACTTGCCGTTTGGCATTGTGCCCTATAACGGTAAGGGGAAGAGAGAATATAGATCCTAAAAAGTCGTATGTGTTTGTATCTAATCACCAGGGAGCTTTTGATATATTTTTAATATACGGATTCCTTGGAGTTCCAATCAAGTGGGTGATGAAAGCCGGTATCGCAAAAATACCTTTTGTCGGTGCGGCTTGCCGTGCTGCTGGTTTTATTTTTGTAGATAATTCTACGGTGAAAGCTGCGGCAAAAAGTGTATTAGAGGCTGAACGTTGTTTGAAGAATGGCGCTTCTGTCGTAGTCTTTCCTGAAGGTTCACGTACTTATGACGGGAAAATGATTCGCTTTAAGAAGGGGGCTTACCAGATGGCTGTAGATCAGCATCTTCCGATTGTCCCGATTACATTAAACGGTCCTTTTGATGTATTGCCTATAGGTTCGTTAAATATTCATCGTCACCGGATGGAAATGGTTATACATCCTCCGATTGAAACGGAAGGAATCGATACTTCCCATAAAGGTTTACAGGCAATGGCAGATCATACACGCGATATTATAGCTTCTGCGTTATGGAATAAATATAAATAGGATATATATTCATAAAAAAGGGAAGGTTGTTTTGCAGCCTTCCCTTTTTTATGAATATATTATTTGTTTCAGTTTAATTGTCTGTGTAGATTACTGAGTTATTCCCCAATTTTTCAAAATACCTCGTTTACAAACGCTCAGGCTAAATCCAAGATTCTTGCCATATAAACTTCCGGTATCTCCGGCTACAGAGCCTGTAAACTCCCATCCCGTTAATTTCGGATGTCTGTATTTAATGTCAATCATTCCGGAAGCTCCCCGCTTGTTATTCAAGAATGGTGCCGAATGCGTACCCCAAGAGTTCGAAATAGACATCATGAAACGATATGAAACCTGTGGTGATAAATCTCCTTCAGCCCCTAAATACCAAGCGCGTACACGATTGTTTTTAAAACCGAGTGTTCCGTCTTTATTATATTCCGGAGAAGTCAGTAAAGGAGAGCCGATTCCACGGTTAAAATAGGAGACACCTGTTACATATTCTCCGTTATTATAGTAATTATCATTGCCACCACCTGGACCTTTATGGACACTGTGGTCAAAATCAATGAAGTGGAAAGGTCCGCTTTGGTCACGGGTTATAAGATATTCCGTTACAACTTTACGTAGCCAGGGAAATTGAGGTAAATCTAATTGTATGCCCCATAAACCATCCGTACCATTGCCGAATGTCATACCTGATTTATCTTCAAAGTAATGCTGATAGTACGCTGATAACGTCCAGTTTGGTTGTGTATATTGCAGTTTGAAATCATAGGAGCCATAATGGTTTCCCAATACATTCAACTGATCCATTTCTGATGAATCATCTCCGCCCTCTCTTGCAAGAACCGTACGGATAAAATCTTTGAAAGATTGTGGTTGCTTACCGAAATATGGATTAGTAGAAGTTCCTCCCCATTGTGCCCAATGCTGTACACCTATAATTCCGGAGAAAGGAGAACCGTTTTTAGTATCTTTAATCTGTATATAAAGAGATTTATGATGCCAAAGTACATTTTTAATATATGTCTGGTGTTCGTTTGCAAAATGCTCCAGGTATTTAGTGTCAAATGAGCGACCTACAGCGAAGTCCCATTTTACTTGCATCCATCCTTTCGTTTTGGGGATAACAGTAAATTCCGGCATGCTCAGGTTTATTTCCGGAATAGGACGTGCATTATGGGAGATAACTATATCACCTGAGCTAAGCGTATTATCCCATAGTGATTTATGACTTTCTTTACTACCAACCGAAAGTAAAAGGCTTTTGTATCCTAGCTCGGCATAAACCTGCTGGATATAGACATTCTTATACCGGGGGGCTGCTGCAACCAAATCCAATCCGGCACTCCACCGGAAACCTTTGCCGAAATATTGCTGGTGAAATATACCTGCATTCAGATAACCATTATTGGCTTCCAAGGGGACTATTCCATAACGATTACTAACCATCCAAAAAGGTGTATTTGAACCAGTGGCAACAGAGCCGAATAAATCAGCTCTATAGCTTGTAGAATTTTCTACCTCCTCTGTCTGTGCAAATGTATTTGCGGTATATAAAAGGGCTGTTGCTGCAATAATTGTCCTGAAGACTTTCATTTTATTTAATTTTTTACCCGGCAAAGGTAAATATTAAAATCATCTGTCCAATAGCTCTTTGGAAAAAGATGTCTTTTTTAACCAGTCGAATATGGTTTGATATGTATGGTTTCGATAGGGTTCTTCTGAAAGAATAAGATCATGGATTCCGTTTTGGATGGTGTCACGTGTTACATATTTTCCTAATTTTTCTCCATAGGTTTGTATATCGTGTACATTCAATACAATATCGGAAACCATGTACTCATCATGCCATTCTTTTGTTTCCGGGAAAGACTGGCTGGACGACATAACAAGTACCGGGCACTTTAGGCCGATACCTTTTTGTACTGTTTGTTGAGCCTCTTGAATGGCGCGTATCCATCCCGCTTTTTTAGGATGTCCGTTTATCATTTTCCAATCGGTATTATATTCCCATTCCCCTTTGAATTGTTTTAAAAGGCTATGGGCATACGAAGCATCACCATAGCCTTGCACAGTCAGGTTTGGAAATAGCTTTCCTATAAAAGAAACGACAGGAATAACAATATTTTCCATAGTCCATCCGAAATTCCAGTTTAGGAAAGGACTATTTAGTATTAATCCGTCGACGGGCAGTTTTCCCTGTTTACTGTTTAAGTAATAAGGCGTAATAAGTCCCCCGGTGGAATGTGCCATCAACAGGATTTTATCATTGCCTTCTTCACGAATGATAGTAAGAGCAGTATCAATATCTGCAAAATACTCTTTCAGGCTTTTGCAAAAGAAAGGATTCTGGTTTGGTAGGATAGAACGGCCATATTTTCTTAAATCTATTGCGTAAAAGTTATATCCATGTGCGTTTACACTATCTCCTAATTGTTTCTGGAAAAAGTAATCGTTGTATCCATGAATATAGAGGATTGCTTGCTTTGTTTCAGGTAATTGTGGTTTCTTGACAAGCGTACAGACCACTTTTCCTTCATAATCATCCGGCATTTGAATCGTTTGTCGTAAATAATCACCACCCAATACATCCGGGACATATTGAGCATAAATGACAGAGGCAAAAAGAAGCAACAGACTTGTAAAGTATAATTTCCGTATCATTTTTCTTTCGATTAGTTTTTACTATAACGAATTATAGCCGCCTATTGTTGGGCGTAGCCAATACAAAAGTAATATCTTCTTTATATTTCCCTTTCATATTCAGGCTGTAAATTAATCCATTGCCGGTTTGTGTCAGGAATGAAAGGTTATAAATCAGAAATGAAATCTGGCAGTCTCCTATTTTTAATATGTTTGTACTCAAAAAAACTTAAATATCATTATTATGAATCGAATCATTTTAAACGAGACATCTTATTTCGGAGCAGGATGTAGAAGTGTGATAGCCGACGAAGTTTCCCGCCGCGGATTTAAAAAAGCATTTTTTGTAACAGACAAAGATCTGATTAAATTTGGAGTGGCCGCTCTTGTTACGGATGTATTCGAAAAGAACAAAATCCCTTATGAAACATATAGCGATGTGAAGGCAAACCCAACAATCGCGAATGTGCAAAACGGAGTGAAGGCTTATCAAGCCTCCGGTGCCGATTTTATTGTCGCTTTAGGAGGAGGTTCCTCTATAGATACAGCAAAAGGGATAGGTATTGTCGCCAATAATCCTGAGTTTGCCGATGTGAAGTCTCTTGAAGGTGTTGCAAATACCAAACATAAAGCTGTTCCTACTTTTGCTTTGCCGACAACAGCCGGTACTGCAGCCGAGGTAACTATCAATTATGTTATTATAGACGAAGAAGCCCGTAAAAAGATGGTTTGTGTAGACCCGAACGATATTCCTGCCGTGGCTATTGTAGATCCGGAATTAATGTATTCCATGCCGAAAGGATTGACTGCTGCAACTGGAATGGATGCTCTGACGCATGCTATCGAAAGTTATATAACTCCGGGAGCTTGGACAATGAGTGATATGTTTGAAATAAAAGCAATCGAGTTAATTAAAAAACACCTGAAAAATGCTGTAGATAACGGGAAAGATACAGAAGCCCGTGAAGGTATGGCTGTCGCACAATACATCGCGGGTATGGGCTTTTCAAATGTAGGTTTAGGTATAGTCCATTCAATGGCACATCCTCTTGGTGCTTTTTATGATACTCCTCATGGTGTGGCAAATGCTCTGTTGTTGCCTTATGTAATGGCTTATAACAGTCAGTCTTCTGTTGCGTATAAATACTTGGATATTGCTCGTGCCTTGGGCGTTGATACAGTTGGTATGAGTGTAGAGCAAGGTGTAGAGGCAGCGGTTAATGCAGTGAAGGAGCTTTCATTAAGTATTGGCATCCCCCAGAAGTTGCATGAAATCGGAGTAAAGGAGAGCGATATCAAAGCACTATCCCTCGCGGCTTTCAATGATGTTTGTACAGGAGGAAATCCCCGTCCGACTTCTCCGGAAGAAATAGAAGCGATTTATCGCGAGGCTTATTGATAACAAGGAATATCGCGTAGTTAAAATAGAAGATAAATAAGAACCAGTATTAATAGGTATTGGTAAGATAGGGCACACAGGTTAATGTATTTTACTCCAAGAATTTACATTAGTCTGTGTGTTTCGTTTTCTCAGCTAGGAAAACGTCTGGCTTTATTATAAATTAGTTTCCTGTCAGAAATAAAAAGTTTCATACTGATGAAACTAAAAGTTTCAAGCAATGATTTTTTGAAATTCTATTATTTATATCCGGATAGTAGTAAGAGTTTTTTCTTCATCCTTATTATCTTTGTCTAATTGTATAATCTTAATGAAAATCGGATGAAACCAATTTGTTATTTTTTTCTTTGTTTTTTATTTTGCATAAATGCCGGGGCTAAAAGCCGTAAAGCTGTATACATTATTGTAGATGGCGTTCCTGCCGACCAGATCGAACGACTTCATACCCCTGCTATATTTGATATTGCATCTAAAGGTGCTTATGCCCGTGCATATACCGGAGGTGAGATTGGTTCTTACTCCCAAACCCCGACAATTTCGGCAGTAGGCTATACCAACCTGCTGACATCTACTTGGGTAAACAAACATAATGTTCCTGGAAACTCCGATTTAAAACCGAATTATAATTATTGGACTTTGTTCCGTATAGCCAAAGAGCAACCGAAAGATTATAAAACAGCGATTTATTCGAGCTGGACAGATAATCGCACTGTTTTGTTGGGAGAAGGTAAGCCGGAAACAAATTATCTGAAAATAGATTATGTAAGGGATGGGTATGAATTGGATACTGTCAATTTCCCAAATAAAGAGAAAGACTTGCGTATTTTCGACATAGATGAAGTTGTTTCTAAAGAAGCAGCAAAAGGTATCCGTATAGATGCTCCGGATTTGAGTTGGGTTTATTTATGGTATACGGATGATGCCGGGCATATAGAGGGAAACGGAGCTTTCTTTGATGACTATGTTCAGAAGGCAGACGCCCAGATACAACGTATCTGGGATGCAGTAAAGTACCGGGAAGCTAATTTTGATGAAGAGTGGATGATTGTGGTAACCACCGATCATGGCCGTGAAGAAAGCGGGCATGGACATGGAGGGCAATCTTTTCGTGAGCGTACTACTTGGATTTCAACCAATGTGCCGGTTAATTCTCATTTTAAAAGTAATCTGTTGTCTATAACGGATATAGCCCCTTCTATTTGCCGTTTTCTTGGTTTTGAAATACCACAATCAGTATTGTGGGAGCAGGATGGGATGTCATTCGTTGGCCAATGCGATATTTTTAATTTGAGAACATTGCCTTATGATAATAAGGTATGGCTTATTTGGGACAGCTATTCAAAAGATGTTCCGGTTACAATCTATGCCGCTTGCACCAATAATTATAAAGAAGGGAAAAAAGATAAATGGTTGAAGCTTGCCACTGTGTCTTCCGGAGAAGGAGAATATCAGGTGGATTTAAGTTCTTTACCCGTTTCTAAATTCTATAAATTTGTAGCTATGGCTCCCGGTAATCATTTAAATAGATGGTTGGTTAAGTAGGCTTTTTCACTGAGTATCATTGTTTCAAGTTTTAATTCGTTTGAAAATAATAGCCTAAAGTTTGTCAAATGAAAAAAGTTTTTTACCTTTGCACCGCAAAATTTTTAGTAATAACAAATATAAAACAGCGTTTTATGAACAATTATGAAACCGTTTTCATTTTAACTCCCGTTTTATCTGATGCACAGATGAAGGAAGCGGTAGAAAAATTCGCGAACCTCCTGAAAGAACAGGGTGCTGAAATCGTGAACGAAGAAAATTGGGGATTGCGTAAATTAGCTTACCCTATTGACAAGAAAACAACTGGCTTCTACCAGCTGATTGAATTCAAGGCAAATCCGGAAACAATCGCTACTTTGGAAGTAAACTTCCGTCGTGACGAACGTGTTATCCGCTTCCTGACTTTCCGCCAGGATAAGTATGCAGCAGAATATGCCGCTAAGAGAAGAAGTTTGAAATCATCTAAAGAAACAGTAAAGGAGAATTAATCATGGCAGCAACTCAATCAGAAATCAGATATTTGACTCCGCCTTCAGTAGACGTAAAAAAGAAAAAATATTGCCGTTTCAAAAAGAACGGTATTAAATATATCGATTATAAGGATCCTGAATTCTTGAAGAAATTCCTGAACGAACAGGGAAAAATTCTTCCGCGTCGTATCACTGGTACTTCTTTGAAGTTTCAGCGTCGTGTAGCTGTTAAAAGAGCTCGTCACTTGGCGTTGCTTCCTTACGTAACCGATTTAATGAAATAATATAAAGAGAGGAGACAGAATATGCAAGTTATTTTGAAAGAAGACGTAATCAATTTAGGTTACAAGGACGATATCGTAACAGTAAAAGACGGTTACGGACGTAACTTTCTAATCCCCCAGGGTAAAGCGGTTATAGCATCTGAATCTGCAAAGAAAGTTCTGGCTGAAAATTTGAGACAGCGTGCTCACAAATTGGCTAAGATCAAAGAAGATGCTCAGGCTTTGGCTGCAAAGTTGGAAGGTGTTTCATTGACAATCGGAGCAAAAACAAGTTCGACAGGTACTATCTTCGGTTCTGTAACTAATATCCAGGTAGCTGATGCTTTGGCTAAGGCTGGTTATGAAATAGATCGTAAGATTATCATTATCAAAGAATCTGTTAAGGAAGTAGGTAGCTACAAAGCTCTTCTGAAACTTCATAAAGAAGTTTCTGTAGAAATTCCTTTTGAGGTTGTTTCTGAATAATTAGAACTACAGATATAGTTAAAAGGGTGATTCCTATTGGAGTTGCCCTTTTTTAATTTAAAAAAGACGCTTTTTAGTCAGTAAAAAATATTACATTTGCCCCTAAATTTGCAGTTGGAATTGAAGTGATAAAGAGTACATATCTATCTATATATATAATAATAGCTTTTTTATTTTCTTTTTCTCCTGTCTTACAGGCGAAAGAGAAAAGTTTTACTGTTGTTATTGATGCCGGTCACGGAGGAAAGGATCCAGGTGCTCGAGGGACTATAATCAATGAGAAAGCGATTAATCTGGCTGTGGCGTTAGAACTGGGTAGATTAATTTCCGAAAATCATAAGGATGTGAAGGTTGTCTATACTCGTAAGACGGATGTTTTTATAGAGTTGGACGAACGGGCAAATATAGCAAACAGGAATAAGGCAGATTTATTTATATCTATCCATACAAATGCCGTAAAACGTGGAAGTACGGTTCAAGGTACTGAAACGTATACACTTGGGCTTGCCCGCACAGACGAGAACCTGGAGGTTGCAATGCGTGAGAACTCGGCAATCCTTCTGGAAGATAATTATTTGCAGAAATACGAAGGGTTTGATCCGACGTCGTCCGAATCCTATATTATTTTTGAATTTATGCAGAATAAGCATATGGAGCAAAGTATTGGTTTGGCTTCGGAAGTTCAAAAATCATTTACTTCTGCAAAACGTGTGGACAGAGGGGTACGTCAGGCTGGTTTCCTTGTGCTTCGTAAAACAAGTATGCCCAGTGTGCTTGTTGAACTTGGATATATTTCAACGAAGAGTGAAGAGCGTTTTTTAGCTTCTTCCGCAGGACAAAAAAAATTGGCTTCGGCTATCTATAATGCATTTACCAAGTATAAATGGGAGTATGACCGCAAACGTGGTGCTTTAGGACAAATGTCTTCTAAACCTGCATTTGTGACTGTAGATAATGAGCCGGATACATCAGGGAAAAGTGAGATAAAGGCAATAGATACGGATTCGCCAGCTCCCGGTAGTGAAGAAGATATTCGCAGGCGTCATTTGGCCGCATCGCAATCTAAGAGAGCAGCAACGGCTTCTAATTCGTCTAAAACAACATCTACATCAGTCGTTCGCCAAGTACCGTCGAAAGGGCAACGTGTTTTTAAGGTACAGATATTGTCTTCCGGAAAAAAGCTTTCAACTAATTCAAAATTGTTGAAAGGTTATAAAGATGTAGACTTTTTTGTGGAGAAAGGTGTTTATAAATATACATACGGCGAAACGACAAGTTTTGATGAAGCAAAGAAAATCCGCCGTCGGTTGTTGAAAGATTTTAAAGACGCATTTATTGTTGCTTTTAAAGACGGGAAAAGAGTAACATATTAATTGGATAATAAGATTTTATATTAATAGAAAAGATGAAAAGTTTATTTACCAAAGAGGCAAAGATTGGACTGGTGTCTGTTATAAGCCTGGTATTGCTCTATTTGGGTATTAATTATCTGAAAGGGATTGATTTATTTAAACCGGTGAACCATTATTTTGTGGCTTGTGGCAACGTGAAAGGGGTTACTGTTTCCAGTCCGGTGTTTGTGGACGGTTTTAAAGTGGGACTGGTCCGGAATATTGCTTATGATTATGATACTGTTGACAAGATAACAATAGAAATCAGTCTTGAGGATCATATGAAAATTAATAAAGGTAGCTATATCACTATTGTAAATAGCTTCCTGGGGGGCGGCGAACTGCATATCAAGCTGAATAAATATGTAGATGATTATTTGAAACCGGGCTCAATATTGGAAGGGCGTATGGAGGCTGATATGATGCAGTCCGTACAAAATAATATTTTGCCGCAAGTGGAATTGTTGTTGCCTAAAATTGATTCTATTTTGGGAGGAATCCAAACTTTGGTAAATCATCCGGCGTTGGCCCAGTCCCTCAATAATATAGAACAGACAACGAATAGTCTTGCAGCTTCGTCCCGTCAACTTAATCAGATGCTAAGTAAAGATGTACCGGGTATTATGGGCGATTTAAAGGTGATTACCGGTAATTTTTCTACAGTAAGTACCAATCTCTCCAATTTGGATCTCGCGTCAACTGTGTCTGCTATAAATGCTACATTGGATAATCTGGAAAAGACAACTCGGCAGTTAAATTCAACAGACAATAGTATCGGCCTTTTGCTTAACGATCGTGCGCTGTATGATAATCTGAATGGTACGATGATAAATGCATCCAACCTACTATTGGATTTTAAACAAAATCCAAAAAGATACGTGCATTTTTCTGTGTTCTAAAATATTGCATTTTTTTGTTGTAGAAAGGCTTATTTAGAATAATTCCAATTAAAAGGTAGAAAATAAAAAAGAATCTTGAAACTTGTATAAAGCCTTTAGATAGAGTGTTATAGCAGTATTGGAGGGTTTTGTTTTTCTGTGGTCCTCCTTAATAAAGAGAGCGGGGAAGTGCCCGAAAATAGGGCCTTTTGAGAATGTATATTTATTAACGCTTTAATTATCAAGTTTTTATGTTTAACTACCTGAGTGTAAATGGTATATTGAAGATTTAAAACATCCAAGAAAAATCAGACTTTTTTTTTCGGAATTAATTTCTAAACTTTGTAGTCGAAAAGTAAAAATGAAAGTTATAAAGTATAGTTGAGAGAGTAAAAAATCATGCAGACTGAATGTAAGACTTTGTGGAATAAATGCCTCGCTGTCATTAAGGATATTGTCCCTGAGGCCGCTTTTAACACATGGTTCATGCCTATTATACCGCTATCATACGAGGATAAGAAATTCACTATCCAGGTTCCCAGCCAGTTCTTTTATGAGTATCTGGAAGAGAAATATGTGAATGTCTTAAAAGTGACCTTGTATCGTGTGATAGGGCAGGGTACAATACTGAACTATCGGGTGATGGTAGATAAAACTACCGGCGGTACGGTTGACTATCCGGCAGAGAATGCTTCGGCTGCAGTAAAGAAAATTACTCCTAAAGATGCCAATAAAGCTCCTAATCCATTTGTACAGGTAAGCCCTCAGGATTTGGATCCTCAGTTAAATCCTAAATATAACTTTGATAATTACTTTGAGGGGACAAGCAATAAGTTGGTTCGTACAGCAGGTGAAGCGGTAGCTCAGAATCCAGGGAAGACAACTTTTAATCCTTTATTTATATTCGGTCCTTCTGGCGTAGGAAAAACGCATTTATGTCATGCGATAGGTACTCGTATCCGTGAACTTCATCCGGAGAAAAAAGTATTGTATGTCTCTTCTCATTTATTCCGTGTTCAGTTTACGGATGCAACACGCAAAAATACAACGAATGATTTTCTGAATTTCTACCAAAATATAGATGTGTTGTTGCTGGATGATATACAGGAGTTGATCGGTATGGATAAGACACAGAATACCTTTTTTCATATCTTTAATCATCTTCACCAGCTAGGTAAGCAGTTGATTTTGACTTCAGATAAAGCTCCTGTTGATTTGCAGGGGATGGAGGAACGATTGATTACGCGTTTAAAATGGGGGTTGACTGCTGAATTGAGCCGGCCGGACTTGGATTTACGTAAGAAAATACTTAAAAATAAGATAAATCACGACGGTATTGTTATTCCGGACGAAGTGTTCAATTTCATTGCTAATAATGTAACGGAAAATGTTCGCGATTTGGAAGGTATCCTTGTGTCATTGATGGCGAATGCCGTTATTAATAACCGGGAGATTGATTTGCCTTTAACTAAACGGGTGGTTAGTCAGGCTGTCCGTCTTGAAAAGAAACAGATTTCTGTTCAGATGATACAGGAGATTGTATGCAACTATTATAATCTGGAGCAATCGGTTATACAAAGCCGTTCCCGTAAGCAAGAGATAGTGCAAGCTCGTCAGATTACAATGTATTTGGCAAAAAAATACACGGATTGTTCATTTTCTCATATAGGAAAAATTGTAGGAAAGAAAGATCATGCTACAGTATTATATGCATGTAAAACTATAAAAGATCAGATAGAGACCAGTAAGGCTTTTCGCTCTACAGTGGAAGAGATAGAAGTAAAGCTTAAAAACTGACTTTTTAGTGCTGAAATAGAGAAAAGGATGCGCCGGTTTCGGTTGCATCCTTTTCTGTTTTGGAAAACTTTGGTTAGTGTATGGATTTAACTTTTGGAAAACATTTTGAATTTTATCGAAATATAATGTGTTGATAATTAGTGTTGTTCTAGTTTGAAATGGAAAACTATTCAATAATATAATTTTTATTTGTTGAATAATTTGGCTAATACGTAAACAATGTGTAAACTTGTACCGTTATATCTTTATTAAAAACAATAAAACAATCGTGGACCGTAAAACTTACACCTTCGATGAGGCTTTTAAAGCTTCTCTTAACTATTTTACCGGCGATGAACTGGCGGCAAAAGTATGGGTTAATAAGTATGCCCTGAAAGATGCTTTTGGTAATATCTATGAAGAATCACCTATAGATATGCATCATCGTCTGGCAAGTGAAATTGCTCGCATTGAAAAGAAGTATCCTAATCCATTGTCTGAAGAGGAACTTTTTAATTTGTTTGATCATTTCCGTTATATCGTTCCTCAGGGAAGTCCGATGACGGGGATTGGCAATGATTTTCAGATTGCCTCACTCTCTAATTGTTTTGTTATAGGAATGGATGGTTGTGCCGATTCTTATGGTGCAATTATTAGAATTGATGAAGAACAGGTACAGTTGATGAAACGTCGTGGCGGGGTTGGACATGATTTGTCGCATATTCGTCCGAAAGGATCACCTGTAAAGAACTCGGCTCTTACTTCAACAGGGCTGGTTCCTTTTATGGAGCGTTATTCTAATTCAACACGCGAAGTTGCCCAGGATGGACGTCGCGGTGCTTTGATGCTTAGTGTTTCTATTAAACATCCGGATTCGGAATCGTTTATTGATGCTAAGATGGTTGAAGGAAAGGTAACAGGAGCAAATGTTTCTGTAAAAATTGATGATGATTTTATGAATGCTGTTGTGAACAGAACTTCTTATACACAGCAATATCCGATAGATTCTTCCAGTCCGACTACTGTCAAAGAAATCGATGCACAGTCGCTTTGGAAAAAAATTATCCACAATGCATGGAAGTCGGCAGAACCGGGAGTTCTTTTCTGGGATACGATATTGAAAGAATCAGTGCCGGATTCTTATGCAGATTTAGGTTTCCGTACGGTTTCTACCAATCCTTGTGGTGAAATACCTTTGTGTCCTTACGATAGTTGCCGTTTGCTGGCTATCAATCTGTATTCATATGTTGTGAATCCATTTACAGAAAATGCTTATTTCGATTATGATTTGTTTAAAAAGCATGTTGGATTAGCACAACGTATCATGGATGATATTATTGATCTGGAAGCTGAGAAGATTGAAAAAATTCTGGAAAAAATAGCATCGGATCCCGAATCTATGGAAGTAAAACAGAGTGAACTTCATTTGTGGGAAAAGATACGCACGAAGACATTGCAAGGACGTCGTACAGGTGTTGGTATTACGGCAGAAGGCGATATGATTGCGGCTTTAGGTTTGCGTTATGGAACGGAAGAAGCGACGGAGTGTGCGGAAAGTGTTCAGAAAACATTGGCTTTGGAAGCATACCGTTCTTCCGTAGAGATGGCAAAAGAACGTGGAGCGTTTGAAATTTATGATGCAAAACGCGAAGAAAAGAATCCATTTATCAATCGTCTACGTGAGGCTGATCCCAAGCTATATGAAGACATGGTGAAATATGGTCGCCGTAATATTGCTTGTTTAACAATTGCTCCAACCGGAACAACCAGTTTGATGACGCAGACAACTTCCGGTATAGAACCGGTCTTTTTGCCTGTTTACCGCCGTCGCCGTAAAGTGAATCCGAATGATGCGGAAGCCCGGGTTGATTTCGTGGATGAGACAGGCGATGCTTTTGAAGAATACATTGTATTCCATCATAAGTTTGTTACCTGGATGCAGGCTAATGGCTATTCTGTGATTAAAAAGTATACACAGGAAGAAATAGACGAGTTGGTTGCGAAATCTCCTTATTTTAAGGCGACATCAAATGATGTGGACTGGCTGCAGAAAGTTCGTATGCAAGGACGTATCCAGAAATGGGTAGACCATTCTATCAGTGTGACAATCAATTTGCCGGCAGATGTTACGGAAGATTTGGTGGATTCTCTCTATGTGGAAGCATGGAAATGTGGTTGTAAAGGTTGTACGGTATACCGTGACGGCTCCCGTTCCGGTGTATTGTTGGCAACAGAAAAGAAGAAGAAAAAGGATGACTGCAATTGTATGGAGCCGCCTGTGATTGTGGCAACACGTCCTCGCGAATTGGAGGCAGATGTAGTTAAATTCCAAAATAATCGTGAGAAATGGATTGCATTCGTCGGTTTGTTGAACGGACGCCCTTATGAAATCTTTACCGGTCTTGCCGATGATGATGAAGGAATTATGCTTCCGAAGAACGTATCTAAAGGAACTATTATCAAAAGTTATGATGATGACGGTAATAAACATTATGATTTCCAGTTCAAGAATAAGCGTGGATATAAAATGACTATCGAAGGCTTGGATGGTAAATTTGACCCGGAATTTTGGAACTATGCCAAGCTTATATCTGGTGTGTTGCGTTATGGTATGCCAATCGACCAGGTTATCAAACTGGTTCAGGGAATGGAGTTGAATAATGAATCTATTAACACCTGGAAAAATGGTGTGGAACGTGCATTAAAGAAATATCTGCCTAACGGAATGGAGGCAAAAGGACAGAAATGCCCGAACTGCGGACATGAAACTTTGGTTTATCAGGAAGGTTGTCTGATTTGTACAAACTGCGGAGCTTCCCGTTGCGGTTAAGCGAGCCTGTAACATAGCTTTTTAGTAATGGAGAATCGAGAATAAAGGGGCTACCTTTATTTTCGGTTCTCCATTCTCTTTATAAGAGAAATTTTGTACCTTCGTAACCAATACAAAAATTTAATACGCATGAAAGTTACCTTTAATATAAATTTTCATACTATCTGGGGACAAAGATTGTGTGTGGTTGGTTCGGTCCCAGAATTGGGGGAGTGGAATTCGGCTTTGGCAAGGGAAATGATTTATCTGGAGGATGGTAACTGGCAGTTAACTATTGATATTGCTGTTCCCGTTCAGAAAATAGAATACAGATATTTTCTCCGTATAGACGATAAGCAAGTTTTTGAGGAATGGGAAAAAAACCATCAGGTTTTCTTTATCGGTTCAGCACAGCAGTATACTTTGTATGATTACTGGCAAGTGCGTCCCACAAACCTTGCATTTTATTCTTCTGCATTTACAAAAAGTTTATTTGCCCATCCATGTAATAAACATGAGCGGGTTATAAAAAGCGGTAAACGTCTGACTATAAAAATATCGGCGCCCCGTGTGGAAAAAAATCAGAGTATTGCGGTTACAGGCAATCAGGACTGCTTAGGCAATTGGCATCCTGAAAAAGCACTGATTCTTAGTTGTGATACATTTCCTGTATGGCATATAGACTTGGATGCAAATGAGATTACTTATCCTTTGGAATATAAATTTCTTATTTTTGATGAAAATAACCAACCGCTTTATTGGGAAGACGATGAGAACCGGGTATTAAACTTGCCTTCTCAGGAGGTGGGAGAAACTGTAATAGTATCCGGCCTTTATTTTCGTGATAATCTTCCTTTGTGGAGATGTGCAGGAACTGTTATTCCTGTTTTTTCCTTGCGTTCCCGGGAAAGTTTTGGTGTCGGCGATTTAGGAGACTTGAGATTATTGGTGGATTGGGCGAAGAAAACTCACCAGCGTATTATACAGGTACTTCCAATGAATGATACGATAACTACCCATACCTGGAGAGATTCTTATCCGTACAGCGCAATTTCAATCTATGCTTTGCATCCGATGTATATCAGTTTGTCTTTACTTGGTCAATTAAAAGATAAGAGTAAAAAAGCATTTTTCGCAGCAAAACAGACGGAATTGAACAGCAAAGAGGATGTGGATTACGAATCTGTTATTAAATATAAGCTGGAATATTGCCGTGAACTGTTTAATCAGGAAGGTCCGTCTGTATTGGACAGTCAGGAATTTAAGGATTTCTTCTCCAAGAATGAGGCTTGGTTACTTCCATATGCTGCGTATTGTTATTTACGTGATAATTATGGTACTCCCGATTTTACACAGTGGACAGATTATTCTGTATTTGACCGGGCTCGCATACAAAATCTTTGTGCAAAAACAAGTAAAGCCTATCCGGAAATCTCATTTTTCTATTTCTTGCAGTTTGTTTTATATACTCAATTTAAATCTGCATCCGACTATGCCCGTAAGAATGGTGTTGTGTTGAAAGGTGATTTGCCTATCGGAGTGAGCCGTACCAGTGTGGAAGCATGGATGGAGCCCCAATATTTCAATATGAACGGCCAAGCAGGAGCTCCGCCGGATGATTTTTCTGTGGATGGACAGAATTGGTCTTTCCCTACCTATAATTGGGAGGTTATGGAGAGTGATAATTTTTCCTGGTGGAAAAAACGGTTTGGTAAGCTTAGTGATTATTTTGATTGTTTTCGTATAGACCATATTCTTGGTTTTTTCCGTATATGGGAAATACCGATGGAATATGTACAGGGGCTTTGTGGACATTTCAATCCGGCTCTTCCTTTTACAAAGGATGAAATAGAACAGTATGGATTGAGCTTTAATGAGGCTAGACTTACAACTCCGCATATCAATCGCGAATTTTTACCGGAGTTGTTTGGAGAGCAAACAGAGGCTGTTATTGATACTTATTTAGCACAGTCTTCTTCACGTCATTTTGTTTTAAAACCATTCTGTGACACTCAGCGGAAAATAGAAAAACAGTTTGAAGGAATGAATGATGAAGTTTCTCTCCGGATAAAAAAGGGCTTGTTTGCTATTGCTAATGAAGTGTTGTTTTTGCGTGATCCACGTGAAGCCGATAAATATCATCCCAGAATATCCGCGAGCCGGTCTTTTATTTACCGTGAATTAAGTGCATCGGATAAGTACGCTTTCGATCAATTGTATTGGCATTTCTTTTATCATCGTCATAACGATTTCTGGAAGGCACAAGCATTAAAACGCCTTACTCCATTAGTCTCAAGTACGGAGATGCTGGTTTGTGGAGAGGATTTGGGGATGATTCCGGAGTCTGTTCCGGATGTAATGCATAAATTGCAGATATTAAGCCTGGAAATAGAACGTATGCCCAAAACGGCCCAAATGGAATTTTCTGATTTGTCAGATTTGCCTTATCATTCGGTATGTACAACATCTACGCATGATATGACTCCTTTACGTAGTTGGTGGAAGGAAGACCGGGCAAAAATACAGCGTTATTATAATAATGTATTAAGAAGAGAAGGGGCCGCCTCTGAAGACTGTTCGTCAGATATTATAACTCAAATCATATTGAATCATTTGGAGGCTCGTTCGATGCTGGCTATTCTTCCTTTGCAGGACTGGTTGGGTATGGATGATAGAATAAAGAGGAAAGATGCTGAAGCAGAGCGTATTAATGTTCCGGCAAATCCAGCTCATTATTGGAGGTACCGGATGCATATTCCATTGGAAGAATTGCTTCAAGCCGAAAGTTTAAATAGTAAAATTATCAGTTTGATAGAAAAATCAGGAAGGAAATAAACTATCATGATCGAAAACAGCACACGTAATAATAACATAGTGTGCTGTTTTTGATAATAAATCGTTTTATTATTTATCCGTACTGGACATTTTGCAAACACCATTAAAACGGGCGTTAGGTTCAATTTCAATTGTTTGGACAAAAATATCACCATTAATTGCTGCTGTAGACTTCAGTGTTAATTTTTCTTTTATACAGACTGAACCATCAACTTCTCCAAGAATTTCTGCGTTCTGGGCTGATATGTTGCCTGTAACGCATCCTTTAGGACCTATAACTATTTTACCGTTGCAGCTGATATCTCCCTCTACTTTTCCATCTAAACGAAAGTCTGTATCTGTTACGATATTTCCTGTTACGGTAGTACCGGCTGCCAGTGTGTTATGAAGTCCGCCTGTAGTGTTTTCTTCTTTTTGTTTTATTCCCATCATATATGTCGTAGTTGCTTAATACAAATATAAGACTAAATTTTTGTAGTAAGGTTTACTTTATTTACATTTACAGAAAATAACGGATTATGACAACTAAAATAGAATTGAAAGAAATGAAATTTTATGCCTATCATGGAGTTGCTCTTCAGGAAAAGGTGGTAGGAAATACATTCATTATCTCTTTAATCTTAACGGCCCCTCTCCAAAAAGCCACATTAAGTGATGAACTGGAAGATACCATAAATTATGCATCTGTTTATGAGGTCGTAAAACGTGAAATGGATATTCCGTCAAAATTAATAGAGCATGCTGCCGGGCGTATATTAAACGCTTTGAAAAATACTTTCCCGCAATTAGAAGCTATTGAATTGAAATTATCAAAATTGAACCCTCCTTTTGGTGGTGATGTCTACAGTGCATCTGTTATTTTGCAAGAAACCTATAATTTGTGAAAATTATTAGGATGACACAAATGTTTATCCTTTAAGGGTAAATGTAGCTCTTTGCATTTTGCTCCGAAGATTATAGAATCACTTAATTAAATATATTATTTTGTTTTCTATGTTGTCGGTGGTGGCTCTTCGGAATCATAACTATGAATTTGAGAATCTATTACAGAATGTCTATTTATTCTTGTTCTAAAAATAAAAACTGTAGTTCTCATAAGACTGAGATAATATTCTACAAATATAGAAATAAATTATTGTAAATTAATACTATAATGCTTTTATTTTAAGCGATTAATGTTTATGGTAAAAATGTTAATGAGCTGAAAATATATGATCGGTAATGCTTTTCAAGGATTTGAATTATCCAAATTTAATTTAGTTTTTATCTCAGTCTTATGAGAACTAAGTGCATTTCGGAAGATGGGGTATTCTTAGTCTTATAAATAGGATATGAATGATAGACACAGGTATGATTTTTGTATGTGAACAATAATGCTTTTGCTTTGGTATATAAGTATATATGAATTTTATGTGCTATCGAAGTAATTTGTATTATGCCTAAGACTTTTATGGAAAAATCGAGTCTTGTGTCGTTCTTGTGTTATCAGCTGTTTGTTGAGGGGGGAAATACAGTAGAAAAAACTGATTATAGTAGAAATAGAACAGATAGGGTAATAACAAATACAAACGATTAAATATATATGGATATGAACACGAAACTACAAGGTCTATGCCCCCTAACCAGACCGGT
>UQLN01000049.1 GCA_900541965.1 uncultured Parabacteroides sp. | reverse complement strand
GGAAGCCATAAGTGAAAATAGCAACCATACCTACCACGTCGCAACCGAAGTTACGTACCGCTTGTACCGCTTTCAAGCTACTACCTCCTGTGGATACCAGGTCTTCAACAATTACAACTTTTGAACCGGGTTTCAATTCACCTTCAATCAGATTCTCCAATCCATGATCTTTTGGAGTAGAGCGAATGTAAACGAATGGTAAACCTAGCAAGTCTGCAACTAATGCCCCTTGTGCAATTGCTCCGGTTGCAACACCAGCAATAGCATCAGCATCTTCATACTTCTCACTAATCGTACGAGCCAGTTCCAACTTAATGAAACTTCTGATTTCAGGATAGGAGAGTGTTTTTCTGTTGTCGTTGTAGATTGGTGATTTCCAGCCGGATGCCCATGTAAACGGATTTGCCGGCTGCAGTTTCACGGCCTTAATTTTTAATAATCTTTCTGCAACTAATCTTTCCAGTGTTTTCATACAACCTAATAAATATGTTTATACCAGTTTGCAAAAGTATACAAAGGTTATGATATAACCTTGAAGTTCTTGAAAAAAATGTGCTGTAAAATCTGATTTTTCCCTATTTATCAGTCATGTGCGATTGCAAGTCCGAATATGCTGATTCGTATATCCGGAGTGCTTAGAAGTGTGTTTATACAAGCTTCCATGGTTGCTCCGGTGGTTATGACGTCATCGATAAGCAGAATGTGTTTCCCGTTTAATGTTTCTGTTTTGGATAGTTCAAATATGGACTGAACATTTTTCCATCGCTCATATACCTGTTTATGGGTTTGTGTCTCTGTGGAATGTACCCTTTGGACGGCGGTTGTATTAATCGGGATGTTTGTGACGGATTGGATTCCCATAGCAATCCATTCGGCCTGGTTATATCCTCGTTTCCGTTGTTTCTTTGGATGAAGGGGGATAGGGATAAGATAATCAACACCGGAGAATAATCCTTTCTCGATATATTCTAAAGCTGCTATTTTTCCAAGCAGCCAACCCAGCTCCTTATTGTCATAATATTTTAAAGCATGGATAAGTTGTTGCACATGCCCGCCTTTTTCAAAAAGAAGAAAGGCGGTAGCATGAATGAAAGGAGTTTTGCCCGCAAATAATTGGGCGGCAGGATTATTATCTGTAACAGAAAAATGGGAATAGGAAAGGTTCGACAGGCAATGCAAACAAATTTGTTCTTCTCCGTCTATAAGCGTTTTTTTGCATAACAGGCACAAACGGGGATAGAATAAATTTAGTAAATCATTCAAAATCCTCCTCATAGTCTTTCCCTTTTAGCAGTTGTTTGAGGCAGTTTGTTGCATATTGGCTTTCGAAGCCCCGTCCTGCGGTAAAGCGGAGTAATTTGTAATAGAGTTCCCGTTCGTCTTTTCCCCGTATTGTTTTTTGTTTGTCTTTTAACAAGGAATATAAAATTTTCCGATATTCCTGCTCGTCTATGTTTTCGAGGGCTTCTGCCCGGGTTGCAGACGGAATTTCCTTTTTTTGTAGTTCATATGAGATTTTAATGCGTCCCCATTTGTTAAAGCGCAGTTTGTCATTGACAAAACTACGGCTGAAGCGTTCTTCATCAATGAATTTTTCTTTTAGTAAACGTGAAATAATACGTTCGCATTCTTCCGGGGAAAGGCCTGCGGATTCTATTTTTTTCCGGACATCTTGTATACAACGTTCACCTGCCGAACAATAAGCGGCTGCACGGTGAAGCATTTCGGCTTCGCTGAGTTGTTTCATTTTTGTGCTTTTATTATACGGTCACGACTATAGAAGTCTTTTCTGAGTTCAATATTTTTATAACCTTCTTTTTGCAACATATCCACTGTTTCCGGTCCGTATTGTGAATTGATTTCGAAATACAGAAATCCGTTTTTTTCTAACTTCTCTTTTCCGAAGCGGGCAATCCGGCGATAGAAAAGCAGTGGGTCGTTATCCGGAACGAATAAGGCTAAATGAGGCTCGTAATCGAGTACATTTTTCTCCATGTCTTTTTTTTCTTCGTTTTTGATGTATGGAGGGTTACTCACAATGATGCCGAATTTGCCGGGAATATCCTGTTGTGCTTTTTCTGTGGAAAGTATGTCTGTCTGGATAAACTTCACGTGAGCATGGTTACGTATGGCATTCCTATGAGCTATTTCCAATGCAGTGTCCGATATATCGACGGCGGTAATCATCGGGTCTTTCAATCCGGAAGCTAATGCAATGGCTATACAGCCGCTTCCGGTTCCGATATCCAGCAGGTTTATTTTTTGTCCTTTGTTTTCCTTAATGATTAATTCAACCAGTTCTGCCGTTTCCGGACGTGGTATCAGGACAGAAGGGTTTACTTCGAATTCCATATCGTAAAAGTCGGCTATGCCTAATATATATTGTATGGGTTCCATCTTCTTCAGATGCTCAACGATGTCTTTGATTCGTTTTTTTTCTTCTTCAGGTATTGTCCGGTCTTTATCCAATAACATATGATAAGGTTGAATGTGACAAATCCGTTCCAAGATTAGACGGACCAGTCCGTCAATTTCCGGTTGCGGGTATAAATCCAGTAGAGATGTTTTGATATAAGCAATGGTTTCAGTCATCTTTTTTTCTACAAAGATACGAATAAGGTGTAAATATTCATACTTATGATTTTCTTAAGTCATAGTTATGATTTTAGAAAACCATACTTATGATTCGGGAAAAACAGTATTGGAGTGACTTAAAAAAATGAAGAAGTTTCGGATTAAATAATCCGGATAGTTACAAATACGTTATCTTTGTGAGTATATAAGATTTATAGGATGATTATTGAAGAGAAATATATGTCCCGATGTATAGAGCTGGCACGTAAAGGAATGGGAAATGTGGCTCCCAATCCGATGGTGGGGGCAGTGATTGTACATAATGGGAAGATTATAGGAGAAGGCTATCATCGTCAGTGCGGAGAGGCGCATGCGGAAGTAAATGCGATCGCTTCAGTAAAAGATGAATCACTTTTGAAAGATGCGACTATTTATGTAAGTTTGGAACCCTGTTCCCATTATGGGAAAACGCCTCCTTGTTCGGAACTTATTATACGTAAGGGGATTCCTCGGGTTGTGGTAGGTTGTCTTGATCCTTTCCCTGAAGTTTCCGGACGGGGTATTCGTATGTTGAGAGATGCGGGTGTAAAAGTTGTAACCGGTGTTTTGGAAAAGGAAGCACAGGCTTTAAATCCTGCTTTTATGACATTTCAATTATTAAAACGTCCTTATATTTATTTAAAATGGGCACAAAGTGCGGATGGCTTTCTTGATGTTTTGAGGAATGATGTTTCTGTTCCGGCGGTAACTTTATCGTCGGCTGAAACGATGAGGCGGGTACATCACCTTCGTTCCAATGTTTCTGCAATAATGGTAGGAACCCGGACTGCTCTTCTTGATAACCCGTCTTTAACCACTCGCCATTGGGCGGGTAATTCGCCGGTAAGAGTCGTGGTTGATAAAAAATTACAAATCCCTTCTCATTATCATTTATTGGATGGGAAGGTTAAAACATTGGTTTTTACGGATTGTGAAGCAGTCAGTCGTGAATGTTTGGAATATATCCGTATTGATTATTCAAAAAATATATTGTTGCAAATTCTTCAGGAATTGTATGTACGTAAGTTAAATTCCCTGATGGTAGAAGGAGGGACAGCTTTGCTGGAAAGCTTTCTTAAAGAAGATTTATGGGATGAAATGTGGGTTGAAACAACACCTGTAAAATTGTTCTCAGGGGTTAAAGCGCCTGGTGTACCTTGTAAGTATCCGGCTATATCGTCCGGTGTAATTCCTGTTGGGAATATGGGACGAAATGGTGCGGAACATTATCTGAGTGTCTATAAGCGAGAGCACTGACACACTAAAAATATTATAAATATTATCGAGTATGGTTTATAAAGCCAAAAATGTTTCTACTTTTGTGCCTTTATATGGAACAAACTTGTTTTTGAATGAAAAAGAAAATAATACTGTTTATAACTGGATGTTTTGTCCTGCTGTTATCTTCCTGTCTGGGATCAGAGAGTACGGACTATGAGTTGAGTAAAGATTGTCAGATTCTATCTTTTTCTTTGTCGAGCGACTCCATGCCTGCATTGAAGAATGTGACCTTTACAATTGATCAGGTAAACGGGCGCATTTTTAATGCAGATTCTATGCCTTATGGTACAGTCTTTAAAGAGAAAGTTATTTGTACCGTACAGATGGCATCTACTGTATATACCTGTCAGGTAAAACAGGAGGCAGCGGGTGATTCTACTATTTATTGGAATTTGCAGGATTCTCTGGATTTCAGTAAACCAGTACATTTTATAAATACTTTGTGGGATGGTAAAACAACTAAGCAGTATACTGCTCAAGTAAATATCCACACGGTCGTTCCTGATTCTATGGAATGGTCTGTTTATAAAGACAATGTTTTAGGGAAAACAATAAAGGATCAAAGAGTAATGGTTCTCGATGGTGAGAATGGTGAGAACTATTTCATGTATATAAAAACAGAAAGTGGTAACTATGAGTTATACAGTTCTCCTGTTTCTGACGGAAAGACTTGGCAGCCTAAAGCATGTGACTTGCCTAATAATGTTGTTTTATCACAGATGCAAGCATATGATGGCGATTTATATGTACCTGTAGATAATAAACTTTATTATTCGGAAGAAGGAAGCACCTGGAAGCCTGTAGATGGTGCACCCTCTATTTTTGTGTTATTAGGTAACATCGGTTCCGGTAGCTCTGTAGCAAAAGGAACAGAAACCGTACAGCCTACATGGTTGGCTGCCGTTGTAGAGAAAGATAATAATAAAGTGTATGCATCTATGAATTCGGCTAAGGAATGGCAATTTGGCGATGCATTAGCAAATGAATTTCCTTATTCGAATTTTGCAAGCCTTTCTTATTATACAAACTTCCGCTCTTATTTGATGGTCGTTGCCGGTAGGGATATCAATGGTAATTTACTCAATACTTCTTGGTATACTGAAAATGGTTTGAAATGGGCGAAATTGACCGAAGATGGAAATGATAAAGTTTTCAGTAAACGTGAAGGTGCTACATTAACAGAATATGATGGCAAATTTTTCCTGATGGGTGGTTTGGATAACTCAGATAAAGGCAATTCAGATATTTATCTGTCAAAAGATAAAGGCATAAGTTGGGCAAAATCGGATTCTTTGGTTATGATGCCGAAGGATTTTGTAGGACGTGGCTTTACCTCTGTTCATGTGGACGGACAAAATTATATGTACCTTTTCGGAGGAAAAGGAGCTAAATATTCAAATGTTTTTGACCAAATCTGGCGTGGACGTATTAACCGTCTCGGATTTGCAGATAAAGAAAATGCTAAATGATATAATTAAATGACGTTTTTAACGTTAGAAAGAAAGCAGGGTTTTAAATCTTATTGGAATGAACTCAACTTTCTTTCAGCACATAATTGTGTTTGTATCATTTATTAGTTTGGCTACAGGAGTCGTAGCGCAAGAATATAAGTTTGAAATAGGAGGAGCGACGGGTATAACCTATTATGTGGGAGAATTAAACCGGAGTTCCTTATTTAAGGAAATACATCCCGCAGCAGGTATGATGTTCCGCTATAACAGGAATTCCAGATGGTCGGTAAAAACCAATTTGTTGTGGGGGCGGATTTCAGGTACGGCAGAAAAACTGCAAAATAAATTGCCTGATAATGTTAAACCTTCATTTAGTCGTAGTTTGCTTGATTGTAGCGGGCAAGTGGAGTTTAACTTTTTACCATATGGCGATTCGTTCGTTTTTATAAATACTTGGCGCTATACGCCTTATGTATTCGGAGGAATAGGCGCAACGATAGCGACGGGGAAAAATCGTATTTTTTTAGCTCCTCATATCCTTTGTGGGATAGGAGTTAGATATAAGGTGCTGGATAGAGTCAACTTAGGTTGCGAGTTTTCGTTTCGGAAATTATTCCGCGACGATTTGGATGTGACGGATGAAACGAATGATATTCTGGATAATCCGTATGGGATGGAAGGCAGCATATGGAAGAATAAAGATTGGTATTCTTTTTTGCTGTTGAGTGTAAGTTGGGATTTCGGCTACCGTAAAAAGCCGTGTAACAGTATAAAATAAACAGTAACAGTCGTTACAGATGAAAACACTATGTCGTTGATTGAACAAATTGACAAAGAACGATTGCCGCAGCATGTGGCGATAATTATGGACGGAAACGGACGTTGGGCTAAAGCTAAGGGAAAGGACCGTAGCTTTGGGCACCAGGAAGGTGTTGTCTCTGTTCGTAAAGTCGTGGAGGCTGCAAAAAACATAGGACTGAAATATTTGACGATGTACACGTTTTCGAATGAAAACTGGAATCGCCCGGAGGCAGAGGTCCAAGCTTTGATGAGTTTGCTGGTGATTGCTATTCAGCGTGAAACGCCAGATTTGATGAAAAATAATGTCCGTTTGATGGCTGTGGGTAATTTGAACCGTCTTCCTGCTGCTGCATATGCAACATTGCAGGATTGCATTGCCCGGACTGCCGCTAATACGGGGACTACAGTTATTCTGGCAATAAGTTATTCCTCGCGTTGGGAAATAACGGAAGCAGTGAAACAACTTGTGGAGGAAGTGCAGGAGAAGAAAATTCACCCCAATGATATAACCGAGGCAGTTGTTTCGGACCATCTAACGACCAAAGGTATTCCTGACCCGGATCTATTGATTCGTACAGGAGGAGAGCAACGCATCAGTAACTTTTTGCTGTGGCAGTTATCGTACGCGGAGTTTTATTTTACCGAAGTGTTCTGGCCGGATTTTAGAGAAGAAGAGTTGTATGGAGCTATATTGTATTATCAACAACGTGAACGTCGTTTTGGTAAAACAAGTGAGCAATTAATCTTATAAACAATAGCTGTTATATGTACAAAAAAATAGTGCTGTTTTTTGTTTTTCTGGGTGTAGCGTGTGGCATGTATGCTCAGGAAAATGACACTACCAAAGTTGAGGCACCTGCGGAAGTGCCGGTTATTTCGTATTCATTATCTCCGAAGCAGTATAAGATTGCTGATATTAAAGTAACGGGAATAAAGGATTATGATGATTTTGTATTAATTGGTTTTTCAGGGCTGTCGGTAGGTGACGTTATCACTGTGCCTGGCGATGAAATAACTTCTGCGGTAAAACGTTTTTGGAAACACGGATTGTTTTCCGATGTGAAAATCCTGGCAACAAAAATTGAAGGTGACGAGATTTGGTTGGAAGTTCAATTGAAGCAAAGACCGCGTATCTCGGCTGTTAATTATAATGGTATCAAAAAAGGAGAACGTGAAGATCTGGAAGCCCGGTTAGGTTTGCGTAAAGGGTATCAGGTAACTCCTAACCTGATAGACAAAGCGACTACATTGATAAAGAAATTCTTTGATGGTAAAGGCTTTAAGAATGTAGATGTAAATATCGTTCAGCGTGATAATCCTGCTCATGCGGGTGAAGTGATTGTCGATATTAATATCAACAAAAATGAAAAGACTAAAATTCATCATATTAATTTTGAGGGAAATAAAGCGCTTACTGATTTTGAACTGAAAAAGGCAATGAAAAAGACGAACGAAAAGTTCGATCTTAAACATGACTTTAAGACCAGTATCATGAAAATGTTCAGTACGAAGAAATTTACTACTGAAGAATATGAAAATGACAAGAAAAATATTATCGCTAAATATAATGAAAAAGGGTATCGTGATGCTGTCCTGATTGAGGACAGTGTTGTGAACTACGATGCTAAGACTGTAGATATTTTCTTGAAAATAGACGAAGGTGAAAAGTATTATTTGAAGGATGTTACATTCGTCGGTAACACTAAATATCCGACAGAACAGTTACAATTTTTGTTGGGAATGAATCCTGGAGATGTCTATAATCAGAAGAAATTGAATGAACGTTTGATTTCTGATGATGATGCCGTTTCAAACTTGTACTATAATAATGGTTATATTTTCTTTGGTGCGGATCCGGTAGAGGTGGATGTCCGTAATGACTCGATTTCTTTGGAAATCCGTATACAGGAAGGTCCTCAGGCTACAATCAACCGTGTAATCATTAATGGTAACGACCGTTTATATGAAGACATTGTTCGCCGTGAGCTTCGTACTAAACCGGGTATGTTATTCAGTCGTGAAGATTTAATGCGTTCAGTTCGTGAAATTGCGCAGATGGGACACTTTGACCCGGAAAATTTGGTTCCGCAGCCACTGCCTGATGCAGAAAACGGGACAGTGGATATCCAGTATAATCTGGTTTCTAAGGCAAATGACCAGATTGAATTCTCTGCAGGTTGGGGACAGACTGGTGTAATCGGAAAGTTAAGTTTGAAGTTTACGAACTTCTCCATGAAGAACTTGTTTAATCCGAAGACTTATAAAGGTATTATTCCGCAAGGGGAAGGACAGACATTGACTTTGAGTGGTCAGACGAACGGACGTTACTATCAGGCATACAGTATTTCGTTTATGGATCCCTGGTTCGGAGGCAAACGACCGAATACATTATCTGTAAGTGCTTACTTCTCTAAGCAAACAGATGTTAGTAGTAATTATCTGAGCAATAATTCTTATAATAACTATTATTCTCCTTATGGTTATGGCTATGGTGGTTATGGCTATGGTTACGGCGGTTATGGTTATGGCAATTATGGAAACTATGAATTGGCATACGACCCGGATAAATATATTATGATGTTCGGTCTGTCTGCCGGTTATGGTAAACGTTTAAGTTGGCCGGATGACTACTTCCAGTTCATGGCAACATTGAACTACCAGCTGTATATGATGAAAGACTGGGATTACTTCCTGGTTCAGAATGGTAATTGCCATAATATTAACCTTGAGTTGATGTTGCAGCGTAACTCTATCGATAATCCGTTGTATACCCGCCGCGGTTCGCAATTCATGGTATCGGTTGCTGCTACTCCGCCTTGGTCTTTATGGGACGGAAAAGATTATGCCAATATGAGTGACCAGAACCCGAATAAGTTTAAACTTATCGAATACCATAAGTGGAAGTTCAAAGCGAAGATATTCTCTCCGTTGGCTCCGATGACGGTGAAAAGAACACCGGTATTGATGACACGTGTTGAATATGGTTTCATAGGGTCTTATAACAAGAATAAGAAGTCTCCGTTTGAAACATTCTATATGGGGGGAGACGGTATGACAGGTTATTCAAGTATGTATGCAACAGAAACCATTGGTTTGAGAGGGTATGAAAATGGTAGTATTGCCGGTAACAGAGGTTATAATTCTTATGGTTACGGATACTCTCGTTTGTCAATGGAATTCCGTTATCCGTTCTTGTTGGAACCTTCTTCTACGATTTACGGATTGGCGTTTGTTGAAGCTGGTAATGCTTGGGTGGATATGAAAGATTTCAATCCGTTCAACTTGAAGCGTTCGGCAGGTGTCGGTGTACGTATCTTCCTTCCGATGATCGGTTTGATGGGTATCGACTGGGCATATGGTTTCGACAAACCTGACGGTAGTTCTTCAAGAGGAGGTAGCAATTTCCACTTTATCATAGGACAAGAATTCTAGGTCGGGAAATATAAAGTTAGGAATTGAGGATTAAAAATTGAAGATTTATGTGCTGATTGCACTAATTTTTAATTTTTAATCCTCAATTTTCTTTTAATAAATAAACCCTCTGCTATATTTGTAGTCAGAAGGTTTAAATACTAAATAATAGGTGTATGAAGAAAATTATTGCATTAAGCTGTTTGTTGCTCTTTTGTTCGTTTGCAGCATCGGCACAGAAATTTGCTTTGATAGATATGGAGTATATCCTCAAAAATATTCCGTCTTATGCAACAATGAATGAACAGATAAGCCAGAGTTCGAAGAAATGGCAGAGCGAAGTGGATGCACTTCAGCAGGAGGCCCAGAACATGTATAAAAGTTATCAGGCTGAGTTGGGGTCCCTTTCCGCAGAAATGAAAGCAAAGCGTGAAGAGGCGATTGTAAAGAAAGAACAAGAGGCTCAGGATGTAAAACGTAAATATTTCGGTCCGGAAGGGGAAATGTATAAACAACGTGAGAATTTCATGAAACCTCTACAGGATGATATTTATGAGGCTGTAAAAGAAATATCGGAAGAAAAAGGATACCAAATGGTCATGGACAGAGCCTCGGCTATGAGCATTATTTTTGCTTCTCCAAAGATAGATATAAGCAATGAAGTCCTTATTAGATTAGGATATTCAAAATAAATGCGTACATTTGTGCGCTTCAATGCTGATAGTTAAGAATTTGATTAATAACAAGTAATTTTTATAGAGAAATGAAGAAACTGATTATTTTTTTGTTAATGGTGCTCCCATTAAGTGTTTTTGCGCAAGAAGTAAAGATCGCTATTGTTAATAGCCAGGAAGTCGTAACAGCAATGCCTGAATTTGCTACGATGCAAAAAACATTAGCAGATATGGATGCTAAATATAAACAAGAGCTGAAAGTCATGGAAGAAGAATACAATAAGAAGTATGCTGATTTCATTGCCCAGCAGGACTCATTGACAGAAAATATCAAAATGAGAAGAATGCAGGAATTATCTGATATCCAGGAACGTTCAAATAATTTTGTTCAGTTGACCCAGCAGGATTTCCAGAAAAAACAACAGGAATTGTTTGTTCCTATCCAGGACAAATTAAGAAATGCAATCAAGGCTGTTGGTGATGAAAAAGGATATACTTATGTATTAGATCCGCAGATTGTTCTTTATACTGGAAATGCAGCTATTGATGCAACTCCGTTTGTAAAAGCTAAATTAGGTTTGAAATAATATTGTTTATATTATAAGAAAAGGATGCTTTCCAATAGGAAGGCATCCTTTTTCGTCTATATATAAAGGAAAGGTTCTGACTATGTTTTCAAAACAGCCCGGCGCAATAGGTATTTTTGACTCCGGATACGGAGGATTAACCATATTCAATAAGATTCGTGAGGCTATGCCTGAATATGATTATATTTATTTAGGTGATAACGCACGGACTCCTTATGGACCACGTTCCTTTGAGGTGGTTTACCGTTTCACCCGGCAGGCTGTTGAAAAATTATTTGAAGAGGGGTGCCAGCTCGTTATCCTGGCTTGTAATACAGCCTCTGCGAAAGCCTTACGAACGATTCAGCAGAAGGATTTGCCTTTATGGGATGCAGAACGCCGTGTATTGGGGGTTATTCGTCCTACCGTGGAATTAATGGATCATATCAGCCGGACAAAGCATGTCGGTATTTTAGGCACCAGCGGGACAATTTCTTCAGGTTCCTATTCCTTGGAAATAAATAAGATGTTCCCACATATCCGGGTGACCGGAGAAGCTTGTCCGATGTGGGTACCATTAGTCGAGAATAATGAGTTTGCTTCTCCCGGGGCAGATTATTTTGTACAGAAGCACTTGGAACACATTTTTTCCATAGACCCGGATATAGATACCCTTGTCTTAGGTTGTACGCATTATCCTTTGCTTATGGATAAAATAAGGCAATATCTGCCGGATGGTGTTACTCTTTTTGCACAAGGGCAATATGTGGCAGAAAGCCTGAAAGATTACTTGTACCGTCATCCGGAAATGGATAGACGGCTTACACGAGGAGGACATTGCCGTTTCCTGACAACAGAATCGGCTGCTAAATTTTCAGAGACAGCATCTATTTTCCTCTGTCATTCGATAGAGGTAGAACAAATCTCAATTGATTGAAGACATTTCTGTTTAAACAATATTTTTGCCAAAAGGAGTCAGAGCTAGAGCAGCCATTTTAAAATGTTGCCGTCCGAATGGGATACCTATAATCGTAATACAAAGTAGTAGTCCGAAAAACAGGTGAGTCAGGCATATCCAGAAACCACCTAAGAATATCCAAAGCACATTCATGATAATACAGAGGCACCCTCCGGAATTTCCATTATCCGTAACGCGGCTTCCGAATGGCCACAATGCCAGCATTCCCAGTTTCATCGTCTGTATACCAAATGGAATGCCAACAATCGTAACCATCAGTAGCAAGCTGGAAATTAAATATTCAATGGAAGTTACCAGACCACCGAAAATTAACCAGATGATATTTCCTAAAAATTTCATATATAAATCCTTTTAGTGTTTAGTATAAACGTTTCATGCTATCCAATTCTGCAAGAACAGCTTGCTTAACTATAGCAAAACTGTCGCGAAGTTCCGGCTTGACGGGCAAAGATGGAGGAGCCTCCATATGTAGAGGATTGATAGGCTGTCCGTTTTTATAGACCCGAAAATCAAGGTGGGGACCTGTCGAAAGCCCGGTTGAACCGACATAACCTATTACTTGCCCTTGCTGTACATGGCTACCCACTCCAATGCCTTTGGCATAGCGGCTTAAATGCATGTAAGAAGTGGTATATACGGAATTGTGCTTTATTTTTAATGTGTTGCCTCCACCACCTGCATATCCTTTGAATATAACGGTTCCGGCTCCGATACTTTTTACTTCCGTTCCTGTCGGTGCGGCATAATCGACGCCATGATGTGCTCTGTAGCGTTTTAATATCGGATGGAAGCGGGCATTACTGAAGCGTGAGGTAATGCGGAAAAAGTCCAGAGGAGCCTTCAGGAAAGCTTTGCGAAGGCTGTTCCCTTCGAGGTCGAAGTATTCGAAAATGCTATCCTGCGTAAAAGGAATTGCCACAAAATCTTTTCCTTGATGGGTGAAGATGGCTCCTTCGATGGATGTAATATTTAAAGCTGTGGTATCGTCTATGTAGGCAACATTGTACAGTACCTGGAAAGAATCCCCGTCTTTAACATCGAAAAAGTCGATCTGCCAGGCGTATACATCTGAAATTTTAATAGCGAGTAAAGGATCGGCACCGCTTGCTTTGATAACATTCCATAAAGAGGAGTTAAGGGTACCTTGTGTGTACTTTTGTTTTAAAGTGATGGGTTTGCTGAAACTATAAGCGTTGATAGAATCTCCGGTCAGGTCTATTACAGCATAGTCCGTAAGCGATTTTGCAAAAGCTATGTGGCGGATATCTGCCGTACTGTCCTGGGTTGTAAATGTATAATAACACATGCCGGCACGCAGTTTTGTGGGGTCCAGTACTTCTGCTGATGCTTTGGAAATGCTGTCTGCTTTGATAGCTGAGAAGCCTAAGCTTGCAAAAATAGAGGCAGGATTGTCTCCGCTTTTCATCTTATACTCCCTTACATCCAGAGAGTCAATGCAAATACCATATTGGTAAACATGCTGAAGGCTGTCTAACCATTGGCTATCAATATCTTCATCCTCTGTTTGACTTTTATGTGTACAGGAAAAGGCAGATAATATACCTATGAGCAAGAGCCAGAGTACAGGTTTTATATTCATATTTTTTATCAACGACTTTGGGAGTATTATTAATGCGTTATACTGCAAACTTACGGAAAATAATGTAAACCTGAAAACATATTTTCTGTTAATGCTTTGTATCTTTGTCTTCCTGTTATAAGGAGGATATTTGTTTGTAAAAAATGTTAATATTGGCTAAATACTAGTTGACTGTGGAACATTTTGGGCAAAATAAGCGTCTTATCCATATAAGTGAAGTTTTTATTTATAACGTATGATAATTGTTAAACAAGATGCGAATATGAAAAAGAAGATTATGTCTTTATTGATGATTCCTGTGTTTGCAGGAGTTTTGTTTGCTTGCTCTGAAGCCAAAACAGATGCTAAGAAGCTGGAAGGTAAATGGAATATTGTAGAAGTAAAAGGTGAGAAAATCCTGAAAGAAGGTTTGCCTCAGATGGAATTCGATATGGCAAGTAATAAACTTCATGGTAATGCTGGCTGTAATATATTTAATACGACTGTAGTTTTGGATGATAAAGATGTTTCTTCCATAACTATCAAGCCTGCTGCAACGACTATGATGGCCTGTCCGGATATGGAAACAGAAGGCGCTATCCTGAAAGCGATGGGGGATGTTAAGTCGGTAAAAGCAGGACAAAGTGAAAATGAAATGCTGCTGGTTGATTCTAATGGAAATGTATTGTTGGTATTGTCGAAGAATCAGTAAAAATGAAAAAGTTTTTATATCTCTGTTTGATATTTGTCGGAGTGGGTTTGTTTGCCTCCTGTAAGTCGAAGAGTGTAGCTATAGCATCTTTCTCTGATTTGGATGGAGAATGGAATATTGTAGAGCTTAATGGAAAAGCGCTGAATCCGGCAGATTCACGTCAGTTTATTGCATTTGATGTACCTCGTCAAACCTTATCCGGTAATGCCGGATGCAACCGTATGATGGGTAAGATTGAATATGATAATGCAAGAAAAAATATCATTAAGTTTGCCCAGGTTGCTACAACCCGGATGGCATGTCCTGATATGAGTGGTGAACAGGAATTGCTTCAGGCAATAGAGAAAACTGTTCGTTTTGCTCAGGAGGGGAATGTTACTCCGGTTACCAAAATCGCTTTTTATGGTACTGATAATAGCAAGCTGATGGTAATAGAAAAAAAGAAGTAAGAAATCGTAAGTTTAAAAATGGATATGAAGGAGTTGTCTGAAATGTGTTAGGCAGCTCCTTTTTTCTTTTAGCTGATGTGATAGGTGATTTCAGCATACCTCATGTTATTCGGCCTTTTGTTTTTGGAATTAATTATTCAGCCGGCAGGGAAGGGTAATGGTGAATCTGCTACCTTTGTTTTCTTCTGATTGGAGTTCTATTTTACCGTTTAGACGTTCCACAATTGTAAGGGAAATAGAAAGTCCCAAACCGGTTCCCTGAGCAAATTCATTTTCCTTGTAAAAACGTTCGAAGACTTTTTCTCTGGCCTCTTCCGACATGCCTATTCCTGTGTCTTCCACATAAATACGTACGGTGTTGTCTGGCTCGTTATATTGGTAACCTAATAAGATATGACCTTCTGTCGTAAATTTGACCGCATTGTTGATCAGATTGGTTATGACCTGAGTGAGCCGATGACGGTCTATCCTGACGATAACCGGTAATTTGGGAATCTTTTTAATAAATTTAATAGCTGAAGGGATCAATAATAAATGGGTTTGATACAGTTCTTCCAGCAATTCATCAATCCGGCAGTTTTCAAAAGTGAAAGACATACGTCCGGACTCGATTCTTGATAATTCCAGAATATCATTAATCAATTTCAGCAGCAATGAACTGTTTTTATTGATTGTTTCTTTAAACAGTATCTTTTCTTCTTCACTTAATTCATCATCTTCCTGTAATAGATTGGAAAAACCTACAATAGCATTTAAGGGAGTACGTATTTCATGGCTCATGTTGGCAAGAAACGCAGACTTCATTTTGTTTGCCTCTTCTGCCTTTTCTTGAAGTATAGTCAGTTTGTTTTCTTTTTCTTTGAACGACTGGATATTAATACATAATCCTATGATCGTTTGATTTTCTGCAGAAGAGAAAGCTCCCTGATTGTAACGAAGTTCCCACCATGTATATCGTTTTTGATTAAAATAGAAGCGGCATTGGATAGTCGCTTTTGGAATATTCCCGGAATGAATATCTTGTATTGTTTTATCGAGATTTTTCCGATCGTCAGGATGTACCATCTCTACAAATTCGGTTAAAGGGATAGGTTTGGCTTCAATCTGATTGTTTACGTAGAAGTCATTTTCAAAAATAAAATTGTCGTTTTCCATTCTCCATGCATAGGTATTACCCCCTTCCAAGGCCAATTTTAAGAAGTTTTTTTCTTTGACCAAATTTTTTTGTGCCTGGATTTTCCGCTTATTTTCCCTGCGGTACATAAAAATAAGGTGCACGATAATGTATATAAAGACAAGAAGCAACAGGACTCCTCCTATTACGATGTAGGTATGGTAACGGATATATAAAGGCAAATTATAAATAATGCTACCCTGCGGTAAATCTTTTATATTTATATGGAAACGTTCCAGCTCATACCAATCGAAAGCATAGGTTTTCGGACTTAAGGTGATTGGAATTTTATTTACCGGGGTACCGGTAAGAATGCGTGCCGCCATGTCTGCGACACATTTAGTCTGTATATCCAATGTCGTGAAATATCCGCCGGTAATTCCCCAATCATTATTAAATCCGTTATTCACAACAGTAAAATTAGGAACGTTGGCAAGACGTCCGATTGTCAACACATTGAAATCCAGGATAATTTGTAAACAAGCCGTGTAGCTGTTGTTTTTAAATATCCCCATTGTTTCTATTCCGTTGAGTTCTTGTGCTTTGGCCGTAAATAGAGCTGACTTCTCAAATGCTCCCGGCGATATAACCGGGGGGAGAGGTTTGTCCGGATAATATAATCCGTCATATAGTCTGATATCACTTTTTTCTACTTCCTGGAGCAAAGTATGAAATGCTTGCTTGCCTATGAATCGGGTATCATTGAAAAACAAAATATTGGATTTGCCATATAGTTTTTCAATTAAGTTGATATTTTTCAGGTATTCCGGTTTATCCCAATATCCCGTAACATTCGGATGTTCTTTCAAGAGTTCCCAATTTGGAAAATTTACACCGGAAAATATGATCGGGAGTTTCTTCACTAAGGGATGGTTACAACTCATCAGTGTGAATGTAGCCTGGTCGTCATTCACTAAAATAATATCGGGTTGCCAGCTTTGTATAGAATCCAGAAAGTGGTACATTTGGACTTCTGTATCTGGCGTAATGGCTTGTTCACAATTTAAATAGATTGTTCGGGTTGAACTGTAGATGTCTTTTTTCTCTAATTCTTTTTGTACTAATTCTCCAAATTCGGAATAGGTTGTCAGGTTTTTTGAATAAGAATGGATAATCAGAACATGAAAATGTTTATGATTGCTTTCAATCTTGTGAGCCTGTATATGAAAAGGCTGGAACATGACGAGAATAAAAACAAATATGTAAATAAAAAGTTTCAAGGATGTGACTTGATTTTGTTACCCTGTATTGAACACTTGAAAGTGTATGATTTATAAACTCTTTCACAAAGGTAGCAAATAATTGGTACTAAATGGGTGTTTTAGATGATTTTTGTAAGGTTATGGTCAAAGCGCCCTTGTTACAATATCAATATGGTAATAAGGACGCTTTTTTCTTATTTTTTCTTTGTATCCGGATAGTCTGGATATAGGAGATATTTTTTCCTCATTTCTTTGTATTCGTTTAATTGAGGTTCCCAGCTGGCACGTATTTCTTTCTCGCTTAATCCACGTATGATTTGGTAACGCAATTCCTTGGTCCCAGCCAACAGGTCAAACCAATGGGGGCGGGAAAAGAAAAATGCCTGGTCTTTATCTGCCTTATTATAAAAGTCTAAAAGGAAGCGGAGGGTAAGTCCTCCTTCAAAAGGATATTCCCTGAGGTCTACTCCATAGCATTCCTTATCTTTATGCAACGGATTGGTATCGAAACCCGGTAATGAAGTTGGAGTAAAAGCAAAATCTCCATATTTAGCATCCGGTGCACCAATCATCTGGAATGGATAATAAGTCCCTCTGCCAACGCTTATATTTGTTCCTTCAAAGAAACATAAGGAGGGGTACAGGCGGATAGCTTGGTCGTTTGTCAGATTAGGAGATGGTTTTACCGGCAACCAGTATGGGTCTCCGTGTTTCCAGTTTTCCATCTTCACGATATGCAATTTGCAGGTATCCGGGGTACTTTTCAACCATCCCTCTTCGTTAATCATCCAGGCAAGTTCTCCGATAGTTAATCCATGTAAGACAGGAATCGGATCTACTCCGACAAATGACTCAAAGCCTTTCTGGCGTATAGGACCATCTACAAAGTCATTTGGGTTGGGACGGTCTAAGACAATAAATTCGATATTGTTTTCTGCACATGCTTCCATTACATAATGCATTGTACTAATATATGTATAGAAACGAGCTCCTACATCTTGTATATCGAATACAATGACATCCAGCCCTGCCAGCTGTTCCGCGGTCGGTTTTTTGTTTTTTCCGTAGATGGAAATAATGGGTACGCCTGTTTTCTGGTCCCGGCTATCCTTTATTTCTTCTCCAGGGTCACCTGTACCACGAAATCCATGTTCGGGAGCAAATACTTTTTTTACCTGGATACCTTGTTCCAATAATGCGTCCAATAAGTGTTTTTGGCTTTTTTCGAGGATGGAAGTCTGGTTAACGACTAATCCCACCTGCTTATCTTTCAAAAGGCGGGTGACAACATCCATGCGTTCGGCGCCGAGTTTCAGCGGTGCATTCTGTGGCGTGAAGGCTTGCGTTTTTGGGGGGTGCAATATCCCAAACAATAAGAAAACAAGCCAGATAACTTTTTTCATATTTGCTTAGTTCTTTTTTAGTACAGTACAAAAATAGGGATTATAATTTATAAATGGTATTTTGTGGTTATAGAGGTAGAGATGCTTTTGTTAAAAAATATTAGTAAATTCATTCGACAATAATCCTTATCTTTGTCCGGCGATAGAAAAAAGAAAACTATGAATCCATTGGATATAATTGCTAAATATTATTCTCCCGGATCGGAGGCTTACAGGATATTGATTACACATAGCCGTTCTGTAGCAGATAAAGCGTTAGATATTGCCCGGAAGCATCCGGAAATGAATCTGGACCTGACCTTTATAGATGAGGCTGCGATGCTACATGATATAGGTGTTTTCTGTTGCAATGCACCGGATATAGACTGTCATGGTGAGGCTGAATATATTTGCCATGGATATCTTGGTGCTGAACTGATGCGTAAAGAAGGGTATTCCCGGCATGCGCGGGTTTGTGAACGGCATACGGGAACAGGTATTTCAGAGGCGATGATAGAAGAACGAAACTTACCTCTTCCGCATCGTGATTTTCTACCGGAAACAATGGAGGAACAACTAATTTGTTTTGCCGATAAATTTTTCAGCAAGACAAAATTGGACAAAGAAAAGTCCGTTGAAAAAGTAAAACAGGGACTTTCAAAGTATGGAAATGAAACCGTAGAGCGTTTTGATAATTGGTGTAAACTCTTTTTAGGGGAATAAACAGAGATTGGCTCGCTAATTTATTATACATTTGCCAGCCGTAACACACTGCAAATAACGACAAAATGTTTTTGAAATATAAATGTCTGCTTATTCTATTGGCTTTCCTTCTCGGAAACTGGAATATCAGGGCACAAATCCTTAAAGCACCCACTGATACTACCCTTGCTGTCGTAGGGGACAGTATTATGCCTGTCCTTCCGGATAGTTTAGCGCATGTGGATTCCGTTCCGAAGAAAACGGCGGGTCTGGATGCTCCGGTCGACTATCAGGCAAAGGATTCCATTATTATGACAAATGGAAACTGGGCATATTTGTATGGTGAAGGAGATGTGAAATACCAGCAAATAGAACTCCAATCCGAAATTATACAGATGAATCTGGATAGTAGCTTGGTCTATGCTAAGTTCGGACTTGATTCTATTGGTTCGGAATTCGGCTATCCCCTTTTTAAAGATGGAGACCAGCAGTATGAATCGAAGACCATGCGGTATAATTTCAATACGAAGAAAGGGTATATTACAGATGTGATTACTCAGCAGGGAGAAGGGTATGTGACAGCCGGAGTTACTAAAAAAATGGATAATGATATTCTTAACATGAAGGGGGGACGATATACCACTTGTGACGAGCATGACCATCCTCACTTCTATATCCAGATGACCAAAGCTAAGGTACAACCCAAAAAGAGAATTATCACCGGACCTGTATATATGGTTTTTGAAGATGTACCGTTATATCCGATAGGTTTGCCGTTCTGTTTCTTCCCGTTTTCCAGTTCATATTCGTCCGGTATTATATTCCCGACATTCGGAGATGAAAGTACTCGTGGTTTTTATTTGCGTGACGGAGGTTATTATTTTGCTTTAAGTGATTATATGGACCTTGCGCTGACCGGGGAAATTTATACGAAAGGTTCTTGGGGACTGGCTGCACGTTCTTCATATAAGAAAAGATATAAGTATTCCGGTAATTTTAATGCTTCTTATCTGGTAACCCGTTTGGGGGATAAAGGATTGCCTGACTATAGTTTGTCCAAAGACTTCAAGATAAACTGGACACATACACAGGACCCTAAAGCGAATCCGTACCGTACATTTTCTGCCAGTGTGAACTTCTCGACCAGTAGTTATGACCGTAATAATACAAATAGTTATTATAACCAGGATGTGACTCAGAATACGAAAGGTTCCAGTGTTAATATTACCCAGCGTTTTCCGAACAATCCGTTTACCCTTTCGGCAACAATGAATATCAACCAGCGTTCGAAAGACTCGACAATCTCGGTTACTCTTCCGGATATTACCATAAGCATGAGCCGTATATTCCCTTTCAAGCGAAAAAATGCTATTGGAAGAGAGCGTTGGTATGAAAAGATTTCAATGAGTTATAATGGTTACCTGCGTAACAGCATTGATACGAAAGAAAATAAACTTTTCAAATCGAGTCTGGTGAAAGACTGGCGCAATGCAATGCAGCATCAGATTCCTGTAAGCGCTACTTTCTCTGTATTGAAATATCTGAATATATCACCATCCTTCAGTTATACTGAACGGTGGTATACGAATAAGGTTGAGAAAGCTTATGACATGCAGAAAAAGACGGTGGTAGACCGTGATACGACATATGGTTTCTATCGGGTGTTCAACTATAATGCTTCGGTTTCGGCTTCAACCACATTGTATGGAACATATGTTCCGATGAAGTTCATGCAGATTTTTGGAGGAAAAGTATTGAAGATACGCCATCGTATGGAACCTTCTGTTAGTTTCAGCTATGCTCCTGATTTCGGAAGTTCTGAATATGGGTTCTGGAAGGATATTCAGTATGAAGATGCTTATGGAAAGACAAATACAATCCGATATTCTCCTTTTTCCAGCGGTATGTTTGGAACGGCTCCCGATGGAAAGCAAGGTAGTTTGAATTTCCAGTTGGATAATAATATCGAAATGAAGGTAAAGTCGGACCGTGACTCTACCGGAGAACGTAAAATCAGTTTGATTGATAAGCTGTCATTGGGGATGAGCTATAATCTTGCAGCCGACTCTTTTAAATGGAGCGACCTGAATGTCGGATTGCGTATTAAGTTCTCGAAAAGTTATACATTGAACCTGAATGGAGTATTTGATACGTATACATACGGATATGATGAAAGTACTAAAACTGTCCGCCGTTTGGATATTCCGCGTTGGCAGGCAGGGAAAGGCTTTGGGCGCTTAAAGTCTACCGGCACAAGTTTCTCTTATACGTTTACGAATGAGACATTCGGTAAATTGTTCGGAAAGAAGGATGCTAAAGACAGCAATAACCCTCCGGAACAGCCTAATGCGAATGATCCTGAATTAAAAGAGGTTCTTCCTCCTGAAGGAGAGGAAAAGAAAGAAGGTGGTCGTTTGTTGGGGAGTAAGAAGAGTGCCGGAGATTTTGATTCGGATGGTTATATGATAACCAAGATACCTTGGAGTTTGTCATTTAGTTATAGTATGCAGTTGAGGTATGGAAATTTCAATCCTCAAAAGATGGAATATGATTATGCGTTGACACATTCATTGAGTTTTAACGGTAATTTTCAACCGACTAAAAATTGGCGTTTCAACTTTAATGCTACTTATGATTTCGATGCCAAAAAGATTTCATATATGACTTGTAATATAACTCGCGATTTGCACTGCTGGCAGATGACGGCAAGTTTTGTTCCGGTAGGGCCTTATAAGTCGTATACTTTCAATATCGCAGTAAGTTCTTCTCTGCTGAAAGACCTCAAATGGCGTCAGAGCAGCAACTATCGCGATGCACAGACTTGGTATTAATGATAAACGAGATGGTATAAAAAAAGGGATGCAAATTGCATCCCTTTTTTATTGAATTTATATTTTACCATTCAATAGGAGTTTGTCCTGTAGCAATAAGATAATCGTTTGCTTTACTGAAATGTCCGTTTCCAAAGAATCCACGATAAGCGGATAATGGTGACGGGTGTGCCGATTTTAGTACCAGATTACGTGAGGAATCTATAAATGCCCCTTTGCGTTGTGCATAGGACCCCCACAAAATATAGACGATGTGATTCCGCTCTTCAGTCAAGCGGTGAATAACTGCATCTGTAAATTCTTCCCAGCCTTTATTCTGATGAGAACCTGCCTGATGCGCACGTACTGTCAGGGTTGCATTGAGCAGAAGGACTCCCTGGTCGGCCCAGCGTAATAAATTTCCGGTTTGAGGAACCGGCTTACCTAAATCGCTTTCTATTTCTTTGAATATGTTTACCAGTGAAGGAGGAAAAGGGGTTCCATCCTGTACGGAAAAACAGAGTCCATGCGCTTGTCCCGGCTCATGATAGGGATCTTGTCCGAGAATAACAACTTTGACTTTGTCGAATGGACAATGTTCGAATGCGCTGAAGATACAAGGCCCCGGAGGATAAATTGTCCGTTGCTTGTATTCATCTTTGACAAAAGTGATTAACTGTTTGAAATAGTCTTTTTCAAACTCAGCGTTTAAACGTTCTTTCCAGCTCTGTTCTATTTTAACATCCATACAATTTAGATTAAATACATTCCTGCTGCACGAGCTTCCTGACGCATATCTTCCGGCCAGATACTAGCCTGGATTTCTCCGATATGTGCTTTACGAAGGTAGAACATACACAGGCGGCTTTGTCCGATACCACCTCCGATACTTAATGGAAGTTCATCATTCAACAGCCGTTTATGAAAATAGAGTTCTTTCTTTTCCTCTGCGTCGTTGATCTTTAGCTGTCGGAGCAATGCTTCCTTGTTTACACGAATACCCATCGAAGATAATTCCAGTGAACGGTTCAGTACATCATCCCATACCAGTAAATCGCCATTTAATCCGACTTGTCCGTTTTCTGCAACAGTAGACCAATCGTCGTAGTCCGGAGCACGCCCGTCATGCTTTTCTCCATTGCTTAACTTACAGCCGATACCAATGATAAATACTGCACCATATTCCTTGGCTATTGCGTCTTCACGCTCTTTTGGGGTAAAGTTAGGATATTTTTGTAATAAATCCTCGGAATGAATAAAATGAATATCTTGAGGTAGAACGGGACGGATATTTGGGAACATCTCATAAACGAGATATTCGGTTCGTACCATAGCTGCATAGATACGGCGTACGATTTCTTTTAGAAAATGAATGTTTCGTTCTTCTGCTGTCATTACACGTTCCCAGTCCCACTGGTCAACATATAAAGAGTGTAAATTGCCTAATTCTTCATCAGAGCGGATGGCATTCATGTCTGTATAGATACCGTATCCTTCTTCAATTCCATAATCAGCCAAAGTAAGACGTTTCCATTTGGCAAGTGAGTGAACGATTTCTGCTTTGGAATCATCCAAATCTTTAATGGGGAATGTAACTGCGCGTTCTGTTCCGTTCAAGTCGTCGTTTATTCCCATGCCCTTTAGTACGAACAAAGGTGCTGTAACACGTCTTAACCGTAGTTCGGACGAGAGGTTTTGCTGGAAAAAGTCTTTAATCTTTTTAATCCCCATTTCTGTTTGGGACAAATTTAATAAAGCTTTATATCCTGCCGGTTTAATTAAATAACTCATATTCTTGTGGCTTTGTTTTTATGAATAATGCGGGGCAAAGATAATGATTAATAGAAAAAGAGCAATTGAAGTCTTGTTTTTATTTGCAAAATGGCAGTGGTTTTGTGTTTATTGTTTGCAAAATATCAAAAATGCTGTTTTTTTTATTCTCGGTTTGTTTTCCTCCAATATTATATATACTTTTGCACTGTCTTTGGCTGGGTAGCTTAGCTGAATAGAGCGTCAGATTCCGGTTCTGAAGGTCGTGGGTTTGAATCCCACCCTGGTCACAATAAAGTCCTTTAAATCAATGATTTATTGGACTTTTTTTATTAACTGAAATTCTACTCCAGAGCTGAAATCTAATAGAAATTCCCTGTAAGATAGTAATTGTTGGTCTATAGTTGTTCCCAAATTAAGACTGATAACATGTTGACATTCAGGGTAGAAGTGCTGAAAAATAAGCAAAAAAGTGATGGAACTTACAATGTAAAGATTAGAATGACTTATAAGAGGGTGGTCAAGAGGTTATCTACTTCCATTTTTGTTAGGTCAACAGATTTGACAAAGTCATTCAAGTTGAAGAACCCAAAGTTTATCAAGGAGGCAGAGGATATAGTAAAGTACTATCAAGAAGTGTGTGCTACTTTACCTTTAGAAACATCCTCTTACACTATGGATGAGATATTGGAATATATTAAGTCTGAGCAAGAGAGGCATAAACCAATAGATTTCATTCAATTTGGTAAAGGCTGGTTGGAGACTACAGAGATAAAAGGTAAGAAGAATTACAAGTCAGCAATCAATGCTTTTATCACTTATATAGGACAAGATGGTATAACTATAAACCAAGTTACAAAAGAACTATTGAAGGGGTTTATGAGATATCTTCTTTTGAAAAGAATGGAGAGAGTAGCAGTACTGGAGAAGCAAGGAAAGAGAATCCCATCTAATAGGATGGTATCCCTCTATTTAACTAGTTTGAGGCATCTATTTAATGAAGCCAAGAAGGAATATAATGATTATGATAGGAATATTATTCGTATATCCAATTCCCCATTTGAAAATTTGGAAATACCCAAACAAGAGTTAACAAGGAAAAGAGCTCTATCTGCTGAACTAATTAGGGCTATATGGCACTTACCATATATCCTTAATGCTAATGGGAAGGAAAGGATATGCCCTTTTAATTTAGCTAAAGATTGCTTTATACTTTCTTTTTGTCTTATAGGAATGAACTCTGTAGACTTGTACAACTGTCCAATACAGGAAGCTAATGCAATAGTCTATTATAGAACAAAAACTGCTGATAGGAGATTGGATAAGGCTAAAATGAAAGTCATAATTCCATCTATCCTTGTTCCTCTCCTGAATAAGTATAGAGATTATACAGGAAAAAGACTTTTTAGGTTCTATCATAGTTATTCTAGTGCTAATAACTTTAATAAAGCAATCAATGTGGGCTTGAAAGAAGTGGGGAAACTTTTAAAGATTGATGATTTAGAGTACTATGCTGCAAGACACTCATGGGCAACTTTGGCTGTTAACAGTGTGGGAATAGATAAATACACTGTTCATGCAGCATTAAATCACATTGATGAGGCAATGAAGGTAACAGATATCTATATTGACAGGGACTTCAAAATAGAGAATGAAGCTAATAAGAAGGTTCTTCAATATGTATTTGGAGATGAAGTAATATGATGTAGTGAAAGAGTCTCTGTAGTTTATTGGGTTATGGAGATTCTTTAGTATTTTTGCTATATCAATAATTTCCTAACATAATGGATAGATATGGATTGTAATGTAGATTTTATAGAGAAGAAGTGGTTACTGAGAAAATATCAACTTCAAGAATATTTTGCTTCTTTGGAACCTATACATACTATTGTTAGCTCTTTAGGTATTCAACTCAAATATTCTGGTTATTTTGCTTTGATACCAAGCAATTTTGATATTGATGCTCATTTAGCAAATTATCCTCTGACCAACTATAAATTTATTGTAGATAATGCAGGACATATAAAGTCAGTCAATTTGAATGGAACTGCTGGTGCTGTATTTGATAAGGATAGACTTATTTATATCATGAGTCTTGTTAGTTCCATACCTGCTAAAAATAAAGATTCAATAACTGAGGAGGGCTATGTTTTTATCAATTCTACCCTTATCAGAAATTTCTTTAAAGACTATCTATCCTATCTTAACTACCTCGTATCAACAGGTGTATTATGTACTGATGGACAATATATTCAAGGGGTAAAGTCTATAGGATATAAGTTCACTGAAAGATATGAAAATGTATCATTAGTGAGATATGATTATCCAGCCTTTCAAGGAGAAGCAAAAGCTATTCCATTAGAAGTATTTAGTGAAGAAGATGGCAAATTTATACCTAACACAGTGGTGAATTATCCTTATTTGGCATATTGGTATGGCACAAAAGAACTACATATAGATGAACAAGCTGCTGTAAATTATGCTCACACTATCATGCAAGATAAGTTTAATAAAGGTAGAGAGTATTGGGATATAAATAGGGACAAAAGTCATGGGAACTTTGTTAAAAGGAAATATCCTCTTACTCAGTATCATGCAGCACTGCATAATATCAATAGTATTGCTCTTGGAGATTACAAGGTTTCCATTGATACTAATGTTCATAGATTACATTCAGTTATAACTAACTTGCAAAAGATATATCGTAGATTTTTAAATTACAATAGTACTCCATTAGTTAATATTGATATTTCTAATAGTCAGCCCTATTTACTTTGCCTATTATTAGACCCCAGGTTCTGGGATAAAAATTCTGATATACCTCTTAATATAGGTATGCTTCCTCAAAATGTACAAGACAAATTTAGTGAAGAACAATTGGAGGAAATCAAAACTTATGTTTCACTCTTAGATAGGAATGATTCTACTTTAAGTGAGTACGTACAGAAAGTATCTCATGGACAGATTTATGAATATATGATTCAAATAATTAACTACGCTCAAAGGGTTAATTTGAGTAGGGATGATGTTAAAGTTATGATACTTACTACTCTATTCTCAAAAAATAGATATATGCCAACATACAAGAGATATTTCAAAATGAATTTCCTTCCTATTTATGAACTAATAGAACTCACCAAAAAAGATGACCACACAGCATTATCTTGCCTTTTACAGAGTATAGAAAGTGAAATAATTCTACATAGATGTTGTAAAAGGATATGGGAGGAAGGTAACCATCAAGTACCAGTATTTACTATACATGATTCTATAGCTACAACAGTTGAGCATGTAGAGTATGTTAAACGTATAATGGAAGAAGAGCTAAGTAGAGCTATTGGTGTATCTCCTATATTGAGTATTGAGCATTGGAATCAAACAAAACTAGAATATCCTACAATATATGCTTCTACAACAGAAGGGGACTGACTATGCTTTATTCCTTATTTACCTTCTAAAACAGGGAGAATTACCTTTAATAGAGTAATATATAACAGTTCTTACAGCCTCTCAACTCGCTACTAAATTTTTTTGTTTTTTTGATAAGTCAATATACTAACTAAATATACTTGACTCCCCCCTTCATTTCTGTAAAGTGGGATATCCCCTCCTGCCTTAATTGTAAGGAATAGTGTTAAATGCTAGTATTTGTGGCTCATTACAACCTTAAAACAACACAACTCATTACTCCTTCAAAGCAATTGAAAGCAACATAACACTATTTGCTTTCATTGCAGCAGAATAGTCTGCCTGTATAACAATAATAATAACATATGATGGAAAGATTAAAGTTTTTGGCAACAATGACAGTTGCAGAGTTTAAGGCTCAGAAAGGAGTGAAGAATATTGAAGTGAAGCATAATTCCAATACAGGTAAATGCTTCTTTGTTTATGGATTTGAAACAGGTGCAGTAAGTGGGAAGTTTACCAATGGTGAGATTACAGACCCTGTGATTTCAGAAGTCTGTTCTCCATCTACAGGTGACATGTTCTATATGTTGCACCAAAGGGGTGAAGGTGGGTGTATGACCTTGGCTAAGCTATAGTTAGGTTCAACTGGTCCTGAAGGTAGGAAAGAAATATCCTGCCTTCTTTTCTTTAATTAAATATTAACCATTAAAACAGTTATATTATGATGAATTTAAGAATGGTATCAAAGAGGCAAGCCAAGATAAAATTGGCTTTACAGGGGTGCTCAGGTTCAGGTAAGACTTATTCAGCATTGTTACTGGCTTATGGTCTCTGTAATGACTGGAGTAAAGTGGCAATCATTGATAGTGAGCATGGGAGTGCTGATTTATATGCCCACTTTGGTAACTATAATGTATTATCTCTTCAGGACAATTTAACTCCTGAGATTTACATGGAAGCAATAGAAGTTTGTGAGAATGCAGGAATGCAAGTGATAATCATGGACTCTATATCTCAGTGCTGGGATACTCTGCTGGAGTATCATGCAGGATTACAGGGGAACAGTTTTACTAATTGGCAGAAAGTTACTCCAAGGATTAATGCTTTTATACAGAAGATATTGAACTCAGAAAGCCATATTATATGCACAATGAGGTGTAAGCAAGACTATGTTCTAAGTGAGAAGAATGGTAAAATGGTGCCAGAGAAAGTGGGTTTAAAAGCTATAATGAGGGAAGGAATAGACTATGAGTTTACTACAGTCTTTGACCTCAATATGAAACATCAGGCAGTTGCAAGTAAGGACAGGACAAACCTGTTTGTTGGTAAACCTGAGTTTATCATTACTTCAACTACAGGTCAGATGATACTTGATTGGTGCAATGAAGGAGTTAACTTGGAGATGATAAAGATGCAGATAAGCAAGGCTAAAACCCTTGAAGAATTAACTGCCATTTATCATCAATACCCTGAATGGTATCAACAATTGGCATCAGATTTTATGCAAAAGAAAGTACAGTTACAAGAAGAAACAAGTAATCCAGTAATTAACTATCATCCTAATTTTGTTAGATATGGAAGCAATGCAATTAATACCAGTACACAGAACTAATATGATTCCAGCACCCAATAAGTCTGTAATACCTATGGAAATTGTAAGAACAGAGTCTGCCTTGTCCAGAAGAATGGAAAAAAGACTACCTTTTATTGAATCAAATACTAAAGAAGTGACACTTGAACATCTGAGGGATGAATGTGTAGTACCTGTATTCAGTAAAGACAATGAGATAACAATCTCCCATCCAAATTTCATTGAATCAGTGTGGGATGCAGCTAGCCAAGTGTTCCCAAATGAGAGTATAGAAGAGCCTTCCATAAGGGTAAGCCATGTTATTAAAGGCAGGATTCCAGAAGCAATTCATAAGCCAGTCAATCAGTTATTGGAGTCAGATAAGACTATATATTATGAAAGGATGATGTTCTGCTTTGAGATACCAACTATCCATGAAGATATAGCAGGGAACAGGTTGAACCTTACTATAGGTGGGGTAAGAAGTTATAATCATGAAAACTTGTATAGTAAGAAAGGGGTAGAGAAGTTTAAGGTTTTTATTGGCTTCAAGAACTTAGTCTGTTGTAATATGTGTGTATCAACAGATGGCTTTAAAAGTGAACTCAAAGTGATGGAAGTAGATGATTTGCTGACATCTGTAATACAGTTATTTCAAGGTTATAATATATCTAAACACTTGTATTATATGAATGCTTATAGGGACAGTTATATGACAGAACATCAATTCTGTCAGTTCTTAGGGAAAAGCAGATTGTATCAATACCTTCCTTCAATTGAGAAGAAGAAATTGCCTTCTATGTTAATGACTGATACCCAGATAGGGCTTGTAGCTAAAGCATACTATAGTGATGAAAACTTTGCCCTGCCTAGTAATCAGGATTCAATATCCATGTGGAATGTGTACAACATGCTCACTGGGGCTAATAAGAGCAGTTATATTGATAATTTCTTGGATAGGAGCCTTAATGTCACAATGCTGACTGAAGGGCTTAGTAAGGCTCTAATAGGGGATAATGAGTATTCTTGGTTTCTCAAGTAGGATTCTTCTTTATTGAATAATCTAGGAGCTAGGTATCTTAGACTTATTATTCATTATGATGGGAAATTTCTTCTGGACAGGTCTATAGGTTGGTAATGTATTCACTTCTCCTATAAAAATATAAAGAAGTGAATACAATCACCTTTCAAATCTGCTATTAAGGAATTACTAAGTATGTCACTTCTCTGGTCTTGAAGAGATATAGTGAAATATTATTTAGGGATATGTAAGATATTATTTCTTTTCTTTCTTCAGGACCAGAATTGGGAAGTGCAATGATAGATGTTTTTATATTAATGTATAGCATATGGAACTACTGATAAAAGCCATTTGTTACTTATTCTTTGCTCTACTTGTGATGTATATAATTGCAGATAATGAGTGAAGATTTGTATATATCATCATGTTTTATTATTGTTTTGAGCCCCTGTCTAATGTGAGATTGGGGCTCTTTAGTTGAATGCTTTATGAGAATCAGAGATATGTAATATAAATGAGGTACTTTTGCTATTGGAAGATGGCTTTTGAAGCATTGGAGTTTATACAGCCAGTGATGAATGAAAAGTAAATATAAGGAATAAGTCCATACCTGAGGTGCTAATATGAAGTGACTTTTATTAAACATGTATTTAAATGATTGTTTATTTGTTGAAAGTTTTAACTTTGCAACATAATAATCAAATGAATGCTAATGAAATAGAAGTTTAACAAGACATATTAGAAAAAGAAGTGTTTGCTTCTTACTTGTGATAGTCCTAAAATTACCACTTTAAAGACTAACAATCACAGCAGTAAGCAAGTGGATACTCATACCATATGGTGTGGGCTTTCCTTGTATTGTGTGATTGTAGGTGTGTGGTAATACCTTGGACTCCAATACTAAGGTCTAGCTCACACCTTCTTTTTTTGTATGGCTACAAAAAAATAGAATTATGAGATACATAATCAGTGTACTATTACTTCTTTTTACTCATCAAGTGATAGCTCAAGAGTGGAGTACTTACCAGTATCAGGATAAGTACTCTATTACAATACCTTCAACAATAGAGTTAAGAAGAGAAAATGATATCTATACTCAACTGCTCAGTGATATTCAAGGAAAGACTATAGGCTTTCAAGTAACATCTACAAATAATAATAGAGTTATATTCCAACAAGCAGGTTTATCAACTAATAAGCATGAATATAAAACCAAATACTGTAGAATATTAATAGACTATTATACTTGTAAAGATGAGCACGTTCCTTGTAGTGGTGATAACTTGAAATTGGATGAGGAATATTTTACTAATGGAGTGATTGCAATTTATCAAGACTGTGAAAGTACTAAAACACCATTAATGGATATTATATCTAATGATACCATGACTATTGCTAATTCTCCTGCCACTGAAATCATTTATAGAAGACAAGGATACAATGGGGCTTCACCAGTCATTGTTGCCATCTATACAATATTCAACTATAATGAGTATGTCAGACTAACCATGTCTTTTAGAGATGCTGAACAAGATATATGGATGAAAGACTTAATTAAAGCTAGAAATTCATTTAGATGGATAAAGCAATATCATACTTCCAATATTGACAATATATCTAAAGATGAAGCAGTAAAAGAAGGTTTAAAACTTGGAGTTAAAACAGTATGGAAAGTCATTCTTGAGGTTATATTTGGTTGTTGTTTTCTAGTCTTTATTAGTAGTAGGAAAAAAGAAGAGAAGGTTAAAACCTCTGATTCTGTTAGTGAAATGTCTATTGATATACCTAATGAATCACTATGTGTAAAACAGGATGTAGTACATAGAACTACAGTTAAAAAATTATTCAAGATAACTAAGAAATTGTTATTGTCTTTTATTATAATAGTGTATAGTTGTATTATATGTGGACAAATGAAAGACCTATATTATGAATTGAATTTGTTATTCTACTGTCTATTCTATTTAGTCGTAGGAGTATATTACCTCTATCTTGTTTGGAAAAAAGAAAAGGTCCAGAGTGAAGATATACTCCTATATCCTTTATTGAAAAAGATTGGAATTTATTCTAATATTTCAGACTGTTATTTGTTGAGAAAATCATTGTTGTTCAGTGTGGTACCTTTGTTATTAGTTACTGTTTCAATGTCTCTTCTAGTAGTATCTATTGATAGTATAAGTCCTGAGGACTATGGTGAAGTAAGTATAGGTAGTTTTATTCTAAGCCTTCCTGTGATAGCATGGATTGTGTTCTTTGTATATGTATATGGTAAGAAGTGGCTTGATAATACACCAAAGTTATAAATATTTTAAACTTTATTTATCATGATTAGAAAAGTGATTGGTTGGGCACTTGCTATTATAAGTGCTATGTTGCTATTACTCACTATGGTAGTAGGCGTATATGGATTCAGTAGTTCAAAAATAGAACTAGCAGCTACTGTATTTCAGTCTGGAATAGTTAGTTTCTTTGTATGTGCAGGGTTATCCATATTATTCTTGAAGAAACGGCAGAGTAATAATGATAATACTACTAAAGGCTATAAAGTGAAGAAGATAGTTGGTTACTTATTTCTTATTATGTTTATCTTCTCCATTCCTGGATTACATCATTTTGATATGTATGAGATGCTACCAAGAGCTTTGATACTTATTATAGCATATTTTCTATTGAAGCCTAATAGGGCTAAACAACTTTATCATAATCAAGAAAACATATTTAATAATATGTCAGTAATTCAAACTAAAGAAATACCAATAAAAGAGTATAAATTTATTCAAGAGTGGCAATTGAAAACAGAAAGGAATTTCACTCAAGAAGAAATAGATGCAGTTAGTCGAGCAGTTGTAAGAGCATCCTCTTATGGAAAAACAGTAGAGTTTTTAATGAAGTTGGGTGGGAGACCCTGTCATATACCTCTAGATAATAGTTCTAATATAGAAATAGGCGAGGCTTTTGATATGGCACAAGCAAAAATATTAACATTGGAAAAGGAAGGTGAATGTGATATAGTTAGAGTGAAAGTATGAATATTTATCATTTTGATTGATAGAGGTGTAGTAGAATATTCAATGATGTAATAACTCCTTGGGGGTTATTGTATCAATAGAATAGATGGAGCTAAGCATAAGGTAGGTATGATTATTCTACCTTTCTCTTTTGAAGGTTATACCTATAAGCCAAAGTTCAGTGTACAGTCACTATCAGATGCTTTTAAAGGCATTGAAGAAGATAGTGGAATAACAAGTACATGGATTACTGGGTACTGACTTCCTTATAGAAAATAAATGGATTATTGATTTTAATAAAGTAGAATTAAGAATGAGTGACCTATTATCCCAAACTTACTTTTGGATATTTTTATTGTTAGCAATGTTTGGTAGTGCTAATACTACTACTAAACAATGGGCTAAATCCCAGTTAGATGATACTCCCATTTTTCAGACAATGTTTTATCAGTTTATGGGCATATTGAGCTTTGTAATATTTATCATTGGCTTGATTGTCATAGCGTGTATTCATGAGTGGTGGTACTCCATAGTAATGCTGATATTATCTCAAGTTCTGAATAGAATAGCATTAGCTGGTTTCAATATACTGGGAATTAGACATAGTATAAACCTATTGAGTATTATTGCAATACCAGTTCTAAGTATTGTGGCTGTATGTTTAATATGATAGACTATGAAATATGAACCACATGGAGAAGTTGATTTAGAGAATCAATGGATTAATCCATGGTTTAATTTAATAGGTTGGATAGTTATCATTCTATGTGTGTGGTATAATCAAAGCTATACTATTAAGAAGATGACTTATAAGCAACCTGAATTTCCATGGGAGAAGCCAATGAGGATAGAAATGTCATGGAGTGAAAGATGTGTGGTTATTCTCAAATGTCTAATTATTGATGTTAAGAATAATCCTCGCTATACCCTTGGTTGCTGTGCCTTTCTATTATATCTGATTATTAGATGTTTTATTTAATAGGAAGAGAAGATAAACCAATATCACTTAAAGTTTACCTCGTCTAGTGGCATATGATAACTGCATTACAAACTTTAAATAAAGAATTGAATTATGGAAAAGAAACAAGAAGCTTAGCACTTCCAAGTACTAGTGTTGGCAGTGTATAAACCTTGCCATTGTTGGTCAATAGTTGTTCTATTGATTGTTTTAAGAGATAGTTAACAGATTGACAATTATATACATGAGGATGTTTATTCAGTAGATTCCGGTTCTGAAGGTCGTGGGTTTGAATCCCACCCTGGTCACAAATTAAATAAAAAGCGATTTCTTCTTACGGAGGATGTCGCTTTTTTTTGTTTTGGGACTTTTATTGTTATCAAGTATAAGCCTGCTATGAGAAGGAACGCAGGAGGATAGAGAGGATTGTTCGTAAAATGTAAGCAAAATGAACTATTTAATATATTGTTTTGTTTTCTTATAAAATGAAAAATAAAATAATATGTTGAAGATTTATAAATTTTTATTTCCCCAGAAGCCGGATGGAACGGCAATCTCTTTGCTGTTGTTGGCTCTGCGTCTTCTTTTTGGAGGATTGTTATTAAGTCATGGTATGCAGAAGTGGACTAATTACTCGGAAATGTCTGCAACCTTTCCGGATCCGTTAGGTGTGGGGAATTCTGTGTCTTTAGGCTTGGCTATTTTTGGAGAGATGTTATGTTCCGTAGGATTTATTTTCGGGGCACTTTATCGTTTGGCTATGATACCGATGATATTTACAATGGGTATGGCTTTCTTTGTTATTCATGGGGCTGATCCGTTTGCAGTGAAAGAATTGGCTTTTATTTATCTGGTGGTTTTTATCTTAATGTATATAGTAGGACCAGGGAAGTATTCAATAGATCGTATTATATCAGTCCCCTTACATCAAAGACGTTAAAAAATAATGGTATAAAAAAAGAGGACGTGTTATAAAAACATGTTCTCTTTTTTGTGGGCGTTGACGGATTCGAACCGCCGACCCTCTGCTTGTAAGGCAGATGCTCTGAACCAGCTGAGCTAAACGCCCG
>UQLN01000048.1 GCA_900541965.1 uncultured Parabacteroides sp. | reverse complement strand
GGGAAAGAATATGCAGTCGAAAAACATCAATATATTATCATCCCGCCGGGCATCCCCTATTCATTCGGGGCTGATGAAGAAGATCCATGGACAATCTACTGGTTACATTTCCAGGGAAAGTTGCGCGAGCAGTTCCTTCCGTCCCACCCGATGCCCGTTTCTATCCTGCCTAACGAATATTCCCGGTTGCAAGACCGGCTGCAATTATTTGAAGAGATATACAGCAGTTTTTCTATGGGGTACATTAAGGAATATATGATTTACTCCTCCATGTGCCTGTATATGTTCCTTGCTTCATTTATCTATCTGGAACAATTCCGGCATATTATGATTCCCAGCCAAAAGGAATATCCGTTCTCTTCGCGGGTAATCCACTATATGCGCGAGAATATCCAGCAGAATCTGACTTTAGGGCAGCTTGCTTCCTATTTCAAATACTCCCCCTCCCATTTCTCCATGCTCTTCCAGAAAGAGACAGGTGTTTCTCCCATGGGTTACTTTATCCGCCTGAAGATACAGAAGGCATGCGAATACATCGAGCTTACTCCCTTAAAGTTAAACGAAATATCCATCAAGTTAGGATTTGAAGAACCGGCCTACTTCTCCCGCATGTTCACTAAAATCATGGGAATATCCCCATCTGCCTACCGCAAGAAGGAAGCGGAAGTTTGATTCATAAAAAAGGCAGCCTAAACCTATTAAGCTGCCTTCCATGAATTATCCCTGACCGGTTACAGGGTATACCTCTTATCAAATAAATTCATTTACGGATGATACGATACTACCGTCAAACAGATTGATAACGCGATGTGCAAAGCTGGCATCATGTTTGGAGTGGGTTACCATTACGATAGTGGTTCCCTCCTTATTCAACTCGGTAAGCAACTGCATTACTTCAGCTCCATTCTTGGAATCCAAATTACCCGTAGGCTCATCGGCGAGGATAATCTTCGGATTCGATACAACGGCACGGGCTATCGCCACACGCTGTTGCTGACCGCCGGATAACTGTTGGGGAAAATGCTGGGCGCGATGACTGATATTCATTCGTTTCAATATATCATTCACCATCTGTTTACGTTCGGCAGCCTTCACTTTCAGATAAGTAAGCGGCAATTCCACGTTTTCAAATACATTCAATTCGTCTATCAGGTTGAAGCTCTGGAATACGAAACCGATATTCCCTTTACGTACTTGGGTACGTTCCTTTTCTTTTAAATGTCCTACTTCCTTATCCGCCAGGTAATAATTACCGGAGGTCGGATTATCCAACAAGCCTAAAATATTCAATAAGGTAGACTTTCCGCAACCGGAAGGGCCCATGATAGCCACAAATTCGCCATCTTTTACTTCCAGAGAGACATTATTCAACGCGATTGTTTCAACTTCTTCCGTACGGAAAAACTTACTTAAACCTTCAATCTTAATCATAACTGTATGCTTTTAATTTATATTATTCGTTCTTTATATTATTGACAGGATTCTCATTTGCCACATGCCAGTTCTGGTAAGTAACGGTCAGCACAGTTATAATACCCACCACAACAAAAGCCAACAAATAGACCCAAAGATACATCGGCGTCCGATAAGCAAAGTTTTCCAGCCATTTGCTCACCGCATACCATCCTACAGGAGCTGCCAATATAAAGCAGATAACCAAAATACGGAAATAAGATTTATTGAACATATATAAGATTTCCGAAATGGTAGAACCTAAAATCTTACGTACTGCTATCTCTTTTCTACGGTATTCACTTTCAAATACAACTAATCCGAAAACTCCCACTATCGAAATAAATATGGCAACAAGGCTGAAAAGAGTAATCAGGTAACTTGTTTTAAGCTCTTTGTCATACGTCTGTTGCAATACTTCATCATAGAAACGCACACTGAAAGGATATTCGGAATCGAACTTCCGCAAAGACTCCTGAATATGGTCCATCGCGGCATGCATATTACTACTTCCTTTTACCTTGATATAAGCTACATTGAAGTAATTTGTATTTTCCCGTCCCCAATAATATTTACCCCATACATAGAATGCCATGGGAGACACTTCCATACGGAAGGAAGCAAACTTCACATCCGGCATAAACCCAATAATCTCACCATCCCCTATTCGGTCATTCAATTGCAAATCATATTGGGAGTGCGCTTTTTCATTAAATATATACGAACCGGTATCCTTCAATTCATCTTCTTCACGGAAATCGCGTCCGCCGGTTACTTCAATACCCATTACTTTCAGGAATGTGGAGGAAACGGGTATACATTGGAAATTAACAGATTCATCTTTATAGTCGCGCCCCCATCCCATATAATGGTCGCCACTGGATAACAATGATTCGGAGAAAGTTACATCCTCGATACCGGAAAAAGATTTCACCTGATTGACAAAAGCTTTTTGGCTCTTATTGATATTGCCATTCAATCCTACGGTTATTATCACATCTTTATCATATCCCAACGGGGTGTTTTGCATATAATAATTTTGCAGATACATAAAAAGAGCACCTATTATCAGAATGAAAGAGGCTACAAACTGGACACCAATCAACACACTTCTCATCTGCCGTCCTTTGGGAGAAAGTCCGAAACTTCCTTTCAGCACCAGAGCCGGAGGGAAAGATGTTATATAAGATGCCGGATACGTTCCAGCCAAAAGCCCAACAAGAATAGACACTCCAGCCGTACTTATAAGAATATTCCGTTGTACGGAAAACGACATATCCGCATCCACCAACGAAGCAACCGGCCCCTCACTCAACAAGGACAGTATAACCAACCCCAGCAGATAAGCGACAATACTTATTCCGACAGCTTCTGCCAGCAATGAACCACGCAACATCCTGTCCGAACTCCCCAGCACTTTTTGCGTATTTATACTTTTAATGCGCATCGGAGTAAGTGCCGTACTGAAATTCGTAAAATTAATACCAGCAATAAGCAAAATGACAAAAGCTATGGAAATCAATACCATTAGCGTCTGAGAGCTGGCTTTCGGAAGATTATCAAAATCGACATTCTTCGAGAAGTGAAGATCCAATAAAGAAGTCAATCGTATCCCCTGACCGTCTTTATCCCATTCAAAGTCTTCGCCAAATACGGATTTGGCATCAAAGTTCTTCTTGAAATTATCGATAACGGTTTCCAGGTTAGACGGATCATCCAACCGGATAAAGAAGAAATAATTCCGATTATTCCAGGAATCATAATTTTCCTTCGGAGGAATTGCATAATAAATAACATTCTGCAAAGACGAATTGCGGGGAAAGTCTTTATAGATACCTTTCACTATCTTCGCATCTTCTTGCAGATTGGACGAAAACAACTGTTTATTCATCGCCGGCTCATTCCCAAAAAGTTTCTTTGCCATGCTTTCCGGAATAAGAACGGCATTCGGCTCTTCCAATGCCTGTTCGGAACCTTCTATAAAGTCAAAATGAAAAACTTCCGTCAGTTCCGGCAAGACAGGCCAGCAGGTTTCCTTATAACCGACTTTTGAACCTTCGCGTTCTACAAAGAAAAAGTTATTCTGCTGCCACGAAGCCGTAATAGCTCCTGCTTCAATATGTGGTGACGACTCGGTAAATGCCCGTGCAAAAGGACGACTGACAACAGCCTGTGAACCTTTACCATGAACAAATTCCAGACGATAAATGGATGATGCATTCTGTGTACTGCTATCAAACGTATAATCATAATTTACCTGCATCATGATTATCATAAAAGCCACATAAGCAATGCTCAATCCCAATACATTCAGGAGCGAAGCTGTTTTAAAGCGAAGGAGCACACTCAAGAAGTTCCGTAAGACTGTTTTCATATCGATTCATCATTTATTTAACAAAAGCAAAAAATATGCCAAACAATAAAAAACACTGTTTATCAACATGATATAAAAACCATAGCTTACAAACAGTGTCTAATTATTTGACAAGAGTGTCAATTTTCTTTACACTCCCGGTACTATAATATGATCAATATCCTTCTTCTAGCTACTCCGATTTTATATTTTCTACCGGATTTTCACTTGCCACACACCAATTCTGATACGTTACCGTAGCGGCCGTTATCATTCCTACAAGCAAAAACGCAAGAGGAAATACCCACCAATACATCGGAGTACGGTAAGCAAAGTTTTCCAACCAACGCGAAACCCCATACCATGCCACCGGAGCACCTAAAACAAAACAAATCATAAGTATAGTCAGATATCCCCGGTTAAACATCAGCAAAACTTCACGGATAGTGGAACCCAACACCTTACGGATAGCAATCTCCTTCCGGCGGTATTCGCTCTCGAATACGACCAGGCCGAATACTCCTACTATAGAAATAAATATGGCAACAAGGCTGAATAAAGTTATCAGCATACTTATTTTCATTTCTTTTTCATAAGTCTGTTGCAGGATTTCATCATAAAAACGTACAGTAAACGGATATTCGGAATCCAATTTTGTCAAAGATGCGTTTACATGTTCCATTGCCGCCTGCAAATTGGTTCCGGCTTTCACCTTGATATATGCTATATTATAATAGAAGCCATCTCCCTTATATCCCCAAAACGCTTTTTCCCACTGATTTTTTCCGCATAGGTAAAATGCCATAGGGGAAACTTCCTGACGCAAAGATGCAAATTTAATATCCGGGATAAAACCAATTATTTCACCGTCAGCCAACTTTTCATTCAGTTCCAACCCATATTCGGCACGAGCTTTTTCATTGAATATGAAACATCCACTGTCTTTCAGGTCATCTTCCGGACGGAAACCGCGTCCTTCCCGTACTTGAATACCCATCACCTCCAAAAAAGAAGAGGATACGGGGAGACATTCGAAACGGATTTGCTTATCCTTATAATCGCGGGCCCAGTTTGTATACTGGTCCTGGCTCGATATGGCAAACTGCGAAAAGGTAACATCCTCTATCCCTGAAAAGGTTTTCAACTGATTTACAAAAGCATTGCTGTTCTCATTGATTGTAGTGTTTAACTCGGCAACAATCATTTGGTCCCTGTCATATCCGACAGGAGCATGTTGTACAAAGTAATTCTGCAAAAACATAAATGAAGCACTGATAATGAGAATAAATGAAGCGATGTACTGGATTCCCACCAACACATTTCTCATACGGCGTCCGGAAAGTGAAAGCCCGAAACTTCCTTTCAGAACCAATGCCGGAGGAAAAGAAGTGATATAGAAAGAAGGATACAAACCGGCAAGCAATCCAACTGCAACTGCAATCAGGGCTGTTCCTCCAATAATGAACGGATGTGTTCCTATAGACCAGTTGCCATCCACCAATGAAGCAATTTGCGTCTGTCCTATCATAACCAACAACCAAAGTGATATAAGATAGGCAATGAAACTGGTGCTGACCGCCTCTACCAATAATCCGGTACGCAAGACCTTATCTGAGCTTCCGAGTACCTTTTGCGTATTGATGCTTTTGATACGCATCGGTGTCAACGCCGTACTGAAATTAGTAAAATTGATACCTGCAATAATCAGAATAATGATGGCGATGGAACACAGGATAAATACAGTCTGCCGGTTGGCTTTCGGAACCATGTCGTACTCTACATTTTTCAGAAAGTGTATTTCCGGCAATGAAGTCATTTGCAACACCAGTGTATCCAATCCCATACTATTTGCAAAATAGGTTTTAGCATCGAAATTTTCCACAAAATTAGCCAGTACATCCTTCTTATTTTCAGGACTATCCAAACGGACAAAAAACTCATAATTCCAAGCGCCCCTATCATTATAATCTACCTTTTCATCAATCACAGCATAGATTACATTTGCCAGTAACGTATTTTCCGGAAAATCCTTATATACGCCTTTTACCTGTAATGGGGATTTTCCCTGCTTATCCGTTAGAAGCTGTTTTCCGATGGCAGAACCATTGCCGAAGAGCTTATGTGCCATGCTTTCGGGCAGGATGACGCTGTTCGGTTCCTCTAATGCCTGGCTGTTTCCTTCCACCATATCGAAAGTAAACACATCCAATATGCCGGAAGATACGGTCCGGATATCTTCCTTATATCCTGTTTTTTGCCCGTCATGTTCAATGGAGAAGAAACGGTTTTCATTCATTCCAAATAGAATACAACCGCTTTTGATATGTGGAGACGACTCCGTAAACAAACGGGCAAACGGACGACTGTTGACAGCGACAAAGCTATCCCCCATTTTCGGATCTATGCGAAAGATCGAATTTGCATCCGGATGGAAGGTATCAAAAGACAGGTCGTAGTTCACCTGCATCATGATCATCATAAAGGCGACATAGGCTACACTCAATCCTAACACATTCAGCAAAGCGGCCGTTTTAAAACGGCGAAGTACGCTCAAGAAGTTCCGTAGCACTGTTTTCATATCGATATTCATTATTTATCCAACACAAGCAAAATATATGCCAAATAAAAAAAGACACTGATTATTAGAATAGTAGTAAAACTATTCCGGATAATCAGTGTCCAATTATTTGACAAGGGTGTCTATTTTCTTTACAGCCCTTCTTTATCCTGTTTTCAAAACATAGGTGTTTTGCATTCAAAGCATATATGTTTTAAAATCAAAACACCTATGTTTTGAAAACGGTCTTATTTAGTTGTCTTGGCAGACAGTTTTTCAAGGAAATATACGATAGCAAAACCCAGTACCATCAAACCGACAGCTTCGCCAATCAGATGGTCAGGCATACTGTTTACTTCAATCAGAGGTTTCTCTACACCGTGGCTATCAAAATACGTTTCCACTACGGTTTTCCAGGGCCATACCTTATTCAGCGAACCCAGCATAAAACCAGCCAGTACGGCAATCGTTATATCATGGAAACGGCGTAAAGCAAACGATAATACCCTCGAAAAGCTGGTTATACCGATTGCCGCCCCGCAAATAAATACCAGCATCACCTTTATATTAAAGGTCTTTACTGCCTCCATGATATAAAAATACTTGCCCAACAATACCAGAATAAAACTTCCGGAAATCCCCGGCAAAATCATTGCACATATGGCTATCGCTCCGCAGAGGAATATAAAAAACAAGTTCGATGGAGTCTCGGCAGGAGTTGCCACCGTTATATAAAAAGCGACAACAGCCCCTATTATAAAACTTAAAATAGTTTTCCAATCCCACTTCTTAATATCTTTCGAAACAAACCAGGTAGAAGCAAGCACCAAGCCGAAGAAAAAAGACCATACCAGCACCGGATGGTCAGTCAGCAACCAAGTAATCAGTTTCGCCAACGAAAAAATACTGATTGCAATTCCTCCAACGATAGAAAACAGGAAATTTGCATTAATCGCTTTCCAGAAAGCGGCAATCTTTCCGGTAAAAAGCATCTTCAGGCTGGCGGCATTAATACTTTTGATTGAATCGATTAATTCTTCATAGATACCTACAATAAAGGCAATTGTTCCTCCTGATACACCCGGTACGACATCGGCGGCTCCCATGCCCATACCCTTTAATACCAAAAGACCATACTCTTTCAGACTTCTGTTCATTTTTAATTCTTGTTATCTTTGTTTTTAAGGAATTCCGATGCAAGCTCTTCCGGCGGTATCTGTTTACCCAGCATATCTCTTTTTAACATATCCACATCCGCACCCGCTTCTTTTAAATATTGCATTATTTCTTCAGGAGTCGTTTTCCGATAATGCTCTCCAAAATGCTTCATATCGCCTTTCATCAGATAGGCCATTGCCATATTCAAATGCAGGTACGGCATATCCGGATTGGTCTTTAATATTTTGTTGTAACATTTCAAAGCCCGTTCCGCATCTCCCTGCATATAAAGATATTTCCCTGCCTGCATAAGCCCATCCAGGTCTTCAGACTGAGTATCCTCCGCCTTATCTATCGCATCGAACAGACGGTTGGTCAATTCTTGGGCACGGCTCTCTCCATTTTCGTCCAGGCTGGATATAGCCATCAATGAAAGTATACGGACATTATCGGGAAACAGTTTGTAGGCTTCTTCAAGCATCCGGGAACCTTCTTCCTCCCGGTCTGTTTCGGCACAACAACGGATAAAACTCAGGTACGTGCTGGCATCTTCTTTATCTCCGCGTTTATCAATCAGTTCTTTCAGGATACCATACGCTTTTTCAAACTCATCCAGCTTTATATAACATTCCGCCAACAAAGGAGCGGCACGCAGCCGGGAATCCTCGTCTACTACAATTTCATTATATAATTCGATTGCCTTTTCATAGTTTTCATTCATATACAGGCAATACGCTTTCAGTGTCTTCAACTCGTCATCCGAATCGTCGCAGGTAAGTGCGAAATCAAAAGCCTCAATCGCTTTTTCATAATCGGCAGTCATAGAATACAAACGACCTAATGTAAACCAATAGTCATACGAATAAGGATTCTTATCAATCAGTTCGTTGCATATGCGGATTGCATGCTCGAAGTCGCCTTCCACTTCCAGATTATAGCAAAGTTCATCTTTCAGTATCAGATTATCCGGGAAAAGCATCAAGCCCCGGTTAATATAATCGCGAGCTTCTTTTGTCATTTCCATATCCCCTAAAATAGGAGCGGTATATTCGAATATGACTTCCAGATACTCGCAATCTGCTGCTATCAATTGCTCCGTATACTCCACAACCTTATCGTAGGTATTCTGCATAACATAGCATTCAAGGCGAAGCATGTCCAATTCCTGATTACCTTTCTCTGCAATGGAGTCGATTAAAGTAAGCGCACTCTCATAATCCTCATTATATACATATGATTTACACTGCCTTATTTGCAGGTCCGGATTGCCGGGATGGAGCCTAAGCCCAAGTGCCAGAACTCCATCATAATAAGTAAAATCGTCAGATTCTTCAAAACTATCCAACAGTATATCAATTTCATCGGCATCAAAATAGGCATCATGCCCACTTTCGCGTCCGGACAGATAACGTTGCAACAGACGAGAAATCTCTTCTTTCTTCATTTCAATAATTTACTGATTTTGATCAATTCGACGACTTGATCTTGCTCCAGGTATCTTTCAACGATACCGTACGGTTAAATACCAATTTATCAGGAGTTGAATCCTTGTCGACATTAAAATAGCCAATACGCTGGAACTGTAAATAATCGAGCGGTTTGGCATCTGCCAAATATTTTTCCACATAACAACCGGTCAATATATTCAATGAATCCGGATTGATAATTTCTTTCATTGCTTCCAATGGCGAACAGTTCTTGGCTTCACGGATGGCAGCCAATTCATCCCGCGGATTTTCTACTTTCCAAAGGCGGTCATATAAACGCACTTCAGCCGGCAAACAATGAGCGCAACTCAACCAGTGGAGCGTACCTTTTACTTTACGGTTGCTATCCGGCATACCGCTCTTGGTATTCGGGTCATATTCGCAATATACTTCAACAACATTACCGTTTTCGTCTTTCTTACAACCGGTACATTTTACGATATACGCATTTTTCAGACGAACTTCCTTACCCGGCGTCATACGGAAATATTTGCTTGGAGCATCTTCCATAAAGTCATCCCGTTCAATCCACAATTCACGGCTGAACTCAATGATATGAGTGCCTGCCGCCGTATCTTCCGGATTATTAACGGCTTCCATTTCTTCCACCTGTCCTTCCGGATAATTGGTAATGACAAGTTTCACCGGATCGAGCACTGCCGATACACGGGTTGCGCGTCCGTTCAAATCATCACGTACGGCACTTTCCAATAATGCGATATCATTCAGGGCATCATAGGTCGTATAACCAATCTTATCAATAAACTTATGGATAGATTCGGGTGAATAACCACGACGGCGGAATCCACAGAGAGTCGGCATACGAGGGTCGTCCCAGCCTTCCACCAGGTTTTCTTTTACCAAAGTCAGCAGATTACGTTTGCTCATCAGTGTATAGCTCAGGTTCAATTTGTTGAACTCGGTCTGACGCGGGCGGTTATCATCCAGATCTTTGCCTTCCTTCAGCCAATCGATAAACAAATCGTATAACGGGCGATGCACCACAAATTCCAAAGTACAGAGAGAATGGGTTACCCCTTCAAAGAAATCGCTCTGTCCATGCGCAAAGTCATACATCGGATAGGCTTTCCATGTATCTCCCGTACGATGGTGGGGAGTTTTAATCACCCGGTAGATAATCGGGTCGCGGAAATGCATATTCGGATTCGCCATATCAATCTTGGCACGAAGAACCATCTGCCCCTCTTCCACTTCACCACTGTTCATTTTTTTGAACAAAGCAAGGCTTTCTTCTATCGGACGATCGCGGTAAGGACTGTTTGTACCCGGCTGTGTAGGCGTACCTTTCTGCTGGGCTATCAGTTCGGACGATTGTTCGTCTATATAAGCCTTTCCTTCTTCAATCAGACGGATAGCGAAATCCCAGAGTTGCTGGAAATAGTCGGATGCATAATATATATTGTTCCAGTGATAACCGAGCCATTCGATATCTTCCTTGATGGAATCCACATATTCCATATCTTCTTTTACAGGATTGGTATCATCGAACCGAAGGTTACAAACACCTTTATACTGTTCGGCAATTCCGAAATCCATGCAAATAGCCTTGGCATGTCCTATGTGCAGATATCCGTTTGGCTCCGGCGGGAAACGAGTCTGGATACGTCCTCCGTTTTTACCTTTAGCCAAATCATTCTCAACCATTGCTTCGATAAAATTCAGGCTTTTTTTGCCTTCTTCTTCGTTTGTTTTGATATCGCTCATACCTTAATTATATGTTGTTGTTTCTTTTAAGGAGACAAAGGTACGGATTTAATTGAAAATAAAAAGTGTTGCAAAAGTCGATTCTGCTAAATGCAAACGACTTTTTACAACACCTTATCCATTTCCAAACAAAAATATCAATTACTTTTTACACTATTCACCGGATTTGCATTCGCAGCCCGCCAACTTTGGAAAAATACAGATACGAAAGATACTAAAAGACAGAATAATCCGGCGGCTATAAACATAAACGGATTCAGGCTTATCCGGTAGGAATAATCAGACAGCCACTGTTCCATAAAATACCAGCTTACCGGCGTTGCTATCAAAAATGCGATTCCCACGTAATTCAGGAATGTACGTACCAAACGGATAAGTATAGCACGGTTGTCAGAACCAAACACTTTTCGGATAGCTACCTCTTGCGAACGTTGCTGGATAAAATAAGTAGAAATGGCAAGTAATCCCAACAAAGATATCAAAATCGCTATACAGGCAAAAATCGTAACAATCTTAACCAATCGAATCTGTGCTTCGAATGTTTCCTGTATCTGCTGGTCCAGATATTTACCTTCAAAGTCAATCTTTGACACATCTTCAAAAACTTTACTTACTTCTTTATAAGCAGTATACGGATCACCCTGAACTTCCACCAATATATTCCACGGCCAACTATTCGGTTTGCTGAAATCTTTAAAACGAAGCATTACCGGAGGAGTTTCCGAAGTTATATCCCGTAAATGGAAATCTTTAATCACGCCAAGAATAGGAACCGGATTATTACCTTTCAAATCAAAGGTCGGGGCATCTTCTGAAAGTTCCATGGCTTTGAATGCCTTTTCCGTCAGATACCAGCTCCAAGTTTCGGAGGCAGACGCTACATGGTTGTCCTTCTTAATTTCAAAACCGAACATTTTAAAAGTGGCACTATCCAGTACCAATTGTTGGAAACTAAGCGATTTGCCTTCGTATACACCCGTCAGATTATTCCCTCCGTTGAAAGGAGTTCCTTCCGAAAAACCAACGGACTTGACACAAGGCAACTGCCGTAACCGGTCGGTAGCCAGGCTTCTTTCATTGTCTGACCTGAACACATTGTAAGACACCAGAATATTATCCGTATTATATCCCAAAGGAGCTTTAATCATATGGTTGATTTGCATCCCCATCACCAAAGCAGCAACAAGTGTAGCAATCGTAATCGTATTCTGGAAGGTTATAAACCCTTTACTGAATATCATTTTAGTCTGGCGGCGGAAAGTGCCGCGCACCACATCAATAGGCTTGGATGCAGAAATCAACAAAGCTGGTAATAACCCCGAAAGGAAGCCGATCAATAACAATAGTACGATAATGGCAATAATCCAAGCCGGAGTACAAATATCCAACAGGTCGATATGCGTATCCAACAAGTTATTGGCAGTAGGCAATGCGGCAATTGCAAACAATAACCCGAGGATGAAGGAAAACAAAGTCATCAATGTCGATTCCATGATCAGCCGCATAAACAACTCCTTGCGGGAAGAACCTAACAAACGGCGGGTCGCCATTTCTTTCGCCCGTTGCCCTGCCTGAGCTACTGTCAAGTTAATATAATTGAATACGGCAAATATCAGAATCAGAATACCTACCGACATCAAAACAAGCACAAAACGCTTATCCCCCTGTTTAAGGGAAGAATAACCATACGAAGAGAAATAAAGATCCTTCATCGGCACGATTTCCACATCCTTCCATACATCAATCTGGTACGGCCAGAAGAAAGTCTTGAAATAATCGTAAATATCCTTTGTCTTCGTACGTAAATCCGTTCCTTCATGCATCATTAAAAAAGCGGTTGTAGAGCCGGCATTTCCATAATTGGTCATCGATAAACTCCCATTAAACTCCTGGGCGCGCTCCAAACGGATTACCATGTCTTTATAAGGAATGATCGATTTACGGATATCAGCCATAACCCCTGTCACTATAACCGAAGTAGAATCGCTAATGCGTATACTTTTGCCTACCGGGTCTTCTATGCCGAACATCTTTTTAGCAAATGTTTCGGAGAGTACCGCACTATACCGGTCTTTCAATACTTCGACCTTATTCCCTGCCAGTAATTTGAATGAAAAGAAATTGAAAAAAGTGGAATCGGCACAACAGGCTTCCGCTTTCAGTTTCTTATCACCATAATAAACCTGCAGGTCCGATATATTACTCAGAACGACAGGGCACACTTTTTCTATCTCCGGATAGCGTTCCTGCAAACGATAAGCAATCGGTATTGCCACTGCAGTACCCTCACTGTGGGCTACAATGCAAATACGATCCCTGTCTGTTTGAAAATTATCCACAGATAATTCCTGCACAGTATACACGGATATCAATATTACGAACATCAAAGAAACAGACAGTCCGAAGATATCGATCGCCGTATATGCTTTATTCTTTTTCAGGAACTTGAAAAATGATCTGATATTTAATAAATTGTTCATTTGTATATTCTTTTAAATATATACCCTACTTTCACAAGCAAGATATATCAAAACACAATTGTATACTAAAAATTCAAAACTTGCTATTAAATAAACTCACTCACCGACGACACAACACTACCGTCGAACAGATTGATAACGCGGTGTGCGAAACTGGCATCATGCTTGGAGTGCGTTACCATTACGATAGTGGTTCCCTCCTTATTCAACTCGGTAAGTAACTGCATTACCTCAGCTCCATTCTTGGAATCCAAATTACCCGTAGGCTCATCGGCAAGGATAATCTTCGGATTCGATACGACGGCACGGGCTATCGCCACACGCTGCTGCTGACCGCCGGATAACTGCTGGGGAAAATGCTGGGCACGATGACTGATATTCATTCGTTTCAGGATATCATTCACCATCTGTTTGCGCTCGGCTGCTTTCACCTTCAAATAAGTAAGCGGCAATTCCACGTTTTCAAATACATTCAGTTCGTCTATCAGGTTGAAACTCTGGAATACAAAGCCGATATTTCCTTTACGTACTTGGGTACGTTCTTTTTCTTTCAGATGGCCCACCTCTTTGTCTGCCAGATAATAATCGCCGGAAGTCGGATTATCCAATAAGCCTAAAATATTCAATAAGGTAGACTTACCGCAACCGGAAGGGCCCATGATAGCGACAAACTCGCCATCTTTCACTTCCAGAGAAACATTATTCAACGCGATTGTTTCCACCTCTTCCGTACGGAAAAACTTACTTAAACCTTCAATCTTAATCATGACTGTATTTTTTATTTATTAAATATTCTTTTTTATAACTCTTTATTACAAATTCAAATTGTGTGCCAAAATACTAATTTATTAAAATACAACTTCTTACAATCATCATAAATACACATCACTGTCAAATAATTAGACAGTGGTGTATATTTATTTGACACTCGACAGTTTAGCTATCCTTTACGTTTTCCACCGGATTCGTATTTGCGGCTCTCCAACTTTGTACAAAAACAGCTGCCAACGAGCTAACCAGGCAGAATAAACCTGAAACAACAAAAATCAGCGGATTAAGGTTAATCCTGTATGAATAGTCGGACAACCATATATTCATCAGGTACCATATAACAGGAGTGGCAATGATAAAGGCAATCCCGACATAATTCAGGAAGGTAAATATCAATTTACGCAGAATACCGGCATTATCCGCTCCCATTACTTTACGGATTGCTATTTCCTGTGCACGCTGGTGAATAAAGTAAGTGGACATTGCCAAAAGCCCAAGCAGGGAAATCAGTATGGCAATACAGGCAAAAACAATTACAATCGTTGCTAATCGCCGTTGCGCTTCGAAAGAATCCTGTATCTGTTGATCCATATATGTAGCCTCAAAGCCTAGCCCGGAGACCCGTTCGTAAATAGAACGGATTTCATCGTAAGCAGTAAACGGATTACCTGTAATCTCGATAACTATAGACCAGGGATATTTTAAATCTTCTGTTTTATCTATCCGAAGCATAATCGGCTGGTCCTGGTTTGTGATATTTCCCCGTGGCTGGAAATTACGAATAATACCGGCAATAGGAGTCGGCCGGTCTCCCCATTTAAAAGACGGAGCATCTTCCGGCAATTCCATTTCTTTCATTGCTGTTTCCGACAGATACCAACCGGTATTTGTCAGATGATTATCTCTCAATATCTTAAATCCAAGCATATTAAAAGTCGTGCTATCCATAATGAACTGCTGAAAGCTAAGTGTCTTATCTTCATAAGTCCCGGTCATATTATTGCTACCGCTGAAAGGCATGCCTTTCGTCAAACCTATGCGTTTCACAAAAGGTAATTTCCGGACTTCATCGAGTGCCGCCTCCCGTTCATTCGAAGTGAGGAAACTATTGGATGTTTCAAGCAAATTAGAAGTATTATACCCCAATGGCGCATGTATCAAATGATTAATTTGCAACACCATCACAATAGATGCGGCAACCATTCCTATCGTAATGATATTTTGAAAGGTAATAAAGCATTTGCTGAATACCATTTTGGTCTGCCGGCGGAAAGTACCGCGTACAACATCTATCGGTTTGGATGATGATATCAATATCGCAGGCAACAGACCGGAAAGTGCACCTATCAGCAATATCAGCACTGTTCCGGATATCATCCACTCCGGTTTATAAAGGTCTGCCAGAATGAGCCGGGTCTGCAGCAAATCATTCGCATAAGGTAGAACTGCCACAGCCAGCAAAAATCCCAATATGAAAGAAATTACTGTCAGCAATGTAGATTCCATCATCAACCGCATAAACAATTCTATGCGGGAAGAACCCAACAAACGGCGGGTAGCCATTTCTTTCGCACGTTGTCCGGCTTGGGCCACTGTCAGGTTGATATAATTGAAAACGGCAAAAATAAGTATCAGAATACCAACCGACATTAAAACGATAACGAAACGCCTGTCTCCCGAATTACCATTATTGCCTATATTTGAAAAGTATAGCTCTTTCATGGGTGTAAGGGTTACTTCTTTCCATAAATCCATCTGATAAGGCCAGAAAATTTCTTTCAGATAAGCTTTCACATCTTCCGACTTCGGCCGTAAGTCCGCTCCTTCTTTCATCAGAAGAAACGGAGTGGTCGCCCCGGCATTATTATAAGAATTCATTCCCAGACTCGGATTAAATTCACCGGCTCCTTCTATTCTAAGTAACAAATCGGCATAAGGAATAATCGAATTACGGAAGTCTTTCATAATCGCAGTCACCATTACGGAAGTAGAATCGGTAATACGGATACTTTTTCCTATAGGGTCGCCGCTTCCGAATAACTTTCGTGCAAAAGTTTCCGAAATAACCGCACTGTTACGAGCTTTCAATGCTTGTTCCCGGTCGCCACTCGCCAACTGGAAAGAAAATACATGAAAAAAAGACGAATCGGCAAAACAAAGGTCTGCATCCAGTTTCTTATCATCCACCCGGACAATAGACTTATTGAAATTATTGGATATAACCGGACAAACTTTTTCTATTTCAGGATAACGTTCCTGCAAACGATATGCAACAGGTACACCGGAGACGGCATTCTCTTCATATCCCAAAACATATATCCTGTCCCGGTTTTCCTGAAAGTTATCTGTCGAAAACTCCTGAACCGTATATACGGCTATCAGGATAACGAACATCAACGAAACGGAAAGCCCGAATATATCGATTGCCGTATAGGCTTTGTTCCTGCTCAGAAACTTAAAAAAAGACCGGACATTAAATAGATTATTCATCATGCTCTCCTCCTAAATTAATTAATTATTCTTTACGCTTTCCACCGGATTCGTATTTGCGGCTCTCCAACTCTGGAAGAACACCGTAATAAACGAAATCATAAAGCAAAACAATCCGGCAGCCACATAAACCCAGGGTGACAGGGTAATCCGATAAGAATAACCGGACAACCATCCACTCATAAAATGCCAGATAACCGGTATGGCAATGAAAAAGGCTATTGCCACATAAATCAGAAAAGCTTTCACTAAACGGCCAAGTACCTGTGCATTCGTTGAACCGAATACCTTGCGTATGGCTATTTCGGAAGAACGCTGCTGGATAAAATAGGTCGACATGGCCAGCAAGCCTAACAAGGAAATCAGAATAGCAATCACGGCAAAAATCATCACAATCTTCAACGTCTGCTGCTGGGCGGCAAACGATTCTTCAACCTGTTCATCCATAAACTTGCCGGTAAAACCCATTCTGGTAATTTTCTTATAAACAGCAGCCACTTCCTGGCGGGCAGCATAAGGATCACCATTTATTTCGACCAGAATATTGCGGGGTTGTCCCAGTTCATCCCTGTTCTCATTCATAATAACAACGACCGGGCTATTCTTCTGCAATATATTACGTAACTGAAAATCTTTCAGAATACCTCCTACGGGATGGGTTCCCCAACTTGAAAAATCAAATTCCGTGGCATCCTCTCTCAATTCCAAAGCCTTCATGGCCCCTTCGGTCAGATAATATTTAGAGGAGCCGGCAACATGGTTATCGCGCAGAAACTGGAATCCCAGAATATCACAAAACGCTTTATTGCAACGGATTATCTGGAAACTAATTTCCTTATTGTCGTAATGGGCGGTATAATTCATTCCCATATTAAAAGGGGTACCCTGCCCTACTCCTACCTGATTAACACAGGCTAACTGTTTCAACTCATTTATCAGCGTATAGCAAGTTTGCTCATCAGGCAATTCCGAGCCGCTTATATCGATAATATGAACAGTGTTGTAACCTAACGGAGCTTTTATCAAATACTTTACCTGCAAAAACATCGTAATGGAAGCTGCAATCAGACAAATGGTAATCGTGTTCTGAAAAACAATAAAGAATTTGCTGAATACCATTTTCGTTTGTTTCCGGAAAGTTCCCCGCACTACTTCTATCGGTTTCGCATTTGAGATAACAATAGCCGGCAGCAACCCGGATATGAATCCGATCAAGGCTATCAGAAGTATTACGATTATTACGTTCAGCGGGGTTATCATCCCGGCCAGGTCTATTTTCTTTTCAAGCAGATCGCTTGCGAAAGGAACAAAGAAAAATGCCAGCAGTAAACCGATAATGAAAGATACTGCAGTAAGCATTGTCGATTCGATAATCAGGCGTGAAAATAATTCTTTGCGGGAAGAACCTAACAACCGCCGGGTAGCCATTTCTTTCGCCCTGAAACCAGTCTGTGCCACAGTCAGGTTAATATAATTGATGACGGCAAACAACAAAATAAGTAAACCGACCGACAACAAAATCATCACAAACTGCCAGTTGCCTCTTTCTATGGTATAGATTCCGTATGGATTAGTCTGTTCCCAAAAGTATAACTTTTTCAACGGGACAAAATCGACGGCTTTATGCCGTCCCCTTTCAAACACCGGAATAAAAGTCTTAAACCAATCCCTTATATCATTCGAACGGGATGAAATATCGGCCCCCTTACGTTCCATGACGAAGACGTTGGTAGCCCCATAGCTATTATAATTCCCGAACATGCCTTCATTCTGTGTCAAAGCATGGATGTTTTCAATCCGGAACAGAATATCTTCATCAGGGATAACCGAATTTCGGATATCTTTCATAACACCGTTGACGATCAACGATAAGTTATCATTGATCCGGATTGTTTTACCCATCGGGTCTTCATTACCAAAAAAACGATTGGCAAACGATTCTGAAATTACAGCAGCGTTTTTTGCCACCAATGCCTGCTCTTTATTACCTTTAACCAGTGGAAAATTAAAAAAGTCGAAAAAAGTCGTATCGGCAAGCATCAGATTGGCTGTCAGATTAACATCTCCTTTTTGAAGTGGAGTGCCATCAAAAACACGGGTGATTACATGACATACTTTTTCAACCTCCGGATAACGCTCCTCCAAACGGTAACCGACCTGCCATGCCGACCCGGTATATTCGCCATTACCTAAGACATATATACGGTCGACATTCTCATGATAGCGGTCGGTCGACAACTCTCCTGCTACATAGGTAGCAATCAGGATAACGAACATCAACGAAACAGACAACCCGAACACATCGATTGCCGTATAAGCCTTATTCCGGTTCAGGAATTTAAAAAAAGACTTTATATTTAAGAGATTATTCATCATTATCTATTTTTTATTTAGAAGCGAAGATATATCCCACTTTCGCAAGCAGGATATACCATTGAAATGTGTCTATGCTAAAATGTTAACTATAAATATTATATAAACTCACTTACCGATGAAACGATGCTACCGTCAAATAAATTAATCACACGGTGTGAAAAACCGGCATCATGTTTGGAGTGCGTTACCATTACGATAGTAGTTCCTTCCTTATTCAATTCGGTAAGCAACTGCATTACCTCGGCACCATTCTTGGAATCCAAATTACCCGTAGGCTCATCGGCAAGGATAATCTTCGGATTCGATACGACTGCACGGGCTATCGCCACACGCTGTTGCTGCCCCCCGGATAACTGCTGGGGAAAATGCTGGGCACGATGGCTGATATTCATTCGTTTCAATATATCATTCACCATCTGTTTGCGTTCAGTTGCCTTTATTTTCAGATAAGTAAGAGGCAACTCTACATTTTCAAATACATTCAGTTCGTCTATCAGGTTGAAACTCTGGAATACGAAACCGATATTTCCTTTACGCACCTGGGTACGTTCCTTTTCTTTCAGATGCCCCACTTCTTTATCCGCCAGACAGTAATTTCCGGAAGTCGGATTGTCCAACAAACCTAAAATATTCAATAAAGTAGACTTACCACAACCGGAAGGGCCCATGATAGCAACGAACTCACCGTCTTTTACCTCTAATGAAATATTATTCAATGCTATTGTTTCCACTTCTTCTGTCCGGAAATATTTGCTCAAACCTTCAATTTTAATCATGACTGTATTTGTTTTTTACTAATTATTTTTTTCTCTATCACTTTCCCATTAAAATTCAAATTACGTGCCAAAACATTAAAGCACTACATAACAACAACTTACAAAAATCATAAATTTCTATACCTGTCAAATTATTGGACAGTGGTGTATATTTATTTGACACTTTCCGGGTCTTAAACATTCGCGGACTATAAAACATGCCCAAAAAAATCATAGTTATGATTTTTCCAATTCATAGTTATGATTTTGGAAAACCATAACTATCATCCCTAAAATGAACCTTAGGCAGAACCGCTACGGATTAGATAATTTTCCTATTTTTGTACATCATCCGGTTAAACAACGCCGGAAGGTTTTACGAAAACAAGCTCACAAGTCAAACAACTGCTATATGAATACTTTTCCTGAAGGAATAAAATTTAAATATACCTGGCGTAATTACCAAGCACGAATACTTTCCGAATTAGAAAATTATCTGGATGACAACAATCTTCATATAGTAGCACCTCCCGGTTCGGGCAAGACGGTTCTGGGACTTGAAGTAATGCTTCGCTTGAATAAACCCACCTTGATCGTAGCTCCTACCTTAGCAATCCGCAACCAGTGGATAAGTCGTTTCTGCGAGCTTTTTCTGGAAACAGAACAAGCCCCGGAATGGATTTCGACAGATATTCATAACCCGGCATTTGTTACCGTTTCCACCTATCAGGGCTTGCATGCCGCGTGCTATGACCCGGAAAGCAAACATTCCTCAACCACACTTATAAAAGAGGTATCCGGAAAACTTCAAAAAGAAGGTATCCAAACCATTATAGCCGACGAAGCCCATCACCTGAAAAACGAGTGGTGGAATGTATTAATCCGGTTGAAAGAACTATTGAAACCTACTATTGTGGGACTAACGGCTACTCCTCCATATGATGTTTCCCCTACCGAATGGCAACGTTATACAGAACTGAACGGTCCGATCGATTCGGAAATCACCGTTCCGGAACTTATAGCTGAGGGCGATTTATGCCCGCATCAGGATTGTATTTGTTTCTCACAACCTTCCGGTGAAGAATATGCTCTTATCCGGAATTTCCGCGACCAGACACAACAATTCTTTCAGGAATTAAAACAAGATACGGAATTTATTCATACGCTGGAAATGGTTTCCATCTGGCAGGAACCTTTTAAAAATCTGGACTGGATTTATAGTAATGTTCCTTATTACTCATCATTACTCATTTTCTTTCACAGTATCGGAAAAAAGATTCCTTCCGCCCATTGGGAAATACTGGGAAACAAAAAAACAGATATTCCCCCCTTCGATTTCCAATGGGCGGAAACATTACTTGAGTTCTATCTGATAAAAGAACCGGATTTGTTTCCCGACAGCAAGAAACACCGGGAGAAGCTGGAACGTCAACTGGTACATTACGGGTTAAAAGAAGGCAACCGGATTACACTTTTACAAAATAAAGAAATTTCCTCCCTGTTGAGCACAAGTATCGGCAAGCTAAACAGCATACAGCAAATTACCGATTTTGAATACCAGCAATTAGGGAAAAGCCTTCGCATGGTAATCCTTGCCGATTATATACGCAAGGAATTCCTTGCCAATGCAGAAGAAAACACATTACACCTGAATAAACTAGGTGTTATTCCCATCTTTGAAAAACTAAGGAGAAGCAACACAAACGGTATGCAGATAGGTGTACTGACCGGAAGTATCGTAATTCTTCCTGTAGCGGCATCCGAACTACTCGAATCGCAGGCAGAACGGCGGGAAATAGAAAAGCTGTCTTATTCTCCCCTGCCATATGATACCGGATATATACAAATCTCTTTGACGGAAAGTGTAAGAAGCCAAGTGGTGGAAATTGTTACTGAAATATTCCAACAAGGCGGAATAGAAGTGTTGATAGGAACTAAATCTCTTTTAGGAGAAGGCTGGGATGCTCCCACACTGAATACATTAATATTAGCAAGCTTCGTCGGTTCATTCGTTTTGTCCAATCAAATGCGCGGGCGAGCGATCCGCACCGAAAAAGGCAATCCCGGTAAAACAAGCAACATCTGGCATCTGGTTAGCCTCGATCCCACATCGCCCGACGGAGGTGAAGACATTGATATGCTCAGGCGGCGTTTCCGTAGCTTTGTCGGAGTCTCTTATCTTGAAAACGGAGGCATTGAAAACGGATTGAACCGTCTGGGGCTTCCTTCCAATTTAAATAATGCAGAAAGTATCAACCAGGCATCCTTTACGCATGCTTCGCAAAGAAACGAACTGTCTTTTATCTGGAATGATGCCCTGAGCCGTGGGGTACGTCTGACAGAAGAAATACACATGTCGGCAGAAACCCAGTATGAACCGGCACAAACCTTAAAGAAATTATATCTGAACCGCACGATATCCTCTCTGGTTGCCGGATTGACATCCGGTCTCCTCGTTTTCGGAGAATCCATTATGGAAGGACTATTCAATGCTTTGAAACTTGCCCGGCACAGTTGGGAAGGCGTAAAACTCTATTTATTGGTTATCGGGATTTTCGGGATAATTATTTTCGGTAGAGAAGCATGGAATGCCTTTTACCTGTATATACGATACCGGGATATTACCAAAGACCTGAACAAAATAGGACAAGCTTTAGTCTTTGCCCTAAGAAAAGCCGGAGTAATCCATACGAACCAACTTAATGTGGTTACTGAGCTTAATAAAGACGGAAGTATTTTCTGTAATCTCGAAGGAGGCACACGATATGAAAATTCTGTCTTTATCGGGGCATTGTCCGAAATTGTTTCTCCTGTAAACAATCCCCGCTACCTGATTATACGAAAAAGCAAATCTTTATTCTACACAACGCAAAACGATTTCCATGCCGTACCGGAATCCCTCGGATGCAAAAAAGAATTTGCCTCCTATTTATACTTTCAATGGAGAAAACGGGTAGGCAACTGCGAGTTAATCAATGCCCGCACCCTGGAAGGACGCAAAATACTCTTAAAGGCACGCATGAAATCTTTATCCGCCCAATTTGCCGATACTACGGAAAAAGTAAGTAGATGGAAGTAATATCCCCCCTATTTCATTTCCGTTAACATTATTTACACATGAACCTCTTTGTCTGCTACTTAATTTTAGTAGATTTGCGAAAAAGTAGTAGATTAATATACTGTAAATTAAAAAACAGATATGGAAAGATTAACTGCACAGGAAGAAGAAATAATGTTGTACATCTGGAAACTGGGTCCTTGTTTTATTCGTGATATTCTGAATGAAATACCGGAACCCCGTCCCCCTTATACCAGTGTTGCATCTGTAGTGCGCAATCTGGAAAAGAAAAGCTATGTAACCCCGAATAAATTCGGGACAATTACACAATTTACGCCACGGATTAAAGAAGCGGATTATAAACGTACATTCATGTCGAATGTAGTCCATAACTATTTTACAGGTTCGTATAAAGAAATGGTTTCTTTTTTCGTTCGCGACCGTAAACTCTCTAAGAATGATTTGCAAGATTTAATGAATCAGATTGAAAACGAAGAGTAATCATTTAAACAGACGAATCATATGGTAACTTCTATAATTCTTTACTTTGTCAAAGTAAATATCGCGTTAGCTATTTTATATATCTGTTACCGCCTGCTCTTTCGGGAAGACACGTTCTTCCGGCTCAGAAGAGGAGCTTTGTTATCCATTTACCTGATTGCCTTTTTATATCAGCTTCCGGATATCACTTCCTGGTTATCACTACGCGGAAATGTTGCGGAAATGGTTACTTACTACTCCGCCATATTACCTAAAGAAACTGTGATTACGGCAAATGAAGTTGCATCTTCAGCCTGGAACTGGAAAAACATGCTCGGAGGAACCATCAGCTTCATTTATATAGCAGGTGTTATCATCCTGTTTACCAGATGTCTTATTGAACTATCCACGGTGATAAGTATCCGGCTGAAAAACAAAAAAGCGGTAATCAACGGAATAAAAGTATGCCTTCTTCCGGAACCGGATGAGCCTTACTCCTTCTTCGGATGGATTTTCGTTGCTCCCTCCCAGCATAGTAAAGCGGCATTGGAAGAAATACTTGTCCACGAAAGAACCCATGCCAGCCAATTCCATTCCCTGGATGTGCTACTGGGGGAATTGGTATGTATTATCTGCTGGTTCAATCCGTTTGCCTGGTTATTAAAAAATGAAATCAGTATCAACCACGAATATCTGGCAGACCATCAGGTCATGCTTGCCGGATATAATAAAAAGGAGTACCAATACCATCTCATCGGGATGGAACACCCGAACACGGCTGCAGCAAAATTATATAATAACTTTAGTGTCTTACCATTAAAACGAAGAATCTCTATGTTGAATAAAAAAAGAACAAATAGTGCCGGGAAAGTAAAGTACCTGGCATTTATACCGCTTGTAACCGGGCTCTTATTAATCAATAATATCGATGCCATGGCACGCGTATTGACAGAACAAGCATTTCCCCAGGTTTCTGTACAGGAAATAGTAACCGCACCGCAGCCAACAGCTGTAGCTTCTGATAGCGAAACACCTCTTCCTCCGAAAGATGACAAAATATACAGCATGTGTGAAATAATGCCTGAATACCCGGGAGGGCAAAGTGCATTATTCCAATATCTTGCCAGAACTATAAAATACCCGGAAGAGTCACAACGAAAAGGGGAACAGGGAAAAGTAACGGTATCCTTTATCGTTAATAAGGATGGAAGCCTGTCGGATTACAAAATAGAATCAGGAGTTACCCCCCTATTGGATGCCGAAGCATTGCGCGTACTTAAACTGATGCCTAAATGGACTCCCGGCAAAGAAAAAGGGAAAACCGTAAAGGTCCAGTATACCGTACCTGTAACTTTCCGGTTACAGTAACGCTGAATATAAATATGCAAACAGGTATTATTCCATAGTATTACACCGGATGTAAATAGCAACCAAACAAAGTGTAATTTACATCCGATGTATACATACAAAAGTATCGGTTTTTATATCAAAAAGTTCTTACGCCACCAACAGATAAACAGAAATAAAATGGCACACACTTCCACCCAAAACAAAGAGATGCCAGAGCGGATGCATATATTTATATTTGTCAAAGAAAAAGAAAACGCATCCGACCGTATAGCAAAGTCCTCCGGCTATCAACCAGTATAATATATGCATGGTATCTGTTTGCTGGAAAACAGATACCAGAGGTTTGAATGCAATGACAACCACCCAACCCATTGCCAGATAACAAACTGTTTTCAGGTGGTCTTTCTTTTTCATTTTCCGGAAACTCAGATAGACTCCGATGGTAGCGGCTATCCATACGATGGCAAATAAAGTCCATCCCCAATACCCTTCCTGCCGCAAAGCCACTAAGGTAAAAGGAGTATACGTTCCGGCTATATGCAGATAAATCGCAGCATGGTCGAAACGGCGAAGTATTCTTTTCTGACGCGCATTCCGGGAAGCATGATAAAAAGTAGAAGTAACATACGAGGAAGTCATGCAAACCACATACACGGCAGCACTGGCTATCGCCCAGGGATTACCATTACGGATAGCCGCCAACATCAACAGATAGATGGCGACCAATCCGAATATCATTCCTGCACCGTGAGTCAGCACATTTGCCACCTCCTCACCATGAGTTTGTCTTTGATTTCTCATCCAATGTTCAGCCTATCGGCTCTATTTGATAACCGGCTTCTTTTACTGCTGCAATAACCGTTTCAGGGGCAATCTCTGCCGTGACCTGTAATACTCTGTCCGGATTCGATAGGTCGAAAGACCATTGGTCCGAAGACATCAGTTTATTCAGTTTCAGACCTATTGCAGCCACACAGCCGCCGCATTTCGCGTTTGTTTTAAATTTCATTGTTGCCATAATTTCAAACTTTATTAATTATTCACTTCATAAACTTCAACCGCAAGCTGTTTAATACCACCGAAACAGAACTGAACGCCATTGCCGCACTTGCCAGCATCGGATTCAGCAATAGGCCGTTTACCGGGAACAATACACCTGCCGCCAAAGGGATTCCAATCAAATTATATATAAATGCCCAGAACAAATTCTGGTAAATCAACCGTACTGTCTGTTTTGAAAGACGGACCGCTTCCGGCAGCAACATCAAATCGGAAGTGATTAATGTCACCATAGCCACATCCATGGCAATATCCGTACCTTTCCCCATCGCGATACTTACATCCGCACGTGCCAGTGCCTGGGAATCATTTATACCGTCGCCTACCATCGCTACTTTCTTTCCCCGGTTTTGCAGGGATTGGATATAGGCTTCCTTGTCATCAGGCATTACTTCCGCTTTGTAATGCTCTATACCTAAAGTTGCCGCAACCTGTCCGGCAGTCTTCATTCCGTCGCCGGTAAGCAAATGGACTTCTATGCCCAGCCTTTTCAGTTCTTTGACAGCTTCTGCCGATGTCGGCTTTATACGGTCGGAAATAGCAAATACGGCTAATAATTGTTTTGCTTTCCCATAGAAAACAACACTACGCCCCTCATCCTGCCATTCCTGTACCCGCTCTGCCGCCATACCGGACAACTCTGCCTCGGACAGTTCGAGCAAACCTTTGCTTCCTGCCCAATACGTTTCGCCAGCTATTTCAATACGTATGCCACGCCCGGTAATACTTTCAAAATTTGTCGCTTCACAAGCTGAAGTTCCTTTTGCTTCAAGCCAGCGGATAATAGCCGAAGCCAAGGGATGTTCGGACTTTTGTTCCGCCGTATAGAGAATATCCAGCCATTGGGATTTCTCGCCGGAAACCCAGAATGAGCCGGTTACTTCCGGTACTCCTTCTGTCAATGTACCTGTTTTGTCTAATACAACGGTGTCTATCTTGCACATATTCTCCAGCGCAAACGCATCCTTTATCAGAATGTGGCGTTCGGCACCTTTACCCATACCTACCATCAAAGCGGTGGGAGTAGCCAAACCTAAAGCACAAGGGCAAGCAATCACCAGCACGGATACGGCAGACAGCAAAGCATAAGAAAAATAGGACTCTCCTCCTATTACCAGCCAGCAGGCAAAAGTAACCAGCGACAAAGCGACCACTACAGGTACAAATATACCACTAATTTTGTCAACGATGCGCTGCACAGGCGCTTTACTGCCTTGTGCTTCCTGTACCATCTGGACAATCCTGGCAAGAACCGTCATACTTCCGACTCCGGTAGCAACCATTGTAAAGGCTCCTTTCTGATTGATTGTCCCGGCAAGAACACGGTCGCCTGCCGACTTTTCCACGGGGATAGGTTCACCGCTCAGCATGCTTTCATCTACGGAAGAATTACCCTGCTGTAACGCACCGTCCACAGGTATTTTCTCTCCCGGGCGAACGCTTACCACATCCCCGATACGGAGTGATGCAATAGGAACTTCCTCTTCTATCCCGTCTTTTACAAGCCGGGCTGTTTTCGGTTGCAATCCCATCAACCCCTTAATCGCTGAAGAAGTACTGTTTTTAGCCCGTTCTTCCATCAGTTTCCCAAGCAAGACAAAGGCGATAATAACCCCGGATGCCTCATAGTAAACATGCGGTTCCAACCCTTTATGATACCAAAATTCAGGAAAAAGCGTATTGAAAAGACTGAATACAAAAGCGATTGAGGTACTGAGTGCAACCAATGTATCCATATTCGCCTTTCCTTTCAAGGCATGCCGGATACCGTTCACATAAAACGAACGTCCGAAAAATACCATAATAACCAAAGCCAGCACCATCATGATCCAATTGCCAAAAGGCATATGCATAAAGACCATACCTATAAGTGCCAAAGGCACGGCAAGTACCCAGGCGCCTATCGTATTCCTTCTCAATATATGATAATGTTTACGTGCCATTTCCTCTTGTACAGCTACAGGGTCTTCCGTCTCTATCACCAGATCATAGCCTGCTGCACGGACAGCATCCTGCATTTGTTCCAAAGATATTTGCGAGGGATTATAAGTAACCCGGAGCGTATTGGCGGCAAAATTGACAGTAGCCACTTCAACTCCCGGAAGATTCTTCACCGTTTCTTCCACATTATTTGCACACACTGCACAACTCATTTCCAGCACAGGCAGTGTTTTTGTTTCTATCTCTTTCATAACTTCTTCCCAATAAGTTTTCTACTCATATACAGTATAACAAAAGTAGTGCCAATCCGGTTATCTTAGCTTCCCATATCAAACTATTATTTTCATAGGTTGCTCTGCGCAAAACCCAATTAATAGAAATATTTGCAGTAAGCGTCTATTATTTAACAATTAGATATACGACCTTTGCTTCGTATTCAAATGGATGAATACCATAAAAAACAACAAGTATGATACTCGACGCATTGAACAATTCTACCAAAATCGAATGTCTGCACCCTCTATTCAAAAAAGCATTCGACTATCTAAAATCTACAGATTTCTCTACAATGGAAGACGGCAAATATGAATTGGACGGTTCCCGCCTTTATGTTAGCATAGCCAGCCTCACCGGTAAAGACAAAACAGATGCCGCTATCGAAACACACAAAAAATATATCGACATACAAATGCCTTTATTGGGCGTTGAAAAAATAGGTTTCAAACCGGGTTGCGAATTACAGGAAGAAGAGGCTCCCTACAATGAAGAGAAAGACATTACCTTCTATGTAGACCGCCCTACAGCTTTCACAAAAATCTATCCGGGACAATTTGCTGTTTATTTCCCGGAAGACGGACACGCCCCTGGTATCGGACAAGGTAATATCCGCAAAGTAGTAGTAAAAATACAGGTAGAATAAAATCAGAACTTCTTTTTTCTATCCGCCGATTATAACCTGTATGCCGAAGCGTTCGAAAATGGCCTGGCAACGTTTCACCATATCATCCGACGGAGTTTTCATTACAAGATGGCCGGAATTATAAACCGTACCCAGCTTTTCATGTTTCCCTTTACCTATATCGTGGTACAAAAGCAGGTTAACGGTTTTCCGGCTCCAGGGAAGGGATGATAAAAATTCAGCGGAACGGGTTATATTTTCTTCATCCGCATTCACTCCTTCTATCAAAGGGATACGGATATAAAACTCTTTTCCTGCCTCGGCAACCATTCTCAAATTGGAAAGAATCAACTCGTTCGGCACTCCGCAATACTGCTTATGTTTGGCAGAATCCATATGTTTCAGGTCCACCAGAAATAATTCGGTATGTGCCATGACTTCTTTTACTACTTCCGGACGGGCAAACAAAGTCGTATCCACTACACGGTGGATACCTTGCCTGCCACAACATTTCAGCAGTTCCAATAATTCCGCCGGATGCATCAACGGTTCCCCTCCGCAGAAAGTAACACCTCCTTCCGAACGGTCCATGAAAAGCGTTTCCTTTTCTATCTCTTTCATCAATCCGGCTGTGGAATATTCTCTACCGGAAATCTCCATTGCCAAAGAAGGGCACACCTCCGCACACATTCCGCAAAGCGTACAGCGGCCTGTATCCGTTACAATACCTTCTGCTGTCAATACCAATGCTTGCGAAGGGCATGCCTCCACACAAGTACGGCAACCTATACATTTCTTCTTTGTATAAAGCTTTTCTTTCCCGACAGACAATCCTTCCGGATTATGGCACCATACACACGACAGCGGGCACCCTTTCATAAAAATAGTAATACGGATGCCAGGACCGTCGTTGATGGCATATCTTTTAATATCGAAAACTAACATAACCCACTTTTTTCATGTGACAGTTGACAAGTGACAGTTGACAATTAAAATACAGACAATATTTGTTTTTTCTTTTAACTGTCAACTGTCACTTGTCAACTGTCAACTATTAAAACTCTTCCTGTTCCGTCCGTGCAATCACATCTGCTTGCAGGTCTGCATTCATATCGTTGAAGTAATCGCTGTAACCGGCTACACGTACCAGCAGGTCACGATAGTCTTCGGGGCATTTCTGGGCGGCATAAAGAGTTTCCGTATCCACAATATTGAATTGGATATGATGGCCACCCAGAGCAAAATAAGAACGGATCAGGGATGACAGCTTGGAAATATCTTCTTCCCGTTTCAGCAGGCTGGGCAGGAAACGCTGGTTCAGCAAAGTTCCTCCACTCTTCACCTGGTCTAATTTACCAAGGGATTTAACTACGGCAGACGGTCCGTGCGTATCCGCTCCATGAGAAGGAGATGTTCCGTCGGAAATTGCTTTACCCGCCAGACGACCGTTGGGAGTTGCTCCCTTTACCTTGCCAAAATATACATGGCAGGTAGTAGACAACATGTTCAGATGGAAACATTCGCCCTTTGTATTCGGCTTGCCTTCGATAGTTTCATACAAATCATTAAATACACGGACAGCTATTTCATCGGCATATGCATCATCATTGCCAAAGAAAGGCGTACGGTTCAGGATAGTCTGCCTCATCACTTCCGCCCCGGAGAAATTGGCCGCCATTGCTTTCAGCATCTCATCCATCGTGAAACGCTTATCCTCGAATATATGTTTCTTCAAAGTGGAAAGACTGTCGGTGATAGTTCCCAAGCCGGTACACTGGATATAAGTTGTATTATAACGCGGACCGCAATTATAATAATCACGTCCTTTGGCTATGCAATCATCAATAAAGAGGGAAAGGAATGTTGCCGGGGCATATTTGGCAAACATCCGGTCGATATAATTGCTGACCCGCACTTTCATATCCACGAAGTAGCGGACCTGTTCCATAAAAGCAGCATACAGTTCCTCATAAGTGGTAAACTTACGCGGGTCGCCCGTTTCCAAACCGACCTTACGGCCGGATACCGGGTCTGTTCCATTATTTAATGTCACTTCCAGTATCTTAGGCACATTCAGGTAGCCGGTCAATACATACGCCTCTTTTCCGAATGCTCCTACTTCGATACAACCGCTGCAACCGCCTTCGCGGGCATCCTGCAAAGATTTGCCCTGCCTCATCAGCTCCTGGATATAAATATCCGGATTAAATACGGAGGGATAACCATGTCCCTGACGGATTACTTTACACCCTGCACGCAGGAAGCGTTCGGGAGTACGGGTACTGATATGGATGGCACTGCCCGGTTGAAGGATATGCAGTTCTTCGATAGTCTCGAGCATTATGTAAGAGACTTCACTCACACCATCGCTTCCATCGGCCTTTACACCTCCGATATTGAGGTTGGTAAAATCGTTATAGGTCCCGCTCTCCTTTGCCGTAATGCCTACCTTGGGAGGTGCGGTATGGTTATTAACTTTAATAAAGAAACAAGACATCAGTTCTTTAGCCTGCTCACGGGTTAAACTGCCCTCCGCTATCCCCTTTTCATAGAAAGGAGCCAGATGTTGGTCGAAATGCCCCGGATTCATAGCATCCCAGCCATTCAGCTCGGTAATGGTTCCGAGGTGCACAAACCAATACATTTGGATAGCTTCCCAGTAATCACGCGGTGCATGGGCCGGAACCCAGCGGCAAACTTCAGCGATACGACGCAATTCTGCGGCACGCTTCGGGTCTTTTTCCGTCATAGCCATTTCATCTGCCAAGTCTGCATGACGTTCCGCAAAAAGAATAGCTGCATCACAGGAGATAGACATGGCAGTCAGTTCTTCCTGTTTATCGGTTGCCTCCGGATCATTCATAAAGTCCAGACTATCCAGTCCGGCTTGGATACGTTCTTTCAAATCCAACAAACCGTATTGGTACACTTTTCCGTCGAGAGCGGTATGACCGGGCGCACGCTGTTCCATAAACTCGGTAAACATACCTACTTCATAGGCTTCCCTCCATTCTTTCGGGACATGGTTGAAGATGCGTTCACGCTGGGTCCGTCCCTCCCAATAAGGGATTACTTCGCGTTCGTAGGTATCTATATCTTCCTGGCTGATGGTATACCGTTGCAGTTCGCGGGTATTCAGCACATGCAGGTCTTCCACACTGTGGCAGGTCAGTTCCGGAAAAGTAGGCACACATTTCGGTTTAGGGCCACGTTCGCCCACAATCAGTTCGTCATCCCCGATATAAATAGTTTTCTGTTTACAGATTTCCAGAAAGTTCATCGCACGAAGAACCGGAATCGGATATTTACCGTAGTTTTCTTTATAAAAGCGGGTTTCTATCAACGCCCGTTCGATAGACAGAGACGGCTCGGCTTCAAATGTTTGCTTACGTAAACGTTTGATACGTTCGTTCATTCCATATTCATTTGCCTCAACTGCCGGAGCAAAATTCGATGCACTGCGAGGTGCACGCTGTGCTGTGATTGTATCCATATTGTATAAGTATTTATTTTAGTTTGAAGATGAAGCATACAAACATTCGACTGCATCAACGCAGATTCATATTGTTTATAGCCGATAAAGATTTACCTCTTGCCGGAAAACAAGAATGAAGGAAAGAAAAACTACCTGGAATAGAACATCAGGCAGTTGAAAAGCCGTCTGTAAGATTTAACGAGCATATCTAATCGAATTACGCCTAACACATTCTATTTGAATATGTAGAACACAGCAAACATATGGATTTTTATTGAAATTGCAAAAATATTGGGAATAAATCCTCCCATCTATTATAAACAGAGAAATAAAGGTATACGAATAAAAAGGAGATGTGTCAAAAGCATCTATTAGGGAACACAGACTACCCTTAGTTTGCGTTCCCTAATAGCTTTTTAACACATCCCCTACCAAGTCTCTTCTTCTATTTTACATTCAGCGATTGGGAATATTCACAGAAGTTTCCTGTTTTCCCAATAAATGCTGGGAGAAATAATCGACCAGACGCCAATAGAAATATTCGTCCATATCGCCAAAGCTATGACGCTGTTGCGGCAATACCAACATATCGAAACGTTTGTTGGCACGAATCAGGGCATCTACTACGCGAAGGCTGTTGCCCGGATGTACATTGTTGTCGATATCACCGTGTACGAGCATCAAATGGCCTTTCAATTGCTTGGCAATCTCCGGGTTTGTCTTGATTTGGTAAACGAATGTAGTATCCCCCTTATCCGTTACCACTTCTTTTACCCCATGATGGGTTTCACTCCACCAACGGTTGTAGATACGGTTATCGTGATTACCTGCACAAGATACGGCTACCTTAAAGAAATCCGGATATTGCAGGATAGCAGCAGTAGACATAAAGCCGCCACCGGAATGTCCATGGATACCTACACGGTTCACATCGATAAACTTGTACTTATCGGCAAGCTGGATGATAGCAGCTTTCTGGTCTGCCAATCCATAATCGCGCAAATTACCGTAGCCATAGTTATGATACCATTTGGAACGGCTCGGATGTCCTCCGCGGTTACCAACAGAAACCACAATAAAGCCGGCTTGAGCCAAACGGTCCGTACGCACGCTCATACGGCTGAACGGGTAAACGGTAGCTTCCACCTGCGGGCCCGGATATACATAATCGATAATCGGATATACTTTCGTCGAGTCGAAATTGAAGGGCTTATACATAACGCCATACAAGTCGGTAACGCCATCAGCCGCCTTTACCTTAAACGGTTCGGGAAATTTATATCCGGCTGCCAGCAATTGGGAGAAATCACTCTCTTCCAGTTTCATAATCTTGCGTCCGGTATTATCCAGCAAATCGGTGCAAGGAATCGTATTCACGCGTGAATAGTTGTTTACGATATACTGTGCGTTATCATCGATACGTACATTATGGAAATAATCCCCTTCAGTCACCAACTGCAAACCTGAACCATCCAGGTTTACACGGTACAGATGTTCGTAATAAGGATTTTCATCTTTTTCTTTTCCATTGGCAAGGAAATAAACCACGCGCTTTGCATCATCTACCTTTACAATCTGGTCTACATGCCACGGACCGGAGGTGATACGGTTCTTCAGATTACCTTTATCATCATACAGGTACAGGTGTGCCCAACCGTCGCGTTCGCTCCAATGGACAACCTCTTTCCCATCATTAACGGCAGCCAGCGGACGAATTTCCTGATAAGTATTCATGCGCTCTTCAATCATCGGACGAATACTGTCCTCGCCGATAGTATACGAGCAGATGTCGATACGGTGCAGGTCGCGGCTTGAACGGGTTAGAAAGAAACGTTTGTTATCACCCAGCCAATAATTAGCCTGCTCTTTCATATCACGTTGTTTCTGCAAACGGGGTTTACGCACCAGGCCTAAACTCTGGTCCTTAAATGCAGACGTGCGGATTTCCTTATAAGAATTATTGCTCATGTCGAACAGGTAAAGATGTTCTACAGGAGCTTCTTTCTCGCCGGGCATCTGGTATTTATAGGTTTCCAACGTAGGACGGGGTGATGCCATCGAGTTTATTACCCAAAGGTCTTTTACAGTACGGCTGTCTTCCACTGTTACGGCAAAATGGCGGGAATCCGGCGACCATACAATCCCCCACACGGCTTTCCGCTTGCCGTTGCATAAAGTATCCGTATTCAACAGGCTGTAAGGTTGTCCAAAGCCGAAATCCTTCACACCGAATGTAGTCAGTTGGATATCGGTTACGGTGCTGTCTTTATCATCTTTCTTCAGCTTTTCATAATCTTCCCTCGACATACGGTAAAGGTTCAGGTCTTTTGCATAGACCACCGTTTTTCCGTCCGGCGAGAAGGAAGCCCAATCCGGATATTCGGTTTCTTTTTTCTTATCTTCCAACCAGGTCAATTTGCGTGTCGGATAATCATAAGAGAAAAAGAAAATTTCCTTTTTATTCTTGTCATCTTTCTTGTCTGTACTGTCTTTCTTGGCGTCTTGGGAGGAAGTGATTTGGAAAGTAAAAGTGCGTCCGTCGGCCTGAGCCTCCAGTTTCTGGATAGGAAGCTGCTGGGCTGTAAACGGGTCTTTCACAATCTCTGTAAGCTGGGAGGCTATTTCATCCAGATTGAACAAGGGATGTTTGCTCTTAGCCGAGGGATTGACTACATACCAGGCGTTGCCGTTGCTTGTTTTATACTCGTACCAGAAGCTATTGCCATTCTGGAACCAATGCGGGTCTACAGTGGTAGAAAAAAGCATTGTATTCAGCTTTTCCTTTGTAAACCGTTCTGCTTGTACATAACCGGGCAGCCGTTCCGAAGACTGGCTGTAGGCGCTTGTGCCGTGCAGTAATCCGGCACACAGCATCATAAATAGTACATGTTTTTTCATCTGACGAAATTTGGTATTTTTTACAAAAATAGATAATGTTTTTTCAAAAATCAACCGATTAATAAGGTTTTATCCTTAACCACCAGCATCACCCTTTTTAGAAAAATGATAGCTTTTTGGAAGAAAAAACGACAATACTATCAAATATCACTCTTTATGCTAACTATCCCAATAAATAAAAATCACACTCCAGCATTTTTTCAGTCGTTTTTACCTGCAAAAACAGGCAATATTACCCCTATCCGGCACATAAATGCCATTATTCAAGATAAATTTCCACCTATATTCCACATAAAAGACTACTATATGCGGAGTAAATAACAACTATCTGCGCGGATAAAAGCAGTATGTTTTGACTTCAAAACATATATGTTTCGATTTTAAAGCATATA
>UQLN01000047.1 GCA_900541965.1 uncultured Parabacteroides sp. | reverse complement strand
GGATACTCCGCGGAAAGGGGGAGTTCCGGGAGGAGGTATTATCCTCTCTTTCACCGCTTTGTTATACACCGCACGCAGGTTGCGGAAATAGCAGTTTGCACTGCTCGCTTTCAGGCTATGCCGGGTTTTCAGGTAGGCGGCATACCCTTCCACCCTGTCCGGCTCCACCTTCGCAAGAGGAATACCAGGTTAATTCACTCTTTTCTTAATTATCCCATTGCCTGAAATCAATCCAGACCACCTTCGACATTTGAAGGTCCGCCTTAACCGAATCATGCCCATAACGGATACCACAGTTATAATGCACACGGCTCTTTTGCAGATCCATGGCATCGGTGACAGTCACGGAAACCACTCCCGGTTGTGCGTCGGCCTCAAGAGAATAGATACACTGTTGTTGATGCAATTTCATGCTGTTGTTGATGTGGTCCAAGTAGTTCTGCCGCAGTGTCCAGCCTCCCCATGTCACATAATTGGGGGTCATTGCCTGCTGAGCGTCGATCCAGCGCTTTCCCTCGCTTGTTTCGTAAACAAAAGCTTCCGCCCTGTCGTAAAATTCACCCGGAATGAATTGCCAAAGTTTGCTATACAGCCCGCTGCCGGATTGTCCTTTGCAGGAATAATCCATGGACAGGGTTTTGTAGGATATATCAGTGGATGATTCTTTGCCGAACGATACTTTAAAAGCCTCCCAAGGCTCGTCTGCCAATTGGGCAGGCGACACCTCCACAGATACTTTCCAGAAAGAATTCTCCGTATAGCCGGCCCCATGATTCACCGTTTGCGGCTGATAGCTGATTTCACGGAAGATGCCTCCGTCTGAATGAATGGTCACTTCACTGGATGCTTCCCGCATCAGGTTCCAGATATATGCATAAACATTGACGCCCTTAGGAGTCGTATAGTCTTTGATATTGGCCGTAAAACCGTTGCCGCCAGTGTTTGTCACACTCAATATACAATTATTGTTTTTACTGTATATCTGAAAGTCATAGGCATCTATCGACCAAACATTGTCTATCATCACATCCGGCGCAGCACCCTCCCTCATCTTATAGGGAACCGCCTGCATGGAGTAGTCCATATCCCCACGGGCATAACCATAGACGCGATTATAAATTTCTATCCGCTTCAAAGCCTCCTTATCCGCCATCTGCGCATTATATCCGGGATCCGGCCCGATGCCTTCGGGCAGCGTACCGGCGGAACAGGCCTGCAACTTCCGGCCGAAAGAAGCGACTCCCTTACCTATCATATTATCTTTGGCATACGGGTCGGCCGAAGGGAAAATACGATAGTGCTGCACATCGTCATAATTGATGCCGTAATAACCCGGTTCCATATATACCCCTATCAAAGAAAGCATTTCATTTTTTTGCATCAGGGTTTCCCCGGCCGCAATGACATAAAAATCCCGCTTATAGAATTTCAACATACGGAATAAAGATACCGGATATTTACCCGAAACAACATCGTTGATGTCCAATATAACCGTAACATAGATATCCGGATTCTTGACATCAGCATTGAATTCCGCCGCCGGATCTGCCATCTTATCGTAATCAACGATAGTCTTCTCCCCTATCTCCCAGGAAACAGGTATGTTGTTAAACAAGCGTGAAGCGATATCTTCCACTTCCGCATCACCAGTTCCCATACGGATCAAGACGACGTCTTTCTTCGGCCCGTTACATTCATCCGTCCCCGGGATACCGGTTATATCATCCTGCACACATGCCCCTAAAAAAAGGCAGGAAAGCAGAAGTAATCCATATACTATTTTTGTTTTCATCCCAATCTCTTTTTAATGGTTCGTTTTACCAATTATTATAGTCAATCCATACCGTAGTGGTTTTATGTACATCTACCGTTGTATCATAGGCCGTGCCGCTGCTACTGGGCAGAGGATGCAATACAGCTTTTCCCCAGCTTGTGAACCAGGCCCCTCCACGCTGCAACGTCATTCCATCGGTAATTTCAACTGCTACCACACCGGCCGACGCACCAGTCGTACGGGCAGTGATGGCACACTCCTGTTGATAGTTGAGCAAGTTCTGGTTAAACTGCAAATCATTGTCATAATCGCAAAAACATTGTCCGTACCCGGAGTGCCCGCCACATGGTCATAGAGTATCTCGTACCATGCAGGCGAAATCATGGCAGCACCATCAATCATGCCATTCTCCTTCATCGCCTTACTCCCCCGGAAAAGGGTTTCGGGATACCACTTCCAGCAAAAATCCATTTCGGGATCGGTGATAGTACGTGCCACTTCACGGGTCATCTCCGCCAGTTGGTACGTTATGGATTTCCCCCAACGGTAATCCCCCTTCAGTACAGGGCTTGCTCCCAAATCAAAACCTACGCTTTTGTTGTACGAATGGCCGATGGTACTTTCAGTTTCCGGCAGGCCAGGTGCAAAATCAACCAGTTTCAGGTTCAGTACCGAATGTTGGCCGTCACGGATATTAATCTTCGTATAGGCATTATTGCGCAGTCCCCAGATTAAAGCCCAGACTTCATACATAGGCGGATTGTTCAGGGACACCAACGAATTGTCGAGCCTGTTGGAAAATCCGTTGCCTCCCGAGCTATAGACGGCAATCATATTATCTCCATTGGTTGGAGCATAGATACGCAGGTTATAAGCATCGATGGTCCATTCCCTGTCAACCATCCCATCATACTTTTTGTCATCCCGCGGGACGTAATCCCGTATTTCTGCCGTATAAGGCAACAGCGATTCATACCCCGTCATGTGATACTTGTAATCGCTGGTATAGACATAAAAGCGGTTGCTGATATATATTTTCTTCATAGCATGCAAAGCCCGTGCGGTTACTTCCGGCGCCGACGGGTCATCCGTAGGTCCGGAAGAAGAAACTATACTGCGTGTATCAGGATTAAGCCCGGTCGTACCGCAAAGTTTCTTCAAAGCATCCGGGTCATTTACATCATAATAAGCATACCGCTGCTCACGCGGGAAGCTGGCTTTATAATATCCCTTATCTACATAAAGTCCGAAAAGCTTCAGCATCTGCGCCTTCAGGTCTTCGCTTTTACCGTCATTGGCAATCACAATTACCCCTTGCCGGTCATGACGAATATCCTGTATCATTTCAGGAGTGTAAGCACCCGCAATAAAATCGGCTGCATTGCCAACGACAGTCAGGTCATTCAGAGTGTCTCCAGCCATTGTAACCAGTGTCGCCGACTTATCAGCTCCGGGCAAATCGTTAAAAGACAACATCTTGTCATAATGGTTCACAGTTTGCAGCTCATCTGCGATCTTCTTTGTTTCTGTACTCTTTCCATTGAGCCAAATCAGGTAGCTACCCGGTTGGGTAGTTACATCCATGGCATCATTGCCCTTACCGGCCGCAACCGGTGAATCTTCAATATTGATTGGATCATCCACCTGACAGGAATAAAATGCAATCAAAATAAGCATAAAAATAAATAAAGTTTTCACATTCGTAAATGTTTAAAAGTGGAACAATATGCCACATTTACCAACTGAAATGTGACGATTCTAACGACTTCGTCTATATAGGGAACGTATAGGAACAGAAATAAGTTCAGTTCTGCATAGCCCGAGGTTAATATACAGTCTGTCAAGTAGAAACAGTTTATTGGTGAAACTCCTGTAAACACTATGATTTTGAATATTATTAGAAGATTCTAATTAGTATTATTTAATTGTCCCGGCCGTCTGGAAAATCAAGGATTAGTAATTATCCGATATAAAACAATTGATATATCAACGCAAACCGTTTTAAGATAATACAGGTATAAATTATATAATATTCTCCGGTCCATAGTTATGGTTTTTGAAAATCATAGTTATGATTTCGGAAAACCATAACTATGGACCGGGAAAAACATACCTGTAAATAAAGAAAGGAACCTACAGGAACAGAGCCCAACGGGGGAATTGTACAATCCGCAATTTTTTAATAACTTGCACTCCATTTAGAAATAACATAAACAGAACAATTAATATGATACAAATAACTGATAATCCGTTATTAAACACCTATAATACTCCTTTTGCCACTCCTCCTTTCGATAAGATACGTATCGAACATTACGAACCGGCTTTCGATGAAGCCATCCGCCAATTGGATGAAGAAGTACAGAAGATTGCCTGCAACCAAGAACCTGCGACATTCGACAACACGGTTGTTGCCTTGGAACGCAGCGGAAAATTGTTGGAGCGGGTCAGTTCGGTATTTTTCAACGTACTAAGTGCCGAAGCCGATGATGAAATGATGGATATATCCCAACGCATATCCCCCAAACTATCGGAGTCTTCAAATAACATTTACCTAAACGAACAATTGTTTACCCGTATAAAAAATATATACGAGCAAAAAGACCAGCTACAACTATCCATTGAAGATGCGCGTTTACTGGAAGAAACATTTGAAGCATTCTCCATCCGCGGTGCCAATCTAAACCCGGAAGACAAAGAGAAATACAGAAAATTAAGCACGGAGCTCAGCCTCCTGCAACTTACATTCGACCAGAATACCTTGAAGGATAAGAACCGTTACGAATTGCTTATCACGGATGAAAAAGAACTGGAAGGACTACCCGAAAGTATCCGGGAAGCAGCAGCTCTCCGTGCCAAAGAAAAAGAAAAAAGCGGATGGATGTTTAACCTTTCCGCTCCAAGCTATATTCCCTTTATGCGTTATTCCGCCGTGCGTAGCCTACGTGAAGCCATGTACAGGGAGTTTATGAGTATCGGCAATAAAGGAGACGAATTCGATAATAAAGAGATTATCCGTAAAATAGTGAATATCCGGCTGGAAATAGCCCGGTTGATGGGATGCAAAGACTACGCCGAATACAAACTGAAACATACAATGGCAAAAACACCCGGCCGCGTATATAAACTGCTAAACGATTTGCTGGCAGCTTACAAGCCGGTTGCCATAAACGAATATAATGCGGTACAAGGTTTTGCCATGGGAACAGAGCAGGAAAACATCACTGTTATGCCGTGGGACTGGAGTTATTATTCAGAGAAACTGAAAGACATCCGTTTTAAAGTAAACGATGAAATGACCCGCCCCTATTTCGAATTAAGCCATGTGAAGAAAGGGGTGTTCGACCTTGCCACCCGCCTGTATGGCATTACATTCAAAGAAAATAAAACCATCCCGGTTTACCATCCGGAAGTAGACGCTTATGAGGTTTACGACTCCGACGGGAAATTCCTTTCTATCCTCTATACAGACTTCCACCCACGCGACGGAAAACAATCGGGTGCCTGGATGAATAGCGTAAAAGAGCAGTATAAGGAGGAGAACGGACATGACAGCCGCCCGCAGATTATTATCGTAATGAATTTTACCCGTCCGACCGATACCAAACCGTCATTACTTACCTTTGATGAAGTGAACACACTGCTCCACGAGTTCGGGCACGCCTTGCACGGCATGCTGGCTGCCGGCACGTATGCCAGCCTTTCCGGTACGAATGTATACCGCGACTTTGTTGAACTCCCTTCCCAACTGATGGAAAACTGGCTGACCGAAAAGGAGTTTCTCGACCTGATAGCCGTTCACTATCAGACCGGAGAAAAAATCCCCGGAGAATTGGTACAAAGCCTGATAGATGCCTCCAACTTCAATGCCGGATATGCTTGTTGCCGCCAGTTGAGTTTCGGCTTTCTGGATATGGCATGGCATACGCAGGTCACCTCATTTGAAGGCGACGTAATCGCTTTTGAAAAAGAGGCATGGAAACACACCGTTATCCTGCCTGAAATACCGGGAACGTTGATGAGCAGCAGTTTCGGGCATATTTTCTCAGGGGGATATTCTGCCGGATACTATGGTTATAAATGGGCGGAAGTACTGGATGCCGATGCCTTCTCCGTATTCAAAGCCGCAGGCATATTTAACAAGGACGTAGCCCGATCTTTCCGCGATAACGTTCTTTCCAAAGGCGGAACGGAAGACCCGGACATTCTCTATAAACGTTTCCGCGGCCAGGAACCGACTATAGATGCTTTGCTGAGGCGGAACGGGATAAAATAGGACAAAAATACTGTTGTAAATTTTAAAAAAAATAACTAACTTTGCAGACGGAAAAGGGGTTCCAAGCCCAAAAAGGACAGATATCGAGATTAATCTAATTGAGTATTTTGGAAAAACAAATGCAAGATAATGAGCCACAGCTTATCCTGTCATTGAAAAACGACTCTTACAAAGCTTTTGAGAGGATATATCAGATGTACGCAAAACGTTTATTTGCGTATAGCATGCAATTCACAAAATCTCAGGAAGAATCAGAAGAAATTGTACAGGATGTATTTATGAGGCTTTGGACAAACCGAGCAAAGATACGACAGGATGATACACTCCGTCCTCTCCTTTTCATTATGACAAAACATTATCTCATCAATGCATTCCGTACTAAAATCAATCAACCGGAATATGAAGAGTATATTCAGTACGTAAATGAACACTCGGTAGATGATGCCTCATACCGGCTAGAATATAAGGAATTTGTAGCAAAGTTTCGTGCCATATTGAAAACACTGCCTGAAACACAACAGAAAGTAATTACCTTGTCTAAAATAGAACAATTCTCAAATAAAGAAATAGCAGACAAACTATCACTGAGTGAACAAACGGTAAAAAACCAGCTTTCCCTTGGACTTAAAAGCCTTAAAGAGAAATTGGGAAGCCTTGGAATATACCTTATGTTATTATTTATTAATTAAATCGGTTTAATTAGTACGAATCAAATAATTGTTTGTCTATAATATATAGTATAGAATGAATAACTTGATAAAGAAATATAGAATAAATGAATTGAGTCCTGAAGATCTATCGGAACTTAAAAGAAGTACCAATGCGATGGATAATCAGGACCTGGAGAGGCTGCTCCTTGACGACTGGCTACATGAGGAGATCGATACTTCTTCTGTAGATGACAAACTGTTGCAGAAAATAAAAGGCAAAATCGATCAGGGAGTTAAACCCCAAAGTAACCGCTTTTCCCTGGTTCTTCGCTGGACACAGTTGGCTGCAGCTGTCCTATTACCAGTCTTTGTAATACTAAGTTTCTACTTGTATCATGAAAATACGATTTTATTATCTAATGAGATTGTAGTGGAAACGGGACAGGGTGAACGTGCCAGTGTTACACTGCCGGACGGAAGCATAGCTTCACTCAATTCAGAATCCAGACTTGTCTATCTTCCTAAAGATTACAATAAAAAAGAACGAAATATTCACTTTGGAGGAGAAGGTTATTTTCAAGTCAAGCATGATATGGATATACCTTTCTTTATTAATGCACAAGGACTTCAGGTAAAAGTACTGGGTACTAAATTCAACCTGTTGGTAAGGAATACAGACCGGACAGCTGAATTGGCTTTGGAAGAAGGGCGTGTTTCGTTGTTGTCTACCCATACAAACAAACAGGTCATTTTAAATAAGAACCAAAAGGCGATTCTGGATTATGCCACCGGAAACATAACAGTCGTATATGATGAACACATAAAGGATATATCAGCCTGGAGGCATGGTGAGATGGTATTCCACAACACCCCCCTATCGCAAGTTATTCGTACCATTGAAGTAAATTATAATGTACGTATAAAAATAGAAAGCAAAGACTATCTCAACGATCCCTTCACCAGCACTCTGCCTGTCACCAATCTGAATGAAGTGCTTAAAGTGCTTGAACACTCATATCATTTAAGAGCTGTTATCAACGGTAAAGAAATCTATCTGAAATAAAATCTGAAATCTTTAAAGTCAATATCGAACCGCTTTCTAAAAGGAAGCGGTTTTTTTAATATCCGGATACTCATTTATGTTCTTTAACATATATTTTCTTCGGTACTAAATAAAACAGACCCTGTCATTACTATTGATAACGATTCTTTAGGAACCACTAAGTTTAATTCTAAAAACTATTAAAATGAACAAACATTTAAGATTAAGGATGTTAACCTTGTTTTCGTTACTATTCTTGTTTTCTGTTTCTCTTTTTGCACAGGAAAAGCTAGTAACGATACATCTGGAAAATGTTTCTCTAAGAGAAATATTCTCTGCTATTGAAAAGCAAACTACTTATCGCTTTTCTTATCGAAACGTGGTGATAGATGCAACAAAAGACATCACCATTTCCCAAACAAAAGTTCCTGTATCTTCCGTACTCAACGAAGCATTAGCAGGAAAAAACCTGGAGTACAATATTGTATCTTCCAAATCCATTGTTATTTCCGACAAACAAAAAAAAACGTCCTCTGGTAAAAAAGAAATTTCCGGTACTATTAAAGATAATAACGGAGAACCTATTACCGGTGCTACGATCATGGAAAAAGGGACGAGCAATGGAGCCATATCCGATATGGATGGCCATTTTTCTCTCAAGGTTGCAGAGAACGGAATACTACAGATTTCTTATGTCGGTTGTGTAGAGCAAACAATTCCTACTAACAACCAAACCATCTTTAACATCATCCTGAAAGAAGATTCCCGATTGCTGGATGAAGTCGTTGTAGTCGGATATGGTAGTATGAAAAAGAAAGATTTAACTGGAGCTATCACCCACGTGGATGCACAAAAACTAGCCAATGAAAGACCAACAACAGTGCAGGATATTCTTCGTAGTACTGCTCCTGGCTTAATTGTTGAACCTTCATCCAGTGACGCAAAAGAAACGCCTAAATTTCATATCCGCGGAAAACGTTCTTTAAAAGGAGGTACAGAACCGCTAATTGTCTTAAACGGAGTGCCATTCAACGGAGACCTTTCAGAAATCAATCCTATGGATATTGAATCAGTCGATGTCTTAAAGGATGCTTCATCAGCCGCTATTTACGGAGCAAAATCGGCCAACGGGGTTGTTATCATAACAACCAAGAAAGGTAGAGGAGAAAAACCTACCGTACAGTTTGACGGGAGTGTTGGATTTGCGACAATGGGAGTTAGCCGTAAATATTACGAACCCGATGAATATCTGCAATACCGGTCGGATTATGCTACCAGCAGTAACGGATTCGAGAATCAAGGATACTACAGCAAACCGACAGCAGAGAATCTGAAAAAATATAACTTAACCGAAGAACAATGGCGTAATCATGATGCAATTGGTCAGGGTTCTACCAATATGGAAGATATATGGTTGCAACGTATAGGCTTAGGGGATGTTGAGCGTCGTAATTATTTTGCCGATACCCCATATGACTGGTATGACGCAACCTGGCAGACAGGATTACGACAAAACTATAATGTCAGTCTTTCCGGACAAACATCCCGAGTAAACTATTACTGGTCGCTAGGATACCAGGACAATGAAGGTAATCAGGTAGGAGACCGGTTCAAAAACTATAGGACCAATTTACGCATAGATGCCAAAGCGACCGACTTTTTGGAAGTAGGAGCTAACCTGATTTTACAGAGCCGCGATGAGGGATTCCAAAGAGTAGACTGGGAAGGCATGTGTAAAAACTCTCCCTACTCTACCCCTTACAACGAAGACGGTTCCCTGAATCCTTGGCCTATGGGAAATGGTCATCAGGCACCCGGTACAAATAGTTTTTATAACTTATCCATGTTTTCCAAAAGCGCAGGGACCCAAACAGTCACCAGTAATTTTTTTGCTAAACTAACCTTACCGTTCAATATCTCTTACCAATTTAATTTTGCACCACGTTATAGTTGGGCACAAGACAGAAACTGGAGTAGCTCTGAGAGCGTTTTCGATACTACACATGGCTCTGCAACCAGGAATAGTGCACGTTCTGTTGTCTGGACACTGGATAATATAATAAAATGGAACTACACATTTGCTCAAAAGCATTTGGTGGATATTACTTTATTACAAAGTGCAGAGCAAAGTCAAGTCTGGAGTGAATCCATGACCGGTAAACAGTTCTCTCCGATGGATATCCTGGAATGGCATAACATGCAAAGTGCAAATGAAAAGACAATCAGTTCAAATGACGAAAAATATACCGGAGATGCCCTAATGGCACGCTTATTCTACTCTTTTGATAATCGCTATATGCTCACAGCATCTGTACGCCGGGATGGATTTTCAGCATTCGGACGCTCCAACCCGCATGCGACATTCCCATCATTGGCTTTAGCCTGGAATTTTTCCAATGAAAGTTTCTTTAATTGGGATCCGATGAGTAATGGTAAACTTCGTATTTCCTGGGGTAAAAACGGTAACCGTGAAATAGGTATTTATCAGGCATTATCTCAACTGACAACAGGTAGCGGTATCAGTAAATATTCATATGCAACTTCTACAGGTTCGTTATATGAACTTTCAACTTTACAAATTGAACGTATGTCTAATAATGACTTAAAATGGGAAAGTACAGCATCATGGAATGTAGGACTCGATTTCGGCTTCCTCAATAATCGTATCAACGGAAGTCTGGAATGGTATTACATGCCGACGACTGATTTGTTGATGGATCGTACACTCCCTAATATCAGCGGTTATAGTTCTGTTGTAACCAATTTAGGAAAGGTCGTTAACAGCGGTTTTGAGATATCATTACACACGTTAAACATTGATAATGAAAATTTCAGTTGGAATACAACTTTCAATTTATCTCATAATAAGAATCGTATTAAACACTTATATTACACTTACGAAGACGTATTAGATCAAAATGGCAATATAGTCGGTTCGAAAGAAGTCGATGACATCAACAGAAGTTGGTTTATTGATAAGCCTATGGGAACGATCTGGGATGTTGAGATGATCGGAATCTGGCAGGAAAACGAAGCGGAAGAGGCGGCCAAATATGGACAGAAACCCGGTGATGCCAAAGCACGAGATGTGAATAATGACTATCGAATATCTCAGGATGATAATGTATTTTTAGGGCAACAAGACCCGAAAGTCAGATTATCTCTTAGAAATGATTTCGTTCTATTTAAAAACTTCGATGTCTCTTTCAACCTGTACTCTTATCTGGGACATAAAGCCGCAACAACTGATTATTTAAATTATTTTGATTTTACTGGAGATTATTTGAATACTCCGGTACGGAATTACTGGACTCCCGAAAATCAATCTAATTCTTATGCACGTTTGAAGTCTACATTACCTTCGAATGTCTCTCCTAAAAAAATAATCAGCAGAGACTTTATCCGTTTGGAAAATATTTCTGTCGGATATAAAGTTCCGAAAAAAATAGCAACCTTATTACGCACCCAGGATATCAGGGTATATGCCACGATCCGCAATGTAGCGATATGGGCATTCTCGAAAGAATGGTCAAAAGCCAACTATTGGGATGTTGAAACAACAGGCTCTATGCCCCGGACATATACATTAGGTGCCAGTATAACATTTTAATCCATTTTATTATGAAAAATAATCTATTCAAATCAGTATCTCTTACGCTCGTTTTATCGACATTAGCTTCTTGTTCAGAAAGTTGGCTAGATCCGGAACCTCTGTCTTTTTATGAGCCTAATATTACATTTTCAACAGTCGAAGGTCTTGAAGGTGCATTAACCCGTTGCAGAAGTGATATGCTTTATTATTTTCTGGGTTCCAATGGAACTGCCGTATCAACCGAATTAATTTTCTCTGATGTAGCAGTATCTGCAATCTCAGATTTAAGTGGTTCACAAAATTTTACTTCAGATATTACTCCAACATCTAACAATCTTTTTATTGGAACCAACCTGTCCAATGCATTTTGGACCAGTGGAGTATCCGGAAGCAGTTTTGCCAATGCAGTCATATCACGTCTTCCCGAACTGGATTTGGACGAGACTACTAAAAACCAGATGCTTTCCAGAGCTTATTTTCACCGTGCATGGCGTTACTATCATCTTACTTTCCAGTTTGGAGACATTCCTCTGGTAACGAAAGAAATAACCACTCCCAAACTGGATTTCCGTTCAGTAAAGATGGAAGTGATTATTGAGAAAATGATCAAAGATTTGGAATTTGCGGTAGAAAACATCCCGGAAAGGGACGATTGGGGGAAAGAGAACAAAGGAACCTGTCTGATGTTGCTCACCAAGTATTACCTGGCCGCAGGCGAATTTGAGAAAGCTCTTAATGCCGCAAATACGCTGATTAATAACTGTGGTTATGAATTAATGGAAGAACCGTTCGGTACGTTTGAAAATCCTTTCCCGGATGTTCGTCCGATGACGAGAAATGTCTTATGGGATTTGCACAGACCTGTCAATAAATCTATTTCGGCTAATAAAGAAAGTATTATGACTATCATCAGCCGCTATGAGAATCAGGACAGTAGAGTTAATACGATGTTTTTATACAACTTTACCCCATTCTGGAGTATGACAGATGTTAACAGGGGTATTTTAACTCCAAGTAAGCAAAATATCGGAATAGGCAGACAAGCCGGCACAGCTGAGTTTATGGCACAATATCCTGATTATATAGACCAAAGAGCAGTATGCGGACGAGGTGAATGTTTCATAAGACCAACTTACTTTGCTGAAAAAAGTATGTGGACAGACGAAAGTGACCTTCGACATGACAGGAAAACAGGAAACTGGATGGCTATGGAGGATTTGAAGTATAACAACGTAAATCTGTTGGGTACTGATGATGAAAAATATTATTTGAAACCTCTTCAGAAATATGCAGATGACGGAACATTATTGTGTAAAGATACTATACGCTGCTGGTACGGTTATCCTTATTACAAATTATGGGTAGATGATGTTGACCGGGATGTTGCCAATGGATATAAAGGTGTCGATTATCAAGGAGGCCCTGGTGATACGTACCTGTATAGGTTAGCAGAAGCATACTTGCTGAGGGCTGAAGCTTACTATTGGCTGAACGATTATGCAAAAGCAGCAGAAGATGTGAACAAGATCAGAAAACGTGCTCATTGTACTACATTCTTTAATGCAACCGATATGAACGGTCTGGATGGTCTGGATGTCATTATGGACGAAAGAGCCCGTGAATTGATGTACGAAGAATTCCGCCATGTAGAACTGGTACGTGTTTCATATATTAAGGCAAATAAAGAAGGAACATACCAGTCTCCCAAAAGCCTGGCTGATGAAAGCAGTAACAGTTACTGGTGGTACCGTATCGTAAAATACAATAATTACTATAACAAAGGTATAACTACTTTACACGGCGATGAATATAAAATTGCAAAACATAATATATTCTGGCCTATTACACAAGGAAATATTGATCCTAATTTATATGGTCGCATAAACCAGAATTACGGATATGCAGGTTATGAGAAAAATGAACCGCCAATCAGTTCTCTTGAAGAATTAGAGGCATCCGGTCAGTAAAACTCATCGTATGAAATATAGTGCTCACTACAGTTCAGTGGGCACTATTTGATAAGAATCAATCTTACTCACGAATCAAAAGGAAATACATCCATGAATATATCAAAGAAAAACACGTTCCTGGTTACAACATGCAGCCTATTGATTTCTTCGATGGCAGTAGCTCAGGACAAAGGAGAAAAAAACATTCAGCCTGAATGGTTGAAAAAATACAGTGACAAGGAAATTTATAACATGTTTGAAAATCCACCCATGTTCTATGCCCCTCATACATTTTGGTTTTGGGACGATGTGATCAGAGACGAACAGACGGCAGCCTCAATGGCCGAAGAGATGGCTAAACAAAAATTGAATCCCGGATATGTACATCCTCGTTCCGGATTTGATAACGCGGTAACAGCGCTTCCTGTCGAACAATACCTTGCCGAACCCTGGTTCAATAGCTTTAGTAACGCATTGCAAAAAGCAAAGGATAACGGATTAACACTCGGATATTGTGATGATTATAACTGGCCAAGCGGGCAAGTAGCAGGTAAGGTTCTGCAAAAACACCCAGAACTGGAAGCAACTTATCTTGCTCCAAAACGTTACTATGTAAAAGGGAAAACAGAGGTAAAATACGACTCGATAGACTTCGCTGTTGCCGGAAAAATGGTCAACAACCAGCTTGATGCCTCATCACTACGGATTATCGGTGAAGGAAATAATATCAAATGGACAGTTCCTTCCGGTGACTGGATAATCTATACATATTCTATAAAAACACATCCGGGTATCGATGGCGGTAAAGTTAATTATCTGGACCCTAAATTAATGGAAGTATTCATACCAATGGTCCATGAACAATACGACAAACATTTCAAAGAAGATATGGGCCGTAGTATACCAGGAGTCTTCGTTGATAATGAAGGCGATTACGGATGGAAAATGGCCTGGTCCGAACATTTGGCAACCCAGTATCGGAAGAAAAAGAAACGTGATATAAGAACATGGTTACCCTTATTAACCGAAAAAGACAAAGACGGCTTGTTTGTTGTAGCCCGATGTGACTGGTTCGACGTCGTATCGGATGTATATAATGAATGTTATTTCGAACCATTGGTTAAATGGCTGAAAGAACGTAATATGTATTATATTTCCAATTTATGGGAAGAATCATTGCAATTCCAGACAATCGCTGTCGGTGATTTGATGAAAACAACACGCTGTGTAACAATGCCCGGTAATGACTGTCTGGAAATGAAATCTCAAGACGTACATGATTTCAAAGAAATACAATCCGTTGCAGAATTTGAAGACCGTCCTTTTATGAGCGAAATTATGGGAGTTGCCGGATGGATACAATCTCCGGAAATGATGAAAATGACAATAAATTCCGTTACTTCATTCGGGGTCAATCATGTTGTTCCTCATGGCATTTACATGAACAGGCAATTGGAAACAGTACCTTTTCCCAGTGACTGGTTCACTGAAAATCCCTATTGGAACTATTTACACCAGTGGACTGATTTTGCCAGACGAGCAGCCTTCATAACCCGTCAAAGCAGCCTGGTTGCAGACGTTCTGCTGGTTCACCCTATTGAAACCGTCTGGACTTTTTCAGAAAACTATTTCTCAGAAGAAAAAGGTGTACAGGATGCACCGTGGGACCCGCGTGTCATTGAGACGGACCAAGTCTATTCGGATGCTATGAGAAAGATGAATCAGGAAAATATTGACTTCTTGATAGCCGACAAACATTACTTATCGAAAGGTACAATACAAAACTCCGGCAAAAGTACAACAATAACGATCAACAACCATGATTTTAAGGCAATCGTACTTCCTGCAACTTATATTATACCTCAGTCATCATTCAAAAAAATCGTTGAATTCGCCAAACAGGGAGGCTTAGTCGTTTTATTGGGTGAATTACCTCAGGGTTCTCCCGAAAAAGGATTGAACGATAAAACAATTATAGCCCAGGCAAAAACATTAAAACAGTTTCCGAACGTTATCAATTTAGCATCTGATAAAGACAAAATGGAGGCAATGATCACGGTTTTAAACGAAAAGATGGCACCTCAGATACGTCTTAAAAACTCAGGTAGATTATATACGGCTCAAAGAAAGGCCGGTAATACTAATTTATACTGGTTTGCAAACAATACCGATACATTAAAACATTTCACAGCATGGCTCAGAGATGGAAAAGGAGTTGCTGAAATATGGGATTGTGAGACAGGTCAGAAAAAGATTATTCCATCGACAACAGAGAACGGATATCAGAAAGTATCCCTGACATTGAATCCGTTTGAAGCTTATTGGCTGGCTTTTAATCCGGATAAAACAAATTCTACAGAAGTGAAACCGGATATCACCACCAAAAAAAGAATAGTCGATACCACATGGGAAATTAGCTATCCAAATGAAAACACTATTTATAAAACAACGGCAAAAGTATTATATTCAGATAGCCGGTTGAAAGAAAATGAGTTTTTACGATTAGGATATGATGACTCGAACTGGAAATATTATTCCCGCCAAGACGAAAATAATATTAAAAGCATCTATGGCTATTGGAGAATGAATATTCCGGTAGGTGCAAAATCAGTTGTAGTTCCATCCTATATGTTGGGAAAAGAAATCTGGTTGAATGATAAAAAGATAAAGGTAACGGATTCTTTAATCAACCTGGCTCCGGAATCAAAATTACTATCGTTTGTAATAAACCGGAAAGAAGAAAAAATAACTGTTGCTCCTTTTAAATTTACAGTTGGTACGAAAGAGAATCAAAAACTGGCTTCCTGGTACACTTATGGACTTCAGCAATATTCCGGATTTTTAGAATATGAAACTTCAATTACGATAGACGATACGTCTTCAAGTGTTTTTATTGATTTAGGCGAAGTAAAATATATGGCTGAAGTTTTTGTCAATGATCAACCTGCAGGCGCCCGTTTATGGCCTCCTTTCAAATTTAATATTTCCAACACGCTAAAACAAGGAGAAAATAAAATCAGGATAAAAATAGGAAACCTGATAGCCAATAAAATGTGGATGAAAGAGGATATGGGAAAACTCCGTACCTGGGGTTGGAGAGGAATACCGGATCTAAACCAATGCAATGCGGGGCTATTCGGACCTGTCAAATTGATTTTTACATCCAAATAAGTATCATTAAAGACTATCTTTTAATCAAATACAAAAGTAATCAGAATGAGAAATGTATTTTTTATCTTGCTAATATTACTGACAAACATCTTCTTCAATGCGTGTAAAGAGGAAAACGATACCACCTTTGAAGAAGCATTCGATAATCCCCCCGAGTCCACAAAACCCTGGGTATACTGGTACTGGATCAGTGATAATATATCGAAAGAAGGTATTACACGGGATTTGGAAACGATGGCTGAAGTAGGTATCGGTGAAGCGCTCATCGGTAACGTTGTCGACCCGGGAAATCCCTGGGGGAAAGTGAAAGTCCTCAGCGAAGAATGGTGGAGTTGTGTCGAACATGCTATCAAAGAAGCCGACAGGCTGGGTATCAAAGTCGGCATGTTCAACGGACCGGGATGGAGTATGTCCGGAGGTCCCTGGGTACAACCCGAAGAAGCGATGCGTTATCTCACATCTTCTGAGACCAGAGTCACAGGAGGTAAAAAAATCGAGATTCAACTGGAGCAACCTGCCGACTTCTTTCAGCAGGTATCCGTACAGGCTTTTCCTGTTCCTAAAAATGATAAAGAACATATAACGACCGACATCGCCGAAGTACATGCCGACCATGCAGAAGTAAAGACCCTGTTCGATGGGAACAGGAAAACCGCATTCAAAGCCGATAAATATCCTGTCACCATCGACATCCACACCAAAGAACCCTATACGGCACGGAGTATTGAATTCGTACCGGTGGAAAGTGGTATAGGAGCAAACTACAAATTACAAGTCAAACAAAAGAATGGCGATTACAAAACCATCGCCCACCGCGATGTTGCCCGTACAAGGCTGGATGCCAATATGGGCGGGATGACATTCGGACCTGCCACAGAAAGTTTCGAGGCTGTTACGGCTTCCGATTTCCGGATAATCATAGACGGTTATTATGGCGGCCATATCGGAGAAATTGAAATATCAGGAGCTGCCAGATTATCCCATTTCGTGGAAAAACAGTTAGGCCGTTTAAGCGATATTCCACAGGTCAAAGCAGATACATATATGTGGGATAAGTCGGCTGAACCGGAAAATGAAGAACTGAAAATAAGTGCCGACGCAATCATAGATATCACCGGCAATGTAGATGAAAAAGGCGTTTTAAGATGGGATGCTCCGGCTGGGGAATGGATTATTTTACGAACAGGAATGGCGCTTACCGGAACACAAAATGCTCCGGCATCCCCAGAAAGTACAGGCTATGAAATAGATAAAATGAGTAAGGCGGCGGCTTCCAAACATTTCGATGCTTATGTCGGTGAAATTATCCGCCGTATTCCGGCCGAAAAGCGTAAAGGTTTCAGACATGTTGTTGCCGACAGCTATGAACAAGGTTCGGAAACATGGACAGAAGGTTTCGGCGAACTGTTTGAAAAAGAATACGGATACAGTCCTTATCCATGGATGCCGGTATTGACCGGGCGTATCGTCGAAAGCGCCGATCGTTCCGACCGTTTTTTGTGGGATCTGCGCCGGTTGGTTGCAGACCGTATTGCCATAGACTATGTCGGAGGACTTCGTGAAAAATGTGAAGAGAACGGCTTACGTCTTTGGTTGGAAAACTATGGACACTGGGGATTCCCTGCCGAATTCTTAAATTATGGCGGGGCTAGCCACGATGTCGGCGGAGAGTTCTGGATCAGTGATCCCAGCCTGGGAGCTATTGAATGTCGCTGTGCTTCATCGGCTGCCAATACCTATGGGAAACCTTTTACTTCTGCTGAAGCATTCACCTCTTCCTGGTCGTTCAACCTGACACCGCGGGATATGAAGAAAATGGGCGACTGGTCCTGGACAGAAGGAATAAACCATTTTGTTTTACATGTGTATATACATCAGGCTTACGAACAAAAACCGGGTATTAATGCTTGGTTCGGTATGGATTTTAACCGCCACAGCAACTGGTTCCCGCACTCAGGCTCCTATTTCGACTATATACGCAGATCGACCGCTATTTTACAAACAGGAAAACATGTGGCAGATGTAGCTTATTTTATCGGGGAAGACGCACCGAAAATGACAGGAGAAAAAAATCCGTCTCTCCCTCACGGCTATGATTATGACTTCATTAACAGTGAGGTCTTACATAAATATGCAGACGTAAAAGACGGAAGATTGATTTTAAAATCCGGCATGTCCTACAGGCTGCTTGTTTTACCCAATCAACAGACCATGCGTCCGGAAATGCTGGAAAAGATTGCAGAACTGGTTAAAAACGGATTAGTGGTTCTGGGTCCTAAGCCTCTGTCCTCTCCCAGCGGTAAAGATTATCCGGCAGCGGATAACAGGGTCGTTTCCTTAGCGGATGAATTATGGGGGAACGGTGAAAATGTGCACAAATATGGTAAAGGAATGGTCCTTTCCAATATGGATATCGACCAGGCGGCAGAATTATTGGAGCTGAAACCGGATATGGTCATGCCGGAAGGGTTCTTGTTCACGCACAGAAGCACAGGCAATTCGGATGCTTACTTTATTACCAATCAGAAAGACGATAAAAACAAAAGCGAGTTCGGTTTCAGAATAACCGGAAAACAGCCTGAACTATGGAATGCTGTTACCGGAGAAAAGCGCGACCTATACGAGTTCAGGGAAGAGAACGGTTTTACCTATATTCCCCTTGAATTCGACAAGTCTGATTCCTGGTTTATCATATTCCGCAAAGGGATAGAAAAGAAAATAGACAAGCCGAACTTCCCTGAAAAAACGACTGTGCAAACACTTAAAGGGGACTGGAAAGTAACATTCGAAGCAGCAAACGATACCATTGGAAGTATCATTATGCCGGAATTAAAAGACCTGACAACCTTTGACGAACCTTCTATTAAATATTTCACGGGAGTAGTGACATATTCAAACGAATTTGAATACCCGGAAGAACCGGCATCTCCCGTATGGATCGATTTGGGAGAGGTAGAAGCGATGGCTCAGGTTACGATTAACGGACACAGGCTTCCCTATCTCTGGAGATATCCTTATTCCGTAGAAATCTCTGATTTACTTATGAAAGGCACCAATAAGATTGAAGTGGATGTTGTAAACACATGGTGGAACCGTCTTGTTGGTGACAAACAACCCAACAGTAAACAGCATACATCTGCTACCGTCTGCAGATGGAATGCCGATAGTAAATTGTTACCGGCCGGATTGGTGGGACCTGTTACTTTAAAGAAGGAATAATCAACCCTTTCTGAAAAGGTCTTTTCAGATCTTGCTTCATAAAAAAACTACGGTTTCATTGAGAAACCGTAGTTTTTTTATTTTAATTAAATCCTGCCATTAATCCAGGAACAGTGCCGAACAAGCTGCATTTGCCCCCCGCACCTGACAAATACGGACACGTACCGATTGATTGACTTCAAATGTCACATAACGTCCCATTCCGTAATTGCGGACCATATGGACCGGAGACAAAATACGTTTATTCTGTAAATCAAACAGTTCGATCGCGCTCCGCCGTCCGTTATAATCCCAATCTACAAAGTAAAGAGATATTTTATACGGCTTATCGTGCCGGTAATCCACATCTATTGTTATCGTCTGACGACAAACCTGCGGATCAAAGGTCGTTATAGCTCCTAAACTACGGCTCTCATCATTTTCAATATTGGAGACCAATGCCCGTTTGTCAGAAGCCGTATTCATATAGCTGGAATTTTCTTCTCGCTGGCAAATGATACTTTGACATTGCTTCGGCAGCTTAGTCCGGTGTGCACCTTCCCCGTCGTAATTGAACAAAATATATCCTTTCGAACCATATACTCCTTTCCAGTCACCCTGAGTCAAAGTATCTTCCTTTACCGTCGAAGCCGGATAGCAGTACTTGAGTTCTTCTTCAACCACCGGGCTTTCAACAGGACGGTCATAAGAAAAGCTGAATATATGCGATCCTTCATTCAAAACAGGTAAATAAACGTGAGTGGCGTTCTTCTTTTCCGGCTGTACCGTTTGTCCGTCCATTTTGATTTCTATATTTGCAGCTCCCATAAGAGGTATAGCCAAGCGCCCTGTTGTTCCGGCAGGAACAGACAAAGAACCTTTTCCTTCCTTTGCATCCATATAAACCCGTATTTTCCCATGAGGAGTAGGAACAGCCCCGTCGATACGGGTCAATCCGGTAGTCAGATGGGGACAAACGGTAAAAGTTTTAAATCCCGGAACCTCCGGTTTTACACCTAAAATCTCTTCACTCAACCATTTCGCTACACCGGCACTCCAGGGATGAGTAAAACTGGTATATCCGCACTGGTTATTGACCGGTGCATCATTATCCGCCAGTTTACAGAGATTCCATGAAGGACGGAATACTTCAAAAAATGTTGTCGCTCCATAACGTAACTGTCCTCCCCAGCAATCATCGATCGTATTCATCGCTTCTCCATAACGCCCCAAACGAGCCAGTGCATTGATTACAAAATACTGGTTGAAAGGAGAATAGGATACACGCTGCAAGCGATCGCCAAAAACATTATTCCATAAAGAAGAGACCTCCTCAGGAGAAACGACACCTGCATTCACTGCATCAGAAGCGGCAAATATATCCAACCCTTCCTGCCAGTCCGGACTACACTGCAATTGCTGTTGCTTTTCATAGGCATACGTTTCATATTTCCGGGACAGATCCTGCCGGCCACAATCATTCATCGCCTTTGCGAACCTCTTCCAGGTCTGAATAGATAACATTTTATATGCCGTATGTGTCTCTTTACAGTTCGGATTCTCAAAACCAGCCCCTAACCGTTCGTCCCATCCGTAAAAAGAGACCGAAGGACTTTGTTCATAATGCTGATAAGCGATATCCAGTTTATTGCAGGCATTATTACATAAAGAATCCAAAAGAGACTGATCTCCGGTATATTGATAATAATCCAGTAAGCTCTGTACCCAATAAAGAGAATAACTCAGGATACCATTAAACTGTTCCGCCGTATAAAGAATGTTCTTACGGACAAAATCATAATTACCAAAAGCGACAAGAGCGGCAGCCTGTGAAGTATGTGCATCACCGGTCCACGAATGACGGTCACTCCGTTCCATCAGAATGGCACCGAAATAATCTTTCAGCAAATTGAGCCGGACAGTATAGGCGGCAGTGTACCAGATACGGTTCAACTGTTCGTCGTTACTGTTGAAACTACCTTCATAATTAGTCGGCTTCGTCTGGCAGACCAACCGGACATTCCGTATCCTGAATTTCTTAGACACATCTTTCAAATGTATCCAGGCAAAACGTACACCTTCATACAATTGTTTATTCAACTCTAAACGATACGTTTTACCATATTGCTCAGGCACAGCCGTCTTTACCGGATGCTCGGAACCCAGATTGAAAACAGCCGGTTCATTGAACTCGCTGATACTGCATTCGACAGTAGCCAGCATATCATCACATTCAAATTCCAGCCAACCGGCATTGACCTGACCGAAATCGAACATGATATTACATGCTCCGGTAATTGTTAAGTCCGAATTACCTTTTACCGTCATATTCATCGGTTCATCACATGTAACAGAAACCGGTTTCCGTGTGTACACTTCCAGATCATCGTCGGCATCGGGACTTTTCCACCGGTAATTGACCAATGGGTCCGGCGAGCAAGTGATCTTCTCTCCTGTCGGAACACCCTTCAAAGGAGGATACGGCAACTTCTTCAAGTCTTTTCCTCCCGGACTAGCAGCCAGTACGAACAACGGTGTCAGGAATAATATTTTCGTAAACAGAATCAAGTTTTTAAACATAACTACAATTTTAACTTATAAATAACTATTTAACGCAATCCGAAGATAGTACAATCATAACAAATATGGTTCTCTTGCCATTGTAATATGATTTATATATATTTGTACAAAGTTCACTGCATCTGAATATGAAAAACAAAAATCTTTTCAAATACCTCGTCAGTAGCGAAAGAGATTTACTCTGGGGATTGATCGTTGACAATGTAGGTCAGGCAGAAATCAGCAAAGACTATAAAATCTATCCGCCCAAAGTAGGACATCCCACAGATTATTACTTTACTCCCCAAAACGGACGTATACTCGATAATTACCAGCTCATTTATATTTCTAAAGGGAAAGGGACTTACTTCACTTCTCCCGATGAAAGTATTCCGATAACAGCCGGAGATATGCTGATAATACCTCCCTATACATGGCATAGCTACTATCCGGACAAAAAAACTGGATGGCAGGAATACTGGATAGGCATGCATGGTCCTCATCTGGATGCAAGGTTCAAAAACGGCTTCTTCGGAACAAACCGGTTAGTTTATAAAGTCGGGTTGCGCGAAGATATCATCCAGTTATTCAACCAAGCTATAGACTTCGCATTCTCCGAGCAAGCCACCTACCAGCAAACACTGGCCGGGATTGGCAACCTCATCCTGGGAATGGCTATCTATTATGACTGCAACCAACATTTCACAAATGATGTCGTTATCCAGCAAATCAACCAGGCCCGTATAATCATGAGGGAAAATTTCCTTACAGGAATATCCCCTAAAGATGTCGCTCAACAGATCAATATGGGATACTCCTGGTTCAGGAAACTATTCAAAGAATATACGAATGTCTCGCCGGCTCGTTTTATATTAGAATTAAAACTACAGAAAGCCAAAAGCCTCCTGCTCAATTCCTCCCTGAGTGTCAAAGAGATATCCTATATGGTCGGCTATGAAGATGCAACTTATTTTACCGCACTTTTCAAAAAATATACCGGATTCACTCCTTTAGCTTACAGGGAACAGCTTTCTTCAAACCAACTACAACATATTTCCGATTCAGAAAATGACGGGAAGACAGCTCTTTAAACACCGTATCAGACCTTATAACAAAACTTATTTTTGCTTGTATGTTTTCACCGTATCTATCATTGCCAGAATATTTTCCACTGGTGTTCCAGCTTGTGCATTATGACATGAACAACAGATATAACCACCGTCTTTGCCTAGCGTTTCAAGACATTTCCGGGTTTCATCGATCACTTCACCGACTGTCCCCATCGGTAAGATACGTTGGTTCTCTACTCCCCCGTGAAAAATAAGTTCTTTCCCGTATTGCTGTTTCAGATTAGCCCTGTCCATACCCGGACAAACATGCTGTATCGGATTCAGAATATCTATACCGCACTCGATCAATCCCGGTACCAAAGGAAGGACTGCACCATCCGTATGATACAATACCTTCTTGCCATAACTATGGATAAGGTCGCACCAGTTCTTCAGCCTGTGCTTGAAATGCATCTCCCACGAATCCAGGGAAATCAGCATACTATCCTGCATTCCCATATCATCACTGATAAATACAATATCGAGTTCATCGTTCAATTCAGTCAGCATCCGTTCCAGCATGACGGTTTGAATGGCGTCGATACGCTCTACCGTTTCATCCAGGAAATCAGGATTTGCCAACGTATCCATCAGGGCATTTTCCAATCCGCGCATCTGGCAATAAATCTCAAAATGAGATATCCAGGGACCTATCGTTGCGAAATTCCAGGAACGTGCTTCTTTTGCCAACGCCTTTGCTCCTGCATAATCAAATTTATCCGGGTCAGGCCAGGAATGATAACCAGCCAGCTGGGACGGATCCATATAATCGGCAATCGGCGGATCGATATATTCCTGGTAAGTTGCCAGGCCAGCCTTTACCATCCGGGTAGGAACACCCCACATCGTTATCTCCCCGCTATCGTTCGGATCGAAGAAACGTCCTCCGTAACCGGGAAATATCCAGACAATTTTATCTATACCCAACTTATTATAAACAGCCATTTCATCTTGCAATGAAGTATATTTCCGGAGTGAATCAAGTACTTCGGGTGTACACCAGAGGTCGACGGGCGGACGATCGACCGGCTGACGGTTTATTGTTGCCCAAATACGTTCTTTGGGAGTCATATTATCCATATCTGTTAACAGTTTATTTATTGCTTATTCAATGTTGATTATTCTTATTTTTTACCTTCCGGTAAATACAGGTGAGATTGTTGCAGATATCACAGGAATAACTACTTTTCCGCACATTCCTGCCGATGCCGATAATACCGCTTACCGATTTGATCGGGACCATCAGGCAGCTGGCTGAAAGTGAGATTTCACATGTATGAGCCGGTACTAATGAGAAAAGCCGCTTCTGATCGTCGACAGGCCAGTTGCAATAACCGGGACTGTACCGATTGGTTATTTTCATTCCTTCCGACTGTACTTGCTTCTCCAGTTCAGACTGAATAAAATCCATAGACTTTTCAACAACGACACTTCCCATCGTATCCACGATATACCCTTTCAGATACTCACCTTCTTTATTGTACTTTCCGGAATAATCCGAAAATCCCTGTCCGGCCGTACAGATAAAAACGGCGATCTTTTCTGCTCCTTCCATCAGCCGGCAGATTTTACGGGATGTTTTTATAGTCTGTCCCGCTATCCGTATCTCTCCTGTTTCCGGAAACCGTTCTATGTCCTCAAAAACGGCATAGCCTCCCCGTATATCTGAAATTGCAGGGAGTTGCTCAAAAACCTCCGTTACCTCGCACACTACCGGATTATCCGGAGAACGGTCTTCTTCATGCAGCATTTCCAGCAGATCATCCGGAAGAATACCTGTTTCCCGGATTGTCGGACTATAATAACTAAATGCAGCCATCAAAACATCATTTACATGCTACGATTGAAAGCTGATAAAGCATTATAATAGGCCCGGATATTTTCTTCCGGTACGCAAGGAGGCACATCACAGCCGGTCGACAGTACAAAATTCGGGTACTCTGCCGTCTGTTCCAATAATGAAGTTACCTCTTTTTCGATCTCTTCCGGTGACATCATACGGAGCACTCCTACCGGATCGATATTCCCCATGACCAACGTATCCCCCGGACATTGTTTCAAAACTTCCGTCATCGATATAGCATTTCCGAAATGATAGGCTTTCGCTCCGGTGGATATCATGGCGTCTGTACACTGACCGGTATTACCGCAGTTATGCAGAACTACCATGAACGAATCATCCTGTACTTTGTCGATGATATTTTTTACATATACGGAAGAGAACTGTAAACAATCTTCGTTCGATAACAATCCGGCAGCCGGTTCGGCAATTATAACCCCGGAGCATCCCGTCCGTTTCAGTTCCATACAATAATCTTCTATAAAACGGGTACATTTATCGAGCAGCAGAGCTATAGCTTCCGGTTCCAGATAACAAGCAATCATAATCTCCGACATGCCATATAATCTTCCGGCAAGAGAGAAAGGACCGATAGCCCCAGCAAAAACCGGTTTATCCGTGATCATCCCGACCGCCATTTTATTAGCCAGTATATACTCAGGTATCCTGCCGGATGACAAAGAAGGTATCTGCAATCCTTCTATACTTTCCGAATCGACCAGGCTTCCCAGAATATGCGGCATATCGTTTTCAGGGAATGCAATGGAACTCCCAAACGCTTCCGCTTCTACTGTCAGGTCCATGATCACGGTAGCCGCCTTCGACGGATACTTCTTGCTCAGTTCATAGATTGCCTGTGCATGCTTCTCTCCGCTCTGAACAGCATCTTTCACGGTTGCCCCTATCATCTCGATGCCGGGATGGGTCATAATCGGCACGGTACAACGTTCGCGTACATTTATAATATCACTGATCCAATTATCTACATTCATACCATTCTTTTTTATGCAACCAGCTTATCCAATATCTCCACCAATGCCTGCGGTTCGTCCGTATAATAATCGGCGCCGATCTTTTGGGCGAACTCATTGTTCAACGGTGCACCTCCCACACAGGTGATGACTTCGGGAAATTCCGACTTGATCTGCTTGTTGATTTTTTCCATATTGGCCATCGTTGTCGTCAGCAAGGCTGACATTCCTACAAATGCACCCGGATTCACCTTTATGGCATCGATAAACTTCTCGGCAGGAACATCCACGCCTAAATCTATTACCTCATATCCGTTTCCTTCGGCGATCATACTCACCAGGTTCTTCCCGATATCATGCAAATCGCCTTCCACCGTACCGATGATCAGCTTCCCTTTCCGTTTGACGGAACCATCCATAAAATACTTCTTCAGATGCGCCATCGCCCCACTCATGGCTTTGGCACTCATCAAGACCTGGGGCACGAAGACTTTGTTTTCACGGAATTTCACACCGATACGTCCCATACCGACAATCAGGCCTTTTGAGAGGACATCAGTAGGTGCAACGCCCTCTTCCAATGCCTGCATAGTAAGTTCGTCGGCCCCCAACTGCCCTTTCATGCTTGGCGGATAGGGAGATTTTTGATTTATTTTCCCGTTCTCCACACATAATGCGATTTGTTCTAAAATGTCGTTCATAGTTTTTGTTATTAGAATGTTCAATAATTTTATTTGCCGTATAATCTTACTCTCACTGTTCCTTTACAAGGATAAGTAAAGGAAGCCTTGCCATCTTCCCCGACTTCTACAGGAATCGTTTTACCCTGGATGGCTAATTTATATTTTAAAGCCGGATTCAATCCTTCAATAATAAACCGGTAATTGTCCGCCGTATTCATCTCCCACGAAATATCATTTCCGGAACATTGTTTCAAGGTTACGCCCACCGGTGAAGACGACTCACCGAAGATTTTCAACACTGTTTTTTCTTCATTGTGCGGATAGACAACCAAACCGCCTTCCCGGAAAGAGGCTCCGAAAGCATCACGGCTTTTAACAGAGAAGCGGTCTGTCTGCATCTCATAATCATCGACACTCAAACGGATACGATAATCGGTATCCCGCAACGTATAATTAAATTCCGTTCCGTTAAGTATCTCAGACAGGTTAGGTTCCAGTCCCATCCTGTTCCATTTCGGACGTATCCCGTAAATGTCGCGGTAAAGAGCCGTCACACTTGTACAGATACCCGCCAAAATATCGGAACCCTGTCCCTCCTGTGTCTTACGGCTATATCGCTGGGAAGAGAGTCCGTCTTTTTTATATTGCGCCAGGATGTTACGGATATATTTTAAAGCGATGTGCTTATCGTAACCGACATAAGCCCGGACTCCCAGATATCCCCAGGTCGGGAAGATATCCCCGTTCTCATAAGTAGGGAAAGGCCAGTTTCCGGCTGATACTTCCTCTCTTTTAAAGGAGTCGAAACAAAGCGGCCAGTGGAACAGATTCTCGGCAACCGTTCTTTTCTCAATCTGTTCAAGTACCTGGGCGATCCGTCTTTTATCATCACATAAACCGAAGGCGATCACGGCGAAGTTGACCGGAGTAACCAGGTTATCCCCATGTACGGAACCGTCTTTATCCCTCCAATAAACATATTGCTTTTTCTCCGGCGACCAGAAACCGCCCTCATGGATCGACTTGTTGAAGTTATCTTTCAGTTTCTGTGCCACTGCCGTATAATAATCAGCCTTTACCTTATCTCCCAAAACCCGTTCACAGCCGGCCCACAGATTAAGGGCTTCATACATCTGGGCATTTACAAACGCATTCTCGAAGCTGGCCCAGACGATATCCAGCCAATCGCTTGCCTTCTCTTCTTTTATAGAATTATTCATCATCTCAAAAATGCCGTTGCCATTCGAATCCCTCCTGATCAACCAATCCAGTGCCTTTTCGCAACCTGCTTTATGAGATTTCAGCCATTCGATATCACCACACAAGTCAAATTGTTCCGCCGTGTTAATCACATGGCCGGTCTGCGAATCTATCGTGTATCCCCATCTTGCTTCATAATATCCGGTTTTGTAATTGAATGTTCCCGGCATCTGGTCTTCATCCGCATTATGCCACCGGGAAAGGACACGTCCGTCGGCTGTTATCGCATAATCCCTCTCACTGTCTAAGGTTGCGGACATATTTTTTACATAATTGCCGTCATTCAAGGCCATTCCTATCTGGGCGAAGAAAGGCTCATGCAAACATTTCCAGTTGGTAGTCCATCCGTTTGCTCCTACAATCGTATTATCCACCACCCCGTATCTGCCGGTCGTATTCATCAACTCACGAACCGCTTCCGCATCTATGCCGGGCAGGTTTCCTCTTGAATAGGCAACTGCATAATCGACATATTCCATTTCCAGCGTCATGTTCACATCGCCTTTCCGAACATTAAAAGGGGTAAACACATCTGCTCGCTGATGGACAAAGCGGTTCAGATTATACCGGGGTTCCAATTCTTCATCTGTCACAAAATGAGTACAGACAAACTCTTTCTTATCACTCTGCGCATATTTTGCCGCCAGCTGTCTCCCATCCGATTTTGCTTTGATACGCAATGCATTTCCGGTATCCGGATTCCAGAAAGTAACACCTCCGGTATGTACGCCATACGTATCATTCACCTCTCTCAAATATTTACACCAGACCATTCCTCCGTTATCCAGGATTCCTCCCTTCCAGACGGCTAAGTCTGCAAAATTCCATTGAGGGAAAGCCATCTCTTCCAGCTTTGCCAGGTTACTGTATTTCCGGTTGATATTCCAGATGATCTTGTCACCATTCAGGTCAAAATTCCATGATTCATTTACACTTATCGAATGATCTCCATAAATGATATTCTTTATAAGTATCTTATTTCCGGACTCTTCCACCTTAATCCCATCCTGACCGGAACAGGAGGTAAAGGAACCTCCCCTGGTTCTGAAACCTGTATAAACACCCGATTCAGACAATACATTTTTACCTTTTACTTTTAACTGCGTTATTTTACAACCATCCGAATAGTCGAGTTGAAGAACCAGCTTTTGACCGGGATCGGAGATAGTTATTTTTTTCAGTGCCGGGTCATGAGGCACATTATTATTCAGGGCATAAGAATCAATAGTAAACATACATATCCCCCAAAAGATAAAAGTCATTAGTAATCTCATATTCATGAATTAATTTATTAATTAAAAACTTTAGTATTAAATTTCAGAAACAAAGGTCTACATATATTTCTCTTTGAAACATGAGGATTTGTTCTTTATACATGACAGAATGATATAATTATTAACACGAATTTATAAAAATGTTTCACATTTCTGATAAAAGTGAGTCATATTATAAATATTAACATATGTAGGGGAATACCAAAACAAATCCGTGATTCGAACAGGTTCTTCATAAATAATACAGTGTTTGACCTGACACGGTAAGAAAATGCCGGCTACTTGTCATGAAGCTGCAATAATAAGACCTTCGTTAAAAAGGAACGCGGATACAGTATATAATTTCCTCAATTATATTACCTTTGTGCTGTTTATAAAGGAATAAAATCAGAAAACGATGTGCGACAAAAAAGATAAGCAACTCGAATTAGATAAACGTTATCTGAGAATGGCAGCCGTATGGGCTGAAAATTCATATTGCAAAAGGCGCCAGGTGGGAGCATTGATCGTAAAAGACCAAATGATTATATCCGACGGATACAACGGTACGCCATCCGGTTTTGAAAATATATGCGAAGACGAAAATAATGTGACCAAGCCCTATGTTTTACACGCAGAAGCCAATGCGATTACTAAAGTGGCGGCTTCGTCCAACAGCAGCAACGGGGCAACCATATATGTTACCTCGGCTCCCTGCATAGAATGTGCCAAACTGATTATCCAATCCGGAATCAAGCGCGTGGTATATTCGGAAAAATACCGGGTGGAAGATGGTTGCCAACTTTTAGCGCGTGCAGGTGTTATTATAGATTATATTGATTTAAACGATAAATAAACGTTTTATGAATAAAAATAAAAGGTTAGCCACATGGCTGCCTGTAATCATTGCTCTTAGTGTAGCTCTCGGGATCTTTATCGGTAACCACTACCTATCCCTTACAAAAGGGAAACGCCATATTTATTCCAGTGGAAACAAAATAAATGCAATCCTCGATATTATCGATGAGCAGTATGTGGATACCGTCAACATGAAAAAGCTGGTAGAAGATGCCATTCCTAAAATTTTCAGTGAACTGGACCCGCATTCGGTTTATATCCCAGCCAAAGACGCACAGATGGTTAACGAAGACCTGGAAGGCTCATTCAGTGGCATCGGCGTATCTTTCAATATGCAGACCGATACGATACTGGTGATAAATGTGATCCCGGGCGGTCCTTCGGAAAAAGCCGGATTGCGTCCGTTCGACCGCATCATCACCATCAACGACTCCTTGTTTGCCGGTAATGGCAGCAATCAGGAAGTTATTATGAAAACACTGCGCGGAGCAAAAAACAGTACGGTAAAACTGGGTGTAAAGCGTAAAAACACACCGGAACTGCTTTACTTCGACGTAACCCGCGGGGATGTTCCAGTCAACTCGGTGGATGTAGCTTATGAAGTAAGCAAAGGTATCGGCTATATCAAAGTAAACAAATTTGGACGTACCACTTACAACGAATTTATTACGGCCATAGCCAAACTGAAACAGGATGGCTGCAATTCCTTCATCATCGACCTGCGGGGTAATACCGGCGGTTACATGGAGGCTGCTATCAATATGATAAATGAATTTATGCCGGAAGGACGCCTGATTGTTTATACGGAAGGCAAATCGTTCCCGCGTAATGATGTATATACCAACGGAACAGGTACTTGCCAGGATACACCGATTGTTGTACTGACGGACGAATTTTCCGCATCTGCCAGTGAAATTTTCTCCGGTGCCATCCAGGATAACGACCGTGGTCTGATTATCGGACGCCGTACCTTTGGAAAAGGACTTGTCCAGTCTCCTATCAAATTGAGTGACGGTTCCGAAATCCGCCTGACAATCGCCCGTTATTATACACCTTCCGGTCGTTGCATCCAGAAAAAGTATGAGTTAGGCAACGACAGCGATTACGAACAGGACATTTATAACCGTTTTATGCATGGGGAATTCGACTCTGCCGACAGTATCAAACAAAATAATACGGAGAAATTCGAAACCTTGATGGGACGCCCTGTATACGGCGGCGGCGGTATCATGCCGGATATTTTCATCCCGCGGGATACGAGCGGCATGACCTCTTATTTTACAAGCGTATTCAATGCCGGACTGATCAATTTATATGCTTTACAATATTCAGACAGGAATTACGATAAGCTTTCATCGTTCAAAACGTATCAGGATTTATACAAATATCTGAAACAGCAACCTTTGCTTAGCGATTTCACAAACTTTGCAGCAGCCAAAGGCATAAAAAAACGTCCGACTCTGATTAATATATCCGGGCCGCTGATTGAGAAGCAGTTGCAATCATACATCATTCGCAATTTCTTTGACGAAGCAGGTTTCTATCCTGTATTCCAGAATGATGACGTAACACTGAAACGCGCAATCAAGGTATTGGAAGACGGAAAATCGCTTCCTACATTAGAAAATAAAAGTAACGTAAAAGATGGAAGAGTTGCACAAAGCCAAGCAACAGCTACGCCGGGATATGGCCTCCTTAAAGAGCTCATATACGAAAACTGCGTTGCAAGAGACATCTGCTAAAATCATGGAGCGGCTGGAGGCGTGCAGTCTCTTCCGGCAAGCTGAATGTATAGCCTTATACCATGCCATCCCCGGCGAAGTTCAAACCGCCGGGCTGATAGAGAAATGGTATCAACAGAAAAAGATTCTGCTGCCCGTTGTGGATGGCGATGACTTACGCCTGATTCTTTATACGGGCAAAGACTCCCTGAAACCGGGTTCCTTCGGGATACTGGAACCTACCGGCGAAAGCAGTGTGCCTGAAAGCGAAATCGATTTGATTATTGTGCCCGGTGTGGCTTTCGACCGCAAAAAGAACCGTTTGGGAAGAGGCAAAGGTTTTTACGACCGGTTACTTTCCACACTGCAAGTGCCGAAAATAGGTATCTGTTATGATTTCCAGCTAAAAGAGCAGATTCCGGTAGAGCCTTTCGACAAGAAAATGGATTTGATTGTTACGGAAAAGGAAACCGTGTGATCCGCGGGGTCAACGTATCACTATATCTTCTATCACACAAGAGCCTGCATACTGGTTCAGGCTCTTTACCAAACGTTCGCGGCACAGCACCAACTCGCTACGCAATACTGATGAATTGAGAGATACATACAGTATCCTATCCTTTACATATATATTACGGGTATATTGCAGCACCATCGGCCCGAGCACTTCTCCCCATGCCCGTTTTACACGGATTTGAAGGATTTGCTCGTATAATTCAGTGTTATCTTCAAAAAAATCCCGGATTACCTCTCCTATCGATTGTGCATTTCTACGCTTCATTCCTGATCCCCCATCGGTTGGACTTCGCCCTGTTCCACCCGGAACAAAGCATAATCATGGTTAATGGAATGCAGGATTGCATCCAGGTACTTACGGTTGGTATCGGTAATAAAGATTTGCCCGAAACTGTCGCCCACAACTAACTGGATAATCTGCTCCACACGGTTGGCATCCAGTTTATCGAAAATATCGTCCAATAAAAGTACCGGAGTAGTTTGTCCACGATGTGACAAGAAAGCAAACTGGGCAAGTTTCAGTGCTATCAGGTATGTCTTGTTCTGTCCCTGCGAACCGACACGGCGAATCAGGTAGTTATCCAATGTCATTTCCAACTCGTCCTTATGAATGCCTGAAGAGGTATATCCCAGAATACGGTCGCGTTCGCGATTGGCCTGCAACATTCCGGACAATTCCCCTTTTTCCAACTGGGAGACATAGCGTAATCCCACCTGCTCTTTCGACTGGCAGATTGTCTGGTAATACTCATTGAATATGGGAGTGAAATCATCCACCAGAGAACGGCGTTTATCATAAACCGTTTTCCCGTACATATCCAATTGCATTTCAAGCACCTCATACAAGGAAGCGTCCATACACTGGTCTTTCAACAGTGTATTCCGCTGGAGCAAGGCTTTATTATATTGTATCAGGGCATGCAAATACTGTTTATCCTGCTGGGAAATGATTACATCCAGAAAACGGCGTCGCTCCTCGCTCCCACCCCGGATTAACTCAGAATCGGCAGGAGAAACCATTACCAGGGGCAGCAATCCGATATGCTCGGAAAGTTTATCGTATTCCTTTTTATTCCTTTTAAACTGCTTACGCTGGCGACGGCGGATTGCACAGAATATCTCTTCCTCCTTTCCCTCATAGTCGTAGTTGCCCTGTATGACACACAAATCCTGTTCATTTTTTATAATCTGGCTATCAGCCGTATTCACATGACTCTTGCAAAATGACAAATAATAGATGGCGTCCAGCAGGTTCGTCTTCCCCATTCCGTTGTTACCGAAAAAACAATTTATTTCCGGAGAGAATGAAACTTCTGCCTGAAGAATATTTTTGTAGTTGAGTATAGAGAGTTTCTTTAGTATCATCAGCACTATATTAGTGGGACAAAATTAAAAAATATACTTCTAAATGTAGATTATATCAGTAAAAAAAACTACTTTTGCGCTTTGAATTGCCACAGGCATAAATTGAGATAAATAATAAAACAACTATAAAACATTATGGCTACTAAGGAAAAAGACACCAACAAGGAGTTAGAAGTAGAAGAAATTGTTTCGAAATCGGAACAGTTCATTGAAAACAATTCAAAGAAAATCATTTACGGAATTATAGCTATCGCACTTGTTGTTGGAGCTGTGTTTGGAATTAAACACGGATATTTGATTCCGAAAGAAAAGGAAGCCGCAGCAGCAATGTTTAAGGGAGAGCAGTATTTCGCCAGAGATTCTTTTAATCTGGCTTTAAAGGGAAATGGTGCCGACTATAAAGGTTTCGAAACCATCATAAGCAAATACGGAAGCACTCCGTCCGGAAATCTGGCTAAAGCTTATGCCGGTATTTGCTACTTCAACTTGGGAGATACAGAGAAGGCTATCGATTTGTTGAAATCTTATAGCGGAGGCGATGATATGATTTCTCCGGCTATTACCGGTTTGATTGGCGACTGCTATGTAAACATGGGTAAAGTAAAAGAAGGCATCAGCTATTTCGAAAAAGCGGCAAAAGAAGCAGACAACGAAGTAATCAGCCCGACTTACCTGAAAAAAGCCGGATTGGCTTACGAAGACCTGAAACAGTATAAGGATGCAGTAAAAGCATACAGCACGATTAAAGAAAAATACTTCAATTCCATGGAAGCTTCCGATATTGATAAATATATCACACGGGCTTCTGTATTAGGAAACAAATAAGAGGTCACTTACTTTTTAAATAATCACAATTGGAGGATGTCTCATATAAAAAGGCATCCTCTTCTTTTAATAATAGAACTTATGGCTACAGCTTATCAGAATTTATCAGAGTACGACTTCAACAGTGTTCCCGACGGATCTGAAATGTCTATCGGTATTGTCGTAGCAGAATGGAACAAAAATATTACAGAAAAACTTCTGGAAGGGGCTTGCAACACTTTGGAAAAACATGGTGTAAAACCGGAAAACATATTGGTTAGCCGTGTTCCGGGCAGTTTTGAACTGACATTCGGCGCGAAACATATGGCTGAAACAAAAGAATTAAATGCTATTATCGTTTTAGGCAGCGTTGTAAGAGGAGATACTCCCCATTTTGATTATGTATGTTCAGGTGTTACACAAGGTATCACGGAGCTGAATCTGATGTACGATATTCCTTTCATATTCGGATTGTTAACTACCGACAACATGCAGCAGGCAGAAGACCGTGCAGGGGGCAAATACGGAAATAAAGGGGATGAAGCGGCTGTAACCGCATTAAAAATGGCTGATATTTCTTGATGAAATATTTGCAAGTTTCAAAATTAATCGTACCTTTGCACTGCAATTGAAAATAACAGGGGCAGTTACCAGAGTGGCCAAATGGGGCTGACTGTAACTCAGCTGGCTTTCGCC